>NZ_MUFV01000001.1:2406880-2729070 GCF_002017875.1 Deinococcus sp. LM3 | reverse complement strand
GGCCGGAGCGACTGCCACTGCGGGCGTGGGGGCCGCCTGCTCGCCTTCCGCCTTCGCTTTCGGAGCCCATTTCTTCCGCTCGCCAGTCGGGGCCGAGACAGCGGTCTGGGTGGCCTCGTCGGTCGGCACGGGCGCGGCGGGCGTCTCGCTGGCCGGGGCAGCCGCTTTCGCGCCGCCGGGCTTCCACTTGGGACGCTCGCCCGCTGCCGGAGCGGCGGTCTGCACGGCCTCGACTGGGGCGGCCTCGGCTGTTGCCGGGGCGGCCTCTGCGGCAGGTTCGGCCGCTTTCGCCTTCGGAGCCCAGGCCTTGCGGGCCGGAGCCTCGGTGGCGGCTTCTGCCGGGACGGGCGCGGGGTTCACGTCGTCACTGCCGGTAGCCTTCGCCTTGGGCGCCCAGGCCTTGCGGGCGGGCGCGTCAGCCGGTGCGCTGGGGGTCGCGGCCGCCGCTTCAGGGGCCGCCGGGGCGGCGCTCACGTCGTCGGCCGCTTTCGGCTTCCAGCTCTTGCGGGCCGGGGCCGCGTCGGCGGCGGGCGCAGGTGCGGCGGCCGGGGTGGGCGCGGTGGGCTGTACGTCGTCGGCACTGGCGGCCCTGGGTTTCCAGCTCTTGCGGGCGGTCGCCTCGGGATGAGCGGCCTGCGCTTCGGGCTGCGTGCCCTGGGTCGCGTCGGGGCTGCCGGGCTGCGCGTTGATCACGGCGGCGGCCGTCTCGCCGACCACGGCATCCGGGGCTCCGGCGCCGGGGCGGTCGCCCGTACGGTCCATGGGCATCTGCGCATTCGGGGCGCTGGCCACCTCGGGCTGCTCCAGCGGCGTGGCGCCTTCCACGGGACCGGTGGGGGCCGCCTGCTGCCAGGTGCCGTCGGCACGCTGCACGCTCTCGAGCATCAGTTCCGCGACGTCCTTGACCACGATGTCGTCGCGTTTCTGCTTCTCGGGCGTGGAATTCATCATGGCCTTGCAGAAGGGGCAGCCCACGGCGACGACCTTGCCGGTCTGCTCGAACTCGTCGCTGGCCGCTTTGGCGTCGTCCAGGCGGGCCTGGAGTTCACGGAAGCGGTTGTCGCTGACGCGTTCGCTGCCTTCTTCCTCTTCCTTCCAGAACTGCGCGCCGCCGGCGCCGCAGCAGAAGGAGTTCTCGCGGCTGCGTTCGAGTTCCAGCACCTCGCCCGCCATCTGGGTGATCAGGTTGCGGGGCGCGTCGTACACGCCGTTGTGGCGGCCCAGGTAGCAGGGGTCGTGGTACGTGACGTTCTCGGCGAGCTGGGTCAGTGGGAGTTTCCCGGCGGCCACGAGGGTCTCGAGGTACTCGGTGTGGTGGATGGTGCGGTAGTCGCCGCCCAGCTGCCGGTACTCGTTACCGATGGCGTTCATGCAGTGCGGGCAGGTCGCGACGATCAGTTTCGGGGCGACCTGGTTCAGGGTCTCGACGTTCTCCTGGGCCAGGGTCTGGTACAGGAACTCGTTCCCGGCGCGGCGGGCGCTGTCGCCGGTGCAGGCTTCCTTCTTGCCCAGCACGGCGTAGTTCACGCCGGCCTTGTCGAGCAGCTGCACGAAGGAGCGGGCGACTTTCTGCGCGCCGGGGTCGTAGCTGGCGGCGCAACCGACCCAGTAGATGACGTCGGGTTCCGAGTTCTCGTCGATGGTGGGAACTTTCAGGCCCTCGGCCCATTCGAGGCGCTTGTCGCGGCTGATGCCCCAGGGGTTGCTGGCGCGTTCCATGCCGCGGAAGGCGGTCTGGAGCTGCGGGGGGAACTCACCGGCGACCATGACCTGATGGCGGCGGATGTCGATAATGTCAAGCATCTGCTCGTCCTGCACGGGGCAGACCTGCATGCAGGCGCCGCAGGTGGTGCAGGCCCAGACCGATTCCTCGTTGATGGCGAATTCCAGCAGGGGGTGCCCGGTCGCCGCGCCGCCCTCGAAGGGTGCGGGTTTCAGCGTGAAGGGGCTGGGGTGCGCCGCGATCACGTTCAGTTCCATGCGCTTGTTGATTTCCAGCGCGGCGGGGCTCAGGGCCTTGCCGGTCGCGTTGGCCGGGCAGACGTCCTGGCAGCGGTTGCACTGGATGCAGGAGTACGCGTCGAGCAGGCGCGGCCACTCGAGGTCCTCGAGTTTCTCGGCGCCCAGTCTGGGTTCGTCGGCCTCCATGGCCTCTTCCAGCCCTTTCATGGGGGGCAGGACGCCGCTGCCGACGGGGCGCTTGAGGGCGTAGTTCAGCGGGGCCATGAAGATGTGGATGTGCTTGGTGAACGGGAAGTACGCCAGGAATGCCAGGACGCTGCCGAGCGCGCCCCAGTACCCGAAGATGCGCCAACCCTCGATGGCCTGCTCGCTGGCGCCGTTAAACAGCAGGCGGCCCAGGGCGCTGCTGAACGGCTGGAAGGAGTCGTACCCGCCGAGTTTGCGGGCTTCCTCGGTCATCTTGGCGGCGTTGCCGAGCACGCGGCTGCCCACGTGGAAGGTGATGAACGACGAGACGATCAGGCTGTCACGCAGGATGTAGTTGGCCCGCAGCAGCGGGTGCAGCAGCGTCTTGTCGGTAAAGCGGAAGTCGCGTTTGCTGGGCAGGAACAGGCGGCGGATCAGCAGGCTGACCACGCCCACGAGGACCAGCATGCTGAGCAGGTCGGCCAGGAAGTTGTACCCGGCGAGCAGCGGGCTGTCCTTCGAGTAGATGTGGAAGGGAATGTACCCTTCGAGGCCGTCCACGACGTTGACCAGCAGGTAGTACACGAAGCCGTAGAAGATGAACGAGTGCAGCACGCTGATGGTGGTGCGGCGGCGGAAGGTGCGCTCCTGGGTGAGGCTGACCCGCAGGGCGTACAGCACGCGCTGGACGGGGTTCCCGGCGCGGTCCTCGCTGGCGGGGGCGCCGCGCGCCACGCGGCGGTACAGACGGTAGAAGCCCCACAGGCCGAAGCCGCCGGCGATCAGGGCGAAGACGAAGAACAGCACTTGGTGGATCAGGGGCAGCAAGGGGCAACTCCTTCAGGCAGGAAACGAGACGGGCGAAAACTTGTACCGAGTCAAAGTATGCGGAAAGTATAGGGGATGCCGGGCATCAGGGAATCACCCTCACCATACCCCCCCCACCCGCCCGCGCGCCCCCCAGCGGCCCTCCCCCGGCCGGGGCGGCCGTACCACCGACCCCACCCCGAACATTCAAGGCCCGCCCGGCACCGCTCCCACCGTTCCGGGCGGCGCGGTGCGGTAGCGTGAACCCGTGAGCCTCACTGCGAACGAACTTCAGACGTACCTCAGCGCCCTCGTGACCGGCGACCTGAAACTCTCCACCATGATCTGGGGCCCCCCCGGCGTCGGCAAAAGCAGCGTCGTGGCGCAGGTCGCGCAGAGGCACGGCCTGGACTTCGTGGACGTCCGGCTCTCGCAGCTGGCCCCCACCGACCTGCGCGGCCTGCCTGTTCCCGAGGCCGACGGGCAGGGCGGCGGCGTGTCCCGCTGGTACCCGCCGGAATTCCTGCCGCGCGGCGGGCAGGGCGTGCTGTTCCTCGACGAGGTGAACATGGCCCCCCCCACCATGCAGGGCATGGCCCAGCAACTCATCCTCGACCGCCGGGTCGGCAGTTACGTGCTGCCCGACGGGTGGTTCGTGTGGGCCGCCGGGAACCGCAAGGAGGACCGCGCCAGCGTGTTCGACATGCCCGCCCCCCTCGCCAACCGCTTCCTGCACCTGACGGTCCGCCCGGACTTCGACTCGTGGCGCGCGTACGCCCTGGCGCGCGGCCTGCACGAGCACGTCATCGCGTTCCTGACCTTCCGGCCCGAACTGCTGTGGCGCCTCGACCCGCAGCAGCCCGCGTGGCCCAGCCCGCGCGCCTGGGAGATGGCCGCCCGCCTGCACCGCGCCGGACTGGACGCCACGCCCGCCATCGGGGACGCCGCCGGAGCGGAATTCAGCGCCTTCGTGCGCCTGTACGAGCAACTACCGGACCTCGGCACCGTCCTGGAGGGACGCGGCGCCGGACTGCGCCTGCCGGACGAACCCAGCGTCCGCTACGCCGCCGTCGTGGGCCTCGCCGCCCGCGCGAAGAGCGCCGACGAGGCCTACCACGCCTTCACGTGGCTGGCCGACAACGCCGGACCCGAATGGCTGCAACTGTACGTGGCGACCCTGGTCAGCAAATTCCAGGCCATCGGGCAACTCGCAGACCTCGCCGAACTCGTCGGCCGCGACGAACGCCTCGCCACGCTGGTGCAGGGAACGCTGGAGCTCACGGAGGGGATGTGATGGGGGTTGATGGTCGATGGTTGACAGTTGATGGAAACGGCAGTTCTCTATCAACTATCAACCTTCAACTTTCAACACCGGGAGCCCCATGACCCCGGTTCCCGTCACCCCGGAGTTCCAGCGCCTGATTTCCGGCTCCCGGTTGCGGCTGCGGGGGAAGTCGGCGTTTTTCGCGACGTTGCTGCTGCACGCGGAGTTCGTGCCGTCGCGGGAGGTGGCGGCGGCCGGGACGGACGGGGAGCGGGTGTACGTGAACCCGGAGGTGGCGGCCGGGCTGGCGCCGGACGTGCTGGACGGGTTGCTGCTGCATGAGGTTCTGCACGCGGCGCTGTCGCACGTGCAGCGGCGCGGGCCGCGTGAGAAGAAACGCTGGAACCGTTCGGCGGACCTGATCGTGAACGGCATGGTCACGGCCGCCGGGCTGCCCACGCCGCCCAGCAGCGCCGGGGCCGCGCGGGACGAGCACCTGGAGAAACTGAGTGTCGAGGAGGTCTACACCGCCCTGGACGGCGAACCCGACGGGGACGGCGAGGACGGCGACGACCTGCTGGACGGCCCGCCCGGTGACGTCCCGCCCCGGAACGGGAAACCCTCGCCGAACGTGGCGCGGCAGTGGCAGCAGGCGCTGGCGCAGGCCCGCAGCGTGGACGCCATGAGCGGCGGGAAGGGCGACGACCCGCTGGGCCTGCACCGTGAACTGATGCGGCTGGCGCCCGCGCGGCTGGACTGGCGCGCGCAGCTGTGGCGGTTCCTGGCGCGCACCCCAGTGGATTTCGGCGGCTTCGACCGGCGTTTCGTGGGGCGCGGCCTGTACCTGGAGGCGCTGGACGACGAGTCCCTGAGCGCCCTGATCGCCGTGGATACCTCCGGCAGCGTCGACGACGACGCGGTGCGCGCGCTGGTGGGCGAGGTGCAGGGCGTGCTGGGCGCGTACCCGCACGTGCGCGCCACGCTGTACTACGCGGACACCGAGGCGTACGGCCCGCACAACCTGTCACCCGGCGGCGAGATCCCACCCCCGCAGGGCGGCGGCGGCACTGACTTCCGCCCGATCTTCGCGCTGCTGGACGCGCACGAACCGGACGTCCTGATCTACCTGACCGACGGCTACGGCGACTTCCCCGAGCAGGCCCCGCGCGTCCCGACGCTGTGGGTGGTGCCGCCCGGCGGACTGGAGGACGGGGGCTTCCCGTTCGGGGACGTGCTGCGACTGGAGGAACACGGGTGAACGCCACCAGCCTCCCGGACGCCTTCCGGCGTGACCCGCACGCCGCGCCCGGCCCGGACAGCGTGTGGTTCGTGTTCGACAGGCACCGCCTGATCCTGACCGCGCAGCAGGCGTTGCCCACCGGCCCCGCCGCGCCCTTTCCCGTGACCGACACGAGCGGCCTGGGCAGCCTGGACGGCCGGACCATGTTCACGGCGGCGCTGGACGGCGACCTGCCCGACGGGTACGTGAGCGTCCCGGTCCGCGCGGCGTTCGGGACGCTGGGCGACACGCTGATGGGCGTGGCCGGGTACGCCTCGCAGATCCTGGACTTTCACCGCACTCACCGCTACTGCGGACGCTGCGCGACCCCGATGCAGGACAGCGCGCACGAACGCTCCCGCCTCTGCCCGAACTGCGGCCTGACCGCGTACCCGAGGGTCGCGCCGGTCGCGATGGTCCTCATCACGCGCGGGCACGGCCCGGACACCGAACTGCTGCTGGCGCGCGGCCCGAACTTCCCGCCCGGCATGTACTCCGCCATCGCCGGATTCGTGGAACCCAGCGAGACGCTGGAGGCCGCCGCGCACCGCGAGATCGCCGAGGAACTCGGGGTGACCGTCACGGACCTGCACTACGCCTTCAGTCAGCCGTGGCCGTTCCCGCACTCCCTGATGATCGGCTTCACCGCCCGCTACGGGAGCGGCGAGATCATCCCGCAACCCGGCGAGATCGAGGACGCCCGCTTCTTCCCGGTCACGGCGCTACCCACCCTGCCGCCCCGCTTCAGCATCGCCCGCGCCCTGATCGACCAGGCCGCGCAGCAGGCACTGAACCCCTGATACGGACTCCGGACGAGGGATGTCATACGGACTCCGATTGAATGGGTTGCAAAACCTATTCAATCCGAGCGGATGCGAGAAGGAGAGAAACGGGTTCCCGTTGCGCCCACATGAAGGCCGCCGGTAGGTCGTGCGCCGCCCGCGCGACTACGCTACGGGCATGAGGATCGTAGTGGTGGGAGGCGTGGCTGCCGGGATGAGTGCCGCGAGCCGCGCGCAGCGGTTCAATCCGCAGGCGCAGGTCGTGGTGTTCGAGCGGGGGGAGTACGTGAGTTACGGCGCGTGCGGCCTGCCGTACGTGATCGGCGGCGAGGTCGACTCGTTCGGGGATCTGATCGCCCGGACGCCGGGGCAGATGCGGGCGCGCGGGATCGGCGTGCGGGTGCGGCACGAGGTGACGGGCGTGGACGCGCGGGCCGGCACGGTGACGGTCCTGGACCGGGAGTCGGGCCGCACGGTCAGCGAACCGTTCGACCGGCTGCTGCTGGCGACCGGGGTCTCCCCAGTCCGGCCGGACTGGGCGCACACGGACCTGGAGGGCGTGCATGTCCTGCGGGACATTCCGGACGGCGAGGCACTGGCGGCGAGCGTGCGGGGTGCTCGTCGGGCGTGCATCGTGGGCGGCGGGTACATCGGGCTGGAACTGGCCGAGGCGTTGCGGGCGCGGGGTCTGAGCGTGGTGCTGCTGGAGCGCGGCCCGGAGGTGGCGGGGCGGATGCTGGACCCGCAGTTGCAGGGGCAGGTGCGCGCCGAACTGGAACGCGGCGGCGTGGATGTCCGCTGCGGCGTGACCGTGCAGGGCCTGACCGGCAGCGGGCGCGTGACGGGCGTGCAGACGGACGCCGGGCTGGTGCGGGCCGATCTGGTCGTCGTGGCGGTGGGCGTGAAGCCGAACGTGGATCTGGCGCGCGCCGCCGGGGTGCGGCTCGGGAAGACCGGCGCGGTCGCCGTGAACGCCCGGCAGGAGACGAACGTGCCGGGCGTCTACTCGGCCGGGGACAACACCGAGAGCCTGCACCGCGTCACGCGCCGCCGCGTGCACATTCCGCTGGGCCTGCCCGCCAACCGCATGGGCCGCGTGGCGGGCGTGAACATGGCCGGCGGGGACGCCCGCTTTCCCGGCGTGGTCGGAACCGGCATCTTCAGGACGTTCGAGCTGGGCGTGGCCCGCACCGGCCTCACGCAGACCGAGGCGCAGGAGCTGGGGCTGGACGCCGTGAGCGTGGATGTGACCAGCACCGACCACGCCGGCTACCACGACAGTTCGAAACCCATTCACGTGCGCCTGACCGGCGAGAAAGGCACAGGCCGGCTGCTGGGCGCGCAACTAGTCGGGCACAACCACCTGAGCGTGAAACGGGTGGACGTGGTCGCGGCCCTGCTGGGTCAGCGGGGCACGGCGCAGGACCTGTTCGACGCGGACCTCGCGTACGCCCCGCCGTTCAGTGGCGTGTGGGACGTGCTGCTGGTGGCCGCCGACCGCCTGCACCGGATGATCTGATACGGACTCGGATTGAATGGGCTTTGCAGCCCATTCAATCCGAGCGAAGCGAGTGGGAGCAAAACGGGTTCCGGACGTGGAGCCGGCAATCCGGTGAAGTTCCGGATTGTCGGCGAAACAAACGGCAGTCCGTATGAACCCGTGAATGCCGGATGCCGCCCGCCCGGTGAAAGGGCGGGCGGCAGGGGTGGGGGTTACGCCCGGACGAGGTACGCGCTGTCGATCACGTCGAGTTCACGGACCTGCGCGAGTTGCCCCGGCGTCAGGGCGTCGTCGAGGGTCAGGGTGAACAGCGCCTGTCCACCCTTCTCGGCGCGTCCGAGGGCCATGCCGGCGATGTTCACGCCCCAGCTGCCGAGCAGGGTGCTGAGTTTGGCGACCGCGCCGGGCTTGTCCTGGTTGCTGGCGATCAGGATGTAGCCGTCGGGTTCGAGTTCCACGCGGAAGTCGCGCAGGCGGGTCAGGCGGGGGCTGCGGCCGAAGACGGTGCCGCCGACGGTGCGGGTGCGTTCCTTCTGGCCGTCGCCGCCGCCCGTGACCTTCACGATGACCTCGGTCTGGTAGTCGGGGCTGTCGCCTTCCTCGCGGATGGCGATGTTCACGCCGCGTTCGCGGGCCAGGGCGCGGGCGTTGATCATGTTCGGCGTCTCGTCGGTGCTGCCGCTCAGGTAGCCCACCAGGACGCTGGTGACGACCGGGGCGGGGTCGGCGGGGAACTCGCCGCGGAAGGTGACTTCCACGTCGTGCGCGCCGGGCAGCAGTTGCGACAGGATGCGGCCCAGCTTCTCGCCGAGTGTCAGGTAGCCGCCGAGGGCTTCCATGGTCTTGGCGTCCAGGGCGGGGGCGTTCACGGCGCCCTTGCTGACGTCGCCGTGCAGGGCGTCGAGGACGCGGGAGACGATCTCGGCGCCCACGCGTTCCTGCGCCTCGACGGTGTTGGCGCCCAGGTGCGCGGTGATGCCCAGGTTGGGGGCGTGCAGGAAGATGTGATCGGGGGTGGGGGGTTCGTCCACGAACACGTCCACGCCGGCGGCGAACAGGTGGCCGCTGTGCAGGGCGTCCACCAGGGCCTGTTCGTCGATGATGCCGCCGCGCGCGGCGTTCACGGCGATCGCGCCCTGGCGCAGGCGGGCCAGTTGCCCGGCGCCGATCATGCCGCGCGTCTCGTCGGTCAGGGGGGTGTGGACGGTGATGGCGTCCACCTGAGCCAGCAGGTCGTCCAGGGTGGCGGCGCGCGTGACGCCCAGCCGCTCGAACTTGCTGTCCGGCACGTAGGGGTCGAAGGCGACGACGTTCATGCGCAGCCCCTGGGCGCGGTCGGCGACGATTGAGCCGATGCGGCCCAGGCCGACGATGCCCAGGGTCCTGTCCTTGAGTTCCAGGCCCAGGTACTTGCGGTCCCACTCGCCGGCGCGGGTCAGGCGGTCGCTGCGGGTCAGGCCGCGCGCGGCGGCCATGAGGTGCATGACGGCCAGTTCGGCGGCCGAGACGTTGTTGCTCTCGGGGGCGTTCAGGACCAGCAGGCCGCGCAGGCTGGCGTAGTCGAGGTCGATGTTGTCCACGCCAACGCCGCCGCGCCCGATGACTTTCAGGCGGGGGCCGGCCGCGTCGATCAGTTCCCGGTCGACCTTGGTGCGGCTGCGGGTGATCAGGGCGTCGTACTCGGGCAGGCGGCGCAGCGTCTCGGCGCGGTCCATGTTGCCCTGGTAGTCGATCTGGAACCCGGGGTGGTTCAGGTTGCCGGGGTTCATCTCGTCGCAGATCAGGACGCGCAGAAGGGCGGCCTGTTCGGGGGTGGGCGCGGGTGCGGTCATGCACAGAGGGTAAGCGCCCGGAGCGGGGAGGGGCAGGATTTGGCTAGGGGGAAGGGCGCCGGGCCGCTGCCGCACAGACTCCCTCCCTACAGACTCTCCCTACAGTCTGACGTCCAGCGGCAGGGCCGCGCCGAGCAGTTCGCCGTAGGTGTCGCTGTCGATCTCGCGCACACCCAGCGTTTCCAGGTGCGGGTTCTGGATCTGGGCGTCCAGCAGCGTGAACCCGCGGGCGTGCAGGTGCGCGGCGAGGTGGATCAGGGCGGCCTTGCTGGCGTTCGTGACGCGGTGGAATTTGCTCTCGGCGATGAACGCGCCGCCCAGCGCGAGGCCCAGCACGCCACCCGCCAGTTCGCCGCCGCGCCAGACCTCGAAGGAGTGCGCCAGTCCCTGCGCGTGCAGGTGCAGGTACAGGTCCGCGAGTTCGTCGCTGATCCACTCGCCGTCGCGGGGGGGGCTGCCCGGCAGTTCGCCCCGGCAGCCGGCGATCACCTGCGCGAAGGCGGTGTCCACGCGCGGCTCGAAGTGCTTCAGGTCGCGGCGCAGGCGGCGGGCGACGTGCAGGCCGCCGCGTTCCGTGAGCGGCACGACGGCGCGGTTCTCGACGGAGTACCACATCAGGCCGTCGCCGTTGTCCATCAGGAACGCGCCCGAGGCGTAGTGGCGGGCGACCTCGCGGGTCAGGGGGTCCGGGTGGTTCAGGAAGGTGCGGGCGGGCGGCAAGGTCAGCCTCCGGCCGGGGTGGGTTTCGGGTACAGGACCGCCTGCGTGCAGCGGAACAGGGCCATCAGGCGGCCGTCCGGGCCGGTCACCTCGGCGTCCCAGACCTGGGTGGTGCGGCCGGCGTGGACCTTGCGGGCTTCGCAGGTGACGGTGCCCTCGCGGGCGGTGCCGAGGTGGTTGCTCTTGAGTTCGATGGTGGTGAAGCCGCTGGCGTCCGCCGGCAGCAGCATGCGCGTGCCGTAGCCGCAGGTCGTGTCGGCCAGCGCGACGACGCTCGCGGCGTGCAGGAAGCCGTTCGGGGCGAGCAGTTCGGGGCGGACGGTCAGTTCGCTGCGCAGCAGGCCCGGTTCGGCGTGCGTGAACCGGATGCCGATCAGGCCCGGCAGGTGTCCGGCGCCGAAGGCGGTCAGGGCTTCCGGGGTGGGCAGGTCGGTGGAGGTGGGGGCGCTCATGGCCTCCAGCGTACCGTGCGGGCCAGAGTGTCCCGGCTGACAGTGTCCCGGCTGGCCCTCTCGCGGCTGGCTCCCCCACCCGGCCCTGGCCCTGTGCTCCCTGGCCCTGTGACTCCTGACCCTGTGACCCCTGTCCCTGTGAGTGGGCGGCGGCGCTCTAGAATGCAGGAGTGCGTCTCGACTCGCTGTCCACCCTGAACTACCGGAACCTCGCGCCATTCACCCTGGCGTTTCCGGCGGGCGTGACCGGCGTGTTCGGCGAGAACGGGGCCGGCAAGACGAACCTGCTGGAAGCGGCGTACCTGGCGCTGACCGGCCTGACCGACGTGTCCCGCCTGGAACAGCTGGTGCAGCAGGGTGAGACCGAGGCGTACGTGCGTGCCGACCTGGAAAGCGGCGGCAGCCTGAGCGTGCAGGAGGTCGGGCTGGGACGCGGGCGGCGGCAACTGAAACTGGACGGCGTGCGCGTGCGGACCGGGGACCTGCCGCGCGGCAGCGCCGTGTGGATCCGCCCGGAGGACAGCGAGCTGGTGTTCGGGTCGCCGTCCGGACGGCGCGCGTTCCTGGATTCGCTGCTGTCGCGCCTGAGCGCCCGCTACGCCGAGCAGCTGACCCGGTATGACCGCACGGTGTCGCAGCGGAACGCGGCCCTGCGCGGCGGCGAGGAATGGGCCATGCATGTGTGGGACGAGTCGCTGGTGCGCCTGGGCAGCGAGATCATGCTGTTCCGCCGCCGCGCGCTGGTGCGCCTGAACGAACTGGCGGCCGAGGCGAACGCCGCGCTGGGCAGCCGCAAACCCCTGACGCTCACCCTGACCGAATCCACGGCGCCCGAATCGTACGCGCAGGACCTCGCGGCCCGGCGCGCCGAGGAACTCGCGCGGGGCAGCACCGTGACCGGCCCGCACCGCGACGACCTGCTGCTGACCCTGGGAGGGTTCCCGGCCAGCGAGTACGCCAGTCGCGGCGAGGGGCGCACGGTGGCCCTGGCGCTGCGCCGCGCAGAACTGGAGCTGCTGGCCGAACGGTTCGGAGAGCGACCGGTGCTGCTGATCGACGATTTCTCGGCGGAACTGGACCCGGTGCGCCGGTCGTTCCTGCTGGAACTGGCGGCCAGCGTGCCGCAGGCCATCGTGACCGGCACCGAACGTGCCCCCGGCGCGGCGCTGACGTTGCGGGCGCAGTCCGGCCGGTTCACGCCGGACGCCGGGCCGGACGGGGAACCGCCCGAGCCGGAACCGGCCGACCTGCCCGCCGTGGCCGGGGTCGGCGCGTGACACGGGGGCGCCGCCTGAGCGGACCGCGCGCCATCGGGGAGTTGATGGGCGCCACGCTGGGCACGGCCCGCATCGCGCGGGGAATCGAGCGGGCGCGCGCCATCCTGCTGTGGCCGCAGGCGGTCGGCCCGGAGATCGCGCGCCTGACCCGGCCGCGCACGCAGCAGGGCGGCACGCTGTTCGTGGAGGTCCGTGACAGCGCCACCGCGCACCACCTGAGCATGCAGCGTCACCATTTCCTGAAGGCCCTGAACGCCCTGATGCCCGACCAGCCGATCAGCGAGATCCGGTTCAGTGTGGGGTCGGTGCGCGAGCCGGTCACGGCGCCCCCGCCCGCGCCGCTGCCTGCCCCGGACCGCGCGCGGGCGCGGCAGCTGGTCGAGGGCGTGCAGAGCGAACGCAGTCCGGACCTGCGGGGCGCGGCGCTGCGGGCGGCCGAGGCGATCACGCGGGCGCGGCGCTGGCGGGAGGAGCAGGGCTGGCGGCCCTGCCCGGTGTGCGGCGAGGCCAGCCGCGAGCAGCCGTGCCGGGCCTGCGCCCTGACCCTGGAGGACCCGAACGTGCGCCGCGCCGCCCGGCTGCTGCAACGCTGGCCGGAGAAACTGCCGGACCTGGGCGGGACGCTGGGGGACAGCGGGGCGGGCGCGGCGCGCTTCCTGGCGCTGCGGCAGCTCGAGGGGCAGCTGGACCTGCTGGCCCTGGAATGCGTGCGCAGCGGCCACGAGGACGGCTACCGCGAGTTCCTGGCGCAACAGGCGGACGTGTTCATGGCGCTCACGCTGGGGCGCACGCGGGCGCAGCTGCGGCCCTCCGACCGCTCGGTGCTGCCGGACAGTGCCCGCAGCGTCCTGAACGCCGGGCGCTGAGCGCGTCCCGGCGGCCGTGGGTCACCCGCGCCCCCGACCGGGTGGATGCGTGAATCGGCCCTCATTCACGCGCCGGGAGCGGGGTATCGTGACGGCATGACCGACCTGAGTAAAGCTGCGCCCCCCTCCTCCGAGCCCTCGCCGACGCCGGGCGGGGCGGCGTCCAGTGACGCGCACCGCGCGGCGGGCGCGCAGTCCGTGCGGGTGGCGGTGCTCACGGTCAGCGACACGCGCACCCCGGAGACCGACACCAGCGGACAGTACCTGCTGAGCGAACTGCGCGCCGGGGGGCACGAGGTGGTCGCGTACCGGGTGGTGCGGGACGACGCGGTGGACATCCGTTCGGCGCTGGTGGCCTTCGCGCGTGAGGCGACGGTGGTGCTGTCGAGCGGCGGGACCGGGATCACGGGGCGGGACGTGACGGTGCCGGTCGTGGAGTCCCTGATCACCAAACCCATTCCGGGCTTCGGGGAGCTGTTCCGGATGCTGTCGTACCAGCAGGTGGGCGGGGCGGCCATGCTGTCGCGCGCGGTGGGCGGGCTGGTGCGCGGCGCGGTGGTGTTCGCCATGCCCGGCAGCCTGAACGCCGTGAAGACCGCCTGGGAAGGCATCCTGCGTGACGAGATCGGGCACCTGGCCTTCGAGGTCACGCGGCACGGGCAGCCGGGCGTCCTGAACGCGCCGCCCGCGCCGCCCGCCCTGGAGGCGCCGACGCCGCTGCCCACACCGCAGCCCGGCGCAGGCGGGGGGGTCGCGGCGGGTCTGGGCCGTCACCGCAAGGGGCCGCAGTGATCCGACCGGCCCTGACCGGCCAGGGTGGGTGTCCGTGGTGGGCCTGATACGGATTCCGTTTGTTTCGCCGACAACCCGGAACATCGCCGGGTTGCCAGCTCCACGTCCGGAACCCGTTTTTCTCCCACTCGCATCCGCTCGGATTGAACGGTCTTTGCAGCCCATTCAATCGGAGTCCGTATGATACGGACGGGTGGCCTGTGAGCGGGCCGCTGCTGCTGGCCCTGACCCTGATCGCCGTGTACTGGCTGGCGCGGGTGGGACGCGCGGCGCGGCTGTCGCTGCGGCCCGCGCAGGCGTGGTGGGCGGTGCCGGGGCTGGCGCTGCTGCTGCTGGCGGCGCTGCTGGAACTGCCGGCGCTGTTCGGGGTGGGCGCGGCGCTGCTGCTGCTCTCGGAGTTCGCGCCCGCTGCGTTCACGCCGGCCCCGGCGGACCTGCCGGGCCGCTGGGCGCAGGCCGGGTGGCCGCTGGTGGGCGTGGTGCTGGGGGCCGGGCTGCTGACCGCCCTGCCCGGCGCACCGGCGGCCGAGCAGGCGGCGCTGCTGCCGCTGGGCGCCGCGTCCCTGCTGGCGGGCGGGGCGGGGCTGCTGGGGGCGCTGCTGATTCCGCCGCTGCACCGGCGCGCGCCGCTGGGCTTCCAGGTGCGCTGGAACCGCACGGTCACGCCCGAGTGGCCGGACCTGAGCGTCACCGTGACCGAGCAGGGCGCGTACCTGAAGAACGTGTCCGGGCGGGCGCTGCGGCTGGCGGGGTGGTCCCCGGCGGGTCTGAACGCGTGGTACCGGGTGCGCGGGCCGGGCGGGACGCCGCTGCTGGAACTGCGCTCCGGGCAGGAGGCGCTGCTGCCCGTCACGGCGCAGGACAGTGGGGTGCGGGTCTGGTACGCGCCGCTGCGGGCCGACGAGGCGCACCTGTTCCGCGCCGACTGGACGCCCCCGGCGCGCGCCGAGAGCCGCGTCCTGAACTGACGGGCGGGCCGTTCCGGCAGCCGGTCGGACGGGGCACCGTTCGCGCTCCGGATAAAGG
Organism: Deinococcus sp. LM3; assembly: GCF_002017875.1. Taxonomy (NCBI): domain Bacteria; kingdom Thermotogati; phylum Deinococcota; class Deinococci; order Deinococcales; family Deinococcaceae; genus Deinococcus; species Deinococcus sp. LM3. The sequence goes on along the minus strand of NZ_MUFV01000001.1, from coordinate 2,714,324 downwards.
ACCGTTCATGCTTTTGCAGGTTTTTTCACTCCAGTGCGCCCAACTCGGGGTATGGTGAGCGACATCGTGAGTCTGGTGTTTGACTGGTCGGCGCTGCGCGCCCTGACAGAAGGGCCGGGAACCGGCGGAGTCCTCCGCCAGGAACCCGGCGATTTCCGTGTGGAGGAAGTTCCTCTGTACCTGCCGTCCGGTGAGGGCGAGCACCTGTTCGTGCAGTTCGAGAAGACCGGGCACACGACCGCGCACGTCCTGAGGGAACTGGGCGGGCAGATCGGCGTGCGGGATCGGGACATCGGCGTGGCTGGCCTGAAGGACCGGCACGCCGTGACCACGCAGTGGATCAGCCTGCCGGGCAAGGTCGAGGGCCGCCTGCCGACCTTCGCGCTGGACGGCGTGCGGGTGTTGCAGGTGACCCGGCACATGAACAAGCTGGGCATGGGGCACCTGCGGGCCAACCGGTTCGTGGTGCGGGTGCGCGGCGCGGCGGGTCAGGCGGACGCGGCCCGGCAGACGCTGGAGGGCCTCGCGGCGCGGGGCGTGCCGAACTACTTCGGGCCGCAGCGCTTCGGACTGGGTGGCCTGAACGCCGAGGAGGGCCTGCGGGTCGTGCGGGGCGAGTCGCGGGTGCGGGACCCGCGCGTGCGGCGGTTCCTGACGACGGCGCTGCAGAGCGTGGTGTTCAACGGGTTCGTGAACCTGCGTCTGGAACGCGGCGTGTTCGACGGCCTGCTGGCCGGGGACATGGCCAAGAAGCACGACACGGGCGGCGTGTTTCAGGTCGAGGACGCCGCGCAGGAGACGCCGCGCGCGGTGCGGGGCGAGGTCAGCGCGACCGGCACGCTGTTCGGCAAGAAGGTCAAGCCCCTGACCCTGGACGCCGGAGAGCTGGAGCAGGAGGCGCTGGCCGCGCTGGGCCTGTCGGCCGGGATGTTCTCGTCCCGCAAGGGGGACCGCCGCCTGACGCGGGTGTTCCCGGAGGACGTGAGCGTGACCCCGGAAGACGACGGGTTCACGGCCGCCTTCACGCTGCCGCGCGGCAGTTTCGCGACGAGCGTGCTGCGCGAGATCATGAAGACCGACGTGGACGCTCCGGACATGCCCGGCGACGGGTCAGACGACGCCGGGGCGCTGGAGGACACCGAGTGAAACGACTGCGAATGATCTGCGGGGCGGCGGCCCTGCTGCTGACCCTGCCGGCGCAGGCCGCGACCTCGCGGACCCTGACCCTCAGGCCCACGCAGGGGGGGGCGCTGCTGACCGGCACGCTGACCGTTCCCAAGGCGGACGAACTGACGGGCGTCTGGAGCAGCGTGGGCCGCGCGCGCCTGATGCGCTGCGCGCCGAGCTGTCAGGTGGTGCCGGCCGTGCCGGTGCCCGGAACGCTGACCCTGAACACCTCGACCGGGTACCGCATCGTGCTGGGCGGCACGTTCCGGGCCGGGCAGAAGGTCAGTCTGGTGCTGCGGTACCGCAACGCGCAGATCGTGAACCTGAGCGCCACCGTCGCCCCCTGAACATGGCCGGCCCCGCCCGGCCCGATGCGGCGCGGCCCGATGCCCGGCTGCGCGCGGCGTTCCTGGCGTCCCGGTACGGCACGGCGGCGCAGCCCGTGACGCTGGGCGCCGAGCGGATACCCGCCTTCACACCGGCCTGGGCGGCGTCCCGCTGGGGAGTCGTGACCGCGTGGAACCCGGCCGGGCAGGCGCAGGGGCGCGCGGCGAACCGGGCGGCGCAGGCGCGGCTGCGGGTCGCGGCGGCCCGCTGGCCTGGGCACGGCGGCGTGAACGGGGACGGCGACTGGCAGGAACCGACCCTGATCCTGACCGGTATCTCGCTGCGGGACGTGGCGGCGCTGGGCGGGGCGTTCGGGCAGGCGGCGGTCCTGTGGGGCAGCGGCGCGCGGGCGGCCCTGGTGTGGCTGCCGGCGTCCGGGGTGGGGGGCGTGCGCGTGGAACGCTGGTGGCTGCGCCCGGCCGGGAAAGGTGCGGGGGCGGGAACCCTGGCCGGGCCGGGCGATGTATAGTGGCCGATTGTGACGCTGGACGCTGCTGACGCCATTTCGCCGCTGGGGGTGCTGCCTCCGGCCGGGCCGACGTGCATTCACCTGCCGCTGAACGTCTCTCCCGAGGAACTGGCCCGCTACGCCGTGGGGCTGGCGAACGCGCGCGGCGGGACGGTGCTGGTGGGCGTGGACGTGCTGGACCTGCCGCCCGGCACGGTGCGCGACGCGGGCGAACTGCACCCGCTGATGGTCACGCACGCGATCTTCGAACTGTCGGGCGGCCGCCTGACCGTGAACGTGCAGCACCACCGGCTGCCGGGCGGCGCGCGGGTGCTGGCGGTGTTCGTGCCGCAGGGACCCTACGTGCTGGCCGCGCCGGACGGATCGGTCATTGCCTGGGACGGCGCGCACCTCGTGCCGGTCACGCCGGGCGAGGCCGAACCGGTCGCGGATCAGGACTTCACGGCGGTCGTCCCGCCGGACGCGTCCCTGGCGGACCTGGACCCGGCGGAGGTCGCGCGGCTGCGTGGCCTGGGACGCCGGGCCAGCGCCTCGAACCTGCCGGACCTGGATTTCCTTCAGGAACTGGGGCTGCTTGTCCCCAGTGGCGGGGCGCTGCGGCCCACGCTGGCCGCGATCCTGCTGGCGGGCACGCCGGCGGCGCTGCGGGCGCACGTGCCGCAGGCCGAGGTGTGCTTCTACCATCACCACACGCCGGACGTGGAATTCCAGTTCCGGGAGGACCTGCTGCGGCCCATTCCGGCGCTGCTGACCCGGCTGGCCGAGCTGATCCAGGCCAGGAACCGCTTCACGCCGGTGCAGGTGGGCCTGTTCCGCATCGAGGTGTGGGATCAGGACGAGGCGGTGTACCGCGAGGCGCTGCTGAACGCCCTGACGCACCGGGATTACCGCCTGCGGGACGCGGTGCACGTGCATCACTTCCCGGACCGGCTGGAGATCATGAACCCCGGCGGGCTGCCGGGCGGGATCACGCCGGGGAACATCCTGCGCCACCAGCCCAAGCGCCGCAACCCGCTGCTGGCCGAGGTCCTGGCCCGCCTGGGACTGGTCGAGCGGGCCGGGGTGGGCGTGGACAAGATGTACTCGCTGATGCTGCGCCACGGCAAGGAACCGCCGGAGTTCACCACGTACCCGGACTCGGTGACGCTGGCGCTGCACTCGCCGGGATTCGATGCGGAATTCGTGCGGTTCGTGGCGCGCAAGCAGGAGGACATGCAGACGCTGTCGCTGGACGTGCTGATCGTCCTGAGCCTGCTGGCCCGCGAGGGCGAGGCGACCCGCGCCGCCCTGGCCCGCGCGCTGCAACTGCCCGAGGACCGCACGCCCAGGCTGCTGCGCGGCATGGAGGATCACGGCCTGATCGTGAAGGCGGGCGTGGGGCGCGGCATCGCGTATGTCCTGAGCGACGAGGTGCGCCGCGCCCTGGGCCGCGAGCGGGTCGTGCCGGCCGTCCAGACGCCGCCGGAAGCGGTTGTGCCCGCGCCGGAGGTTGCGCCGACCACCCCGTCACCGGCCTATCAGGGGTTGGCGGATCAGGAACCGGCAGACACCGTCAGCGGTGCCCGGCCAGCGTCGGTCACGTCTCCCCCACCCCCGGAAGCTGCCGGGCGCCCGAAGCGCGCGGCACGCGCCCCGCGCGACGAGTCCGGCCCCAGCGCCGCCGAGGTGCGCGCCATCGCGCTGGCCCTGGCGCGCGAGCGGGGCCGCGTGCGGAACGTGGACCTGCGCGAGGCCTGCGGGCTGACCACGCAGCAGGCGTGGCGAACGCTGCGGCGGCTGGTGCAGGACGGCCTGCTGCGCAAACTGGGCAGCGGCACCCGCGACGCGGCGTACGAACTGCGCGCCTGAACGGGACTCCTGCCGGGCGCTACTCCTCATACGGACTCCGATTGAATGGCTTGCAAAGCCGTTCAATCCGAGCAGAGCGAGTAGGAGCAAAACGGGTTCCGGACGTGGAGTTGACAGATCGGCGGTGTTCCGATCTGTTAACGAAACAAACGGAACCCGTATCAGACGTTCCCTTTATAAGGCAGGGGCGCCGGCATTCCGCGACGGGTGCCGGCGCCGCTTTCGTGAGCGGTGACAGCGGCTTTCAGTTCCGGCCGCGGCCCTCTTCGGGAACTCGCTCGGCCTGGAATCCCTGCGGGTCTGCCTGTTTCAGGAATGCCAGGCGCACCCCGCAACACTCCGGAATGCCGCCGGGAGCAGGGATTCCGCCATTCCGGAGTGGCGTCAGGAGTGGGTACACCCGCCGCCTGCCCGCCCGTGGAACTGTTTCCATTGACAGTGCCGGGCCGGGCATGTACGCTTGGTACACCTGAAGTTAATACACGTGGAACCGCTTCCCAGGAAGCGGGCTGGGACTGTCCAGCACCCACCAAGGGGGATGCATGAAGAAAGCTATTGCACTCGTGAGCCTGACCGTCGCCATCGCCGCCAGCAGCAACGCCAGCGCCGTCACCGTGACCCTCGCCTGCGGCGCCGTCGGTCAGGAACTTCAGCTCTGTAAGGAAGGCGCGGCCCGCTGGGCCAAGAAGACCGGCAACACCGTCAAGATCTTCGAGAGCCCCAACCTGACCAACGACCGCCTGGGCCTGTACCAGCAGCAGCTGGCCGCCAAGAGCAGCGACATCGACGTGTACCAGCTCGACGTCGTGTGGCCCGGCCTGCTCGCCCAGCACTTCGTGGACCTGAAAGGCAAGGTGCCGGCCACAGAGGTGAACGCGCACTTCAAGGGCATCATCGACGCGAACACCGTGAACGGCAAACTGGTCGCCATGCCCTGGTTCACGGACGCCGGCCTGATGTACTACCGCACCGACCTGCTCCAGAAGTACGGCTTCAAGAGCCCCCCCAAGACCTGGACGGAACTGGCCCTGATGGCCAAGAAGATCCAGGACGGCGAGCAGAAGACCAACAAGGCCTTCACCGGCTTCGTGTGGCAGGGCAAGAACTACGAGGGCCTGACCTGCGACGCCCTGGAATGGGTCGTGAGCTTCGGCGGCGGCACCATCGTGGACGCCAAGGGCAACATCACCATCAACAACGCCCAGGCCGCCAAGGCGCTGGACACCGCCGCCAGCTGGATCAAGAGCATCAGCCCCGCCGGCGTCACCACCTACGCCGAGGAAGAAGCGCGCGGCATCTTCCAGGCCGGGAACGCCGCCTTCATGCGCAACTGGCCCTACGCCTGGGCGCTGGGCCAGGGCGACGACTCCAAGGTCAAGGGCAAGATCGGCGTGGCGCCCCTGCCCAGCGGCGGCAGCCGCAACGCCGCCACCCTCGGCGGCTGGCAGCTCGGCGTGAGCAGCTACAGCAAGAACCAGGCCGCCGCCATCGACCTCGTGCGCTACCTCGCCGGCCCCGCCGAGCAGAAGATCCGCGCCATCGAGGGCACCTACAACCCCACCATCGCCACGCTGTACAAGGACAAGGACATCCTGAAGGCCAACCCCTTCTTCGGCAGCCTGTACAACGTGTTCACCAGCGCCGTCGCCCGGCCCTCCGGCCCCACCAAGAGCAAGTACAACCAAGTCTCCCAGGCCTTCAGCACCGCCGTCAGCGACGTGCTGAACGGCAAGATGAAGGGCCAGGCGGCCGTCGCCAAGCTCTCGACCGACCTGGCGCGCATCAAGGGGCGCGGCTGGTAATCCCCGGCACCCCCGCGCCCTGAGCTGGACATCCGGATCAGACCGCGCCAACCGCCACACCGAACAACCACCATACCGAACAACCGTACGAGGAGCCAAGCGGGGGGGACGCCCAGAGTCTGGGCCTCCCCTCCGCCTTCGCGTGCCGGGATCCGGTTGATGGGCAGACGGTTAACCGTCGGGCGCCGCGCGGAGTCATACACTGCCAGCACGCACATCCCCGTCCAGTCTGATTCCCGGCCCTGCCCACCTGCTTCTGAGTTCCGCGCCAAAGGAGGCCACCCGACCATGACCGTCAAGACTCCTGTTTCTGCCGCGCCCGTCAAGACACGGGGCATCGAGGCGGCCCGCGCCCGGACGGCCATCTGGCTGCTGCTGCCCACCCTGATCGCCATCGCGCTGGTCGCCGGGTACCCGCTGTACCGCACGATCTACTTCTCGCTGTTCGAGGCGAACCTGACCAGCCCGGACCAGCGGACCTTCATCGGGCTGGGGAACTTCTGGTTCACCACGCCCGAAGGCATCGGCCTGGGCTTCCTGCAGGACCCCAAGTGGTGGGGCGCCGTGAAGAACACCCTGCTGTTCACGGTGGTGTCCGTGTTCCTGGAAACCGTGTTCGGCATGATCATCGCGCTCGTCGTGAACAGCGCCTTCAAGGGGCGCGGATTCCTGCGCACCGCCATGCTGGTTCCCTGGGCTATTCCCACGGTCGTGTCGGCGCAGATGTGGGCGTACCTGTACAACGACTCCTTCGGTCTGATCGGGCGCGGCCTGCTGGGCGGACAGGCCGTGCTGGCGAACACCGACAGCGCCATCTGGGCCCTGATCGCCGTGGACGTCTGGAAGACCACGTCCTTCATGGCCCTGCTGATCCTGGCGGGGTTGCAGAGCCTGCCCAGCGACATGTACGAGGCGGCCGACATGGACGGCGCGAGCAAGTGGACGCAGTTCTGGCGCCTGACGCTGCCGCTGCTGCGCCCGGCGCTGCTGGTCGCGCTGGTGTTCCGCAGCCTGGACGCCCTGCGCGTGTTCGACGTGATGTCCGTGATGCTGGGCAACGTGAACGCCGCCAGCACCAGCATGACCGGGTACGCCCGGCAGGCGCTGATCGACAACCAGCTGCTGGGACTGGGCAGCGCCGTCAGCGTCGCCGTGTTCGTGATCATCATGGTGATCGTCGTGATGTACGTCACCGCCTTCCGCGTCAAGTTCGACTGATTCCCAGGAGGTGACCCCATGAACCTGAAAAACACCAACCCCACCCTGTACTACCTGCAACGCGCCGGCTTCTACCTGCTGGTCCTGGTGATCGGCGTGTACCTGCTCGCCCCGTTCTTCTGGGCGGTCCTGACCAGCCTGCGCTCGCCCGGCGACCTGTTCCTCACGCCGCTGGAATTCATCGGCGCGAGAACGACGTTCGGCAACTACGCGGACGTGTTCGCCAACCCCGGCTTCCAGCGGGGCCTGATCTACTCGCTGATCGTGGCGGTCGGGTCGGTCGCCATCAGCCTGCTGCTGGGCGCGTTCTCGGCGTACGCGCTGGGACGCTTCCGGTTCAAGGGCAAGACCATCGTCATGTACGTGATCCTGGCGGTCAGCGTGTTCCCGCAGATCGCCGTGCTCTCGGGCCTGTACACCCTGATCAACAACCTGGGGCTGTACAACAACCCGCTGGGCCTGATCCTGTCGTACCTGATCTTCACGATTCCGTTCACGGTGTGGGTGCTGACCAGTTTCGTGCGCGACATTCCGGGCGAACTGGAGGAAGCGGCGCTGGTGGACGGCGCCAGCCCCCTGCAGACGCTGTTCCTGGTGCTGTTCCCGGTCATGATGCCGGCGCTGGTCACGACCGGCCTGCTGGCCTTCATCAACGCCTGGAACGAGTACCTGTTCGCGCTGACCTTCACGAGCACCAACCGCACGGTGCCGGTCGTGATCGCCAACTACTCGGGCGCCACGCAGTTCGACCAGCCGTGGGGACAGATCATGGCCGCCAGCATCGTGGTGACGGTGCCGCTGATCATCCTGGTGCTGGTGTTCCAGCGCAACATCGTCTCGGGCCTGACCGCCGGGGCCGTCAAGGGCTGATACGGGTTCCGTTTGTTTCGCTGACAATCCGGAACTTCACCGGATTGCCAGCTCCACGTCCGGAACCCGTTTCTCTCCTTCTCGCATCCGCTCGGATTGAACGGGCTTTGCAGCCCATTCAATCGGAGTCCGTATGACCCTCCCCCGCTCCTCCCGGCCCGTTCCAAGCCCGTCCCTCCCACACCCGTCCCTGCCATGCCCGGCTGGGACGGGTCTTTTCTGCATTCTCGCCGGCCGGAGCCCGCGCACCTGTGTAGACGCCCCGGGGGGCGCGCGGGCCTATCTGGCTGGACATCCCGCCCCGGACGCGCCTGCCCCGCCTATCCTCGTGCCCTGGACCGGCCCGGTTTTCCGGCCCCCGGCACGAGGAGTCCCACATGTCTGCTACCACCCGAATGACCGTCACCCTCGCCGCCCTGCTGCTGGGGTCCGGCGCCAGCGCCCAGAACGCCGGCAAGACCATCAAGATCGCCACGCTCTCCCCGCTGTCCGGGTCGCTCAGCAGCCTGGGCGTGCAGGTCCGTAACGGCACGCAACTGGCCGTGAACGAGGCCGCGCCCGCCTTCGCGAAACTGGGCCTGAAACTGCAACTCGTCGCCTTCGACGATCAGGCTGACCCCGCCACCGGCACCGCCGCCGCCCGCAAGATCGCCGCGGACCGTCAGATTCTCGCGGTGGTCGGCGCGCTGAACAGCGGCGTGACCATCCCCGCCACCGCCGCGTTGCAGGCCAGCCGGGTCGCGGTCGTGAACTCGGCCAGCACCGCCAATCAGGTCACGGACCGCGGCCTGAAGAACGTCAACCGCATCGTGCCGCGCGACGACGCGCAGGGACCGGCGGGGGCCAGCTTCATCCGCTCGACCCTGAAAGCGAAGAAGGTGTACGTCCTGAACGACAAGACCGCGTACGGCGAGGGACTGGCGCGCGAGGTGGAACGCAGCCTGAAGGCGGCCGGCGTGAAGGTTGTGGCCAGCGAGGGCACCGAGGAGAAGGCGGACTTCTCCGGCGTGATCGCCAAGATCCGACTCCAGAAACCCGACGTGATCTACTTCGGCGGGGTGTACAACCAGGTGGGCGTGTTCCTGCGGCAACTGCGCGGCGCGGGCGTCATGATCCCCGTGGTGGGCGGCGACGGCCTGGACAGCAGCGAACTGAGCAAGATCGCCGGGCCCGGCGCGCGGGACGTGTACTACACGACGACCGCCGCGCCGGTCGAGTCGCTGCCCAGCGCCGGGGCGTTCGCGGCGACGTACCGCAAGACCTTCGGCATGGCCCCGCAGGGCTTCGCGGTGTTCGGCTACGACGCGGCCCGCGTGGCGCTGCGCGGCATCCTGGCCGCCGCGAAGGCCGCCCAGAACGGCGTGCCCAGCCGCGAGCAGGTGCAGAGCGCCGTGCGCCAGGGCACCTACAGCGGCCTGCTGACCGGCACCGTGGCCTTCAACAGCGTCGGGGACCGCCGCGAGGCGAACCTGTACGTCATGAAGCTCAATGGCACGAAGGCCACCCTGAGCACCACCGTGAAGGTCAAGGCCCCGGCCCGCTGATACGGACTCCGATTGAATGGGCTGCAAAGACCGTTCAATCCGAGCGGATGCGAGAAGGAGAGAAACGGGTTCCGGACGTGGAACCGGCAATCCGGTGAAGTTCCGGATTGTCGGCGAAACAAACGGAATCCGTATGAGCGGCCGCACGACCGGCGTTCAGAGGTACAGGGCAGAGGCACCGGAGGGCGTTACCCCGGTGCCTCTATCCTCTGTGTGCGTCGGTCAGACGCTGAGGGTCTTGGCGCAGCGGTACAGGTCGCGGTTGACGTCCTTGCGTTTCTCCCAGGTGTCGTTCAGGGGAATGAAGGTGATGCCGTGGTTCTGGCGGCCCACCATGACGTTGCTGCGGCCTTCCATCAGGGCGTACACGGCGGCCTCGCCGAGGCGGCTGGCGAGCACGCGGTCGCTGCTGACGGGGCTGCCGCCGCGCTGGATGTGACCCAGGATGCTCACGCGGGTTTCCATGCCGGTGCCGGCCTGGATGGCGTCCGCGACGCCCTGCGCGCCGCCGGGGTAGCCTTCCGCCACGATGATGATGCTGCCGGTCTTGCCCTTGGCGACGCTCTGCTTGACGACGTCCAGCACGCAGCTGACGTCCTTGGCGTCCTCGGGGATGAAGACTTCCTCGGCGCCTCCGGCCACGGCGACGTCCAGGGCGATGTGCCCGGCGTGGCGGCCCATGACCTCGATCACGAAGATGCGTTCGTGGCTGGCGCCGGTGTCGCGGAGTTTATCCACGGCGTCCAGGGCGGTCTCGACGGCCGTGAAGTACCCGATGGTGTGGTCGGTGCCGTACAGGTCGTTGTCGATGGTGCCGGGCACGCCGATCACGGGAATGCCGTGCTCCTGCTGCAGGTAGTGCGCGCCGTGGAAGCTGCCGTCGCCGCCGATGACGATCAGGCCGTCCACGTTCCAGTCGCGCAGGTGCTGGGCGCCGCGCGCGCGGCCTTCCGGGGTGCGCCAGGTGTGGCTGCGGGCGGTCAGCAGGATGGTGCCGCCGCGCTGGATGGTGTTCGCCACGTCGCGCGGGCCGAGCAGGTGCAGTTCGCCGCGGTGCAGGCCGGAGAAGCCGCGGCGCACGCCGACGACCTCGATGCCCTGCGAGGAGGCGGTGCGCACGACCGCGCGGATGGCGGCGTTCATGCCGGGGGCGTCGCCGCCGCTGGTCAGGACGGCGACGCGCCGGACGCCCTGCGGGTTGGGGTGCGCGGGTTCCGGGTTGAGGGAGGACGGGACGGGAGCGGCGTTCTGGTCGGTCATGGGAGCCTCGTTTCGGGGGCGGCGGGTGGGCGGGGGCCGGCGTGGGTGCCGGTCGCCTGTAACGCCAGGGTATATGCGTCATTCTTACGCAAACCCTGCGAAACGAGAAGCTCACGTATATCCCTGACCCCCAGCCCCTGGGCAGCCCAGGCCTGCGCCTGCCCCAGGTGATCGACCTGCGCGGCCTCGGCGGCCACCTCGGCGTCGCTGCGGCCCGCGACGACCACGGCGATCTCGCCGCGCACCGCGCCGCCGAAATGGGCCGCGAGTTCGCTCAGGGTGCCGCGCGCCGTCTCCTCGAACCGCTTGCTGAGTTCCCGCGTCACGCTCGCGGCCCGGCCCTCCCCGCAGGCCTGCGCCAGGTCCAGCAGCGTGGCCTGCAGGCGGTGGGGGCTCTCGTACAGCACGCTGGTCTCGGAGCGGGCCGCGATGGCCGACAGGCGCTCCTTGCGTTCCCGGCCACTGCGCGGCAGGAAGCCCTCGAAGGTGAAGCGCCCGCCGGGCAGGCCCGACAGGACCAGCGCCGGCACGAAGGCGGTGGCGCCCGGCAGCACCTCGACGGGAATGTCGGCGGCCACAGCCGCCTGCACGAGTTCCGCGCCGGGGTCGCTGATGCCGGGCGTGCCGGCGTCACTGACGTACGCCAGGCGCGGGTACTTCCCGAGGACCTGCGGCGCGCGGCGCATGGTGTGCGCGTCCAGGCGCACCAGCGCCTTGCGGATGCCCAGGTGCGTCAGCAGCGCCCCGGTGCGGCGGGTGTCCTCGCAGGCGACCGCGTCGGCGGCGCGCAGCACCTCCAGGGCGCGCAGGGTGATGTCGCCCAGGTTCCCGACCGGGGTGGGGACCAGCCACACGCGCGCGCCGTCCGGGATGCCCGGGGGGGCGGCGTCCAGCGTGAGCGTCCCGTCTGTGCCGTCCGCGCCGGACAGGTCGGCGTCCGTCTGATCCGTGTCCGTCTGATCAGGGTGGGGCTGATCCGGGTGGGGGTCAGTCATTGGCGACCCGCGGCCCCCGGCCGTACCCGAGCGCGGCCTGCCCGAGTTCGGCGGCGGCGCTGCTGGCCTGCTCACCCACGCGGGTGGCCTGCTCGCTGAAGGTGGCGGCCAGTCCGGTGTTCGGTTTCAGGCGCACCTTGACCTTGCGCGGGCGTTTGAGGACGTTGGTGATGCGGGCGCGCAGCAGCTCGCCCTCCCCGACGGTGACGGTCACGACCGTGCCTTCCGGCAGGCGGCCTCCGATCACGACGACCACGCCGTTTTCCACGACGCCCTTGTAGGCTTTCATGCTTCCCTCCTCTGGGCGCGGCGCTGACGGCGCTCGGCGCTGGACAGCGCTTCACGCAGCGCAACGATTTCCGATTCACGGGCTCCGCCGAGACGGGCGTACCGGTCGATGACCTCGGCGGCCTCGCGGCGGCGGTCCAGGCGCAGCAGCAGGCTGCCCAGGTGCTCGCCCGCCACGAAGTACGAACGGGGATTCTGCGGGTCGGCGGCCACCTGGGCGCGCGCGGCGGCCAGCCGGTCCAGGTGGACACGGTGGCGGTTCACCTGCCAGCGCACCAGGAACGTCGCCAGTCCGAAGGTCAGGACGGCGCCCAGCACCGACACGGACACCGCCTCGGGCACACCGACCGCCGAGCCGACACGCACGGTCAGCGGAAAGCAGAACGCCAGGACCGCCAGGACCGCCAGGGTCGCCGCGTAGTTCACGCGGTCCCTGCCGGACCGGTCGGCCACCGGGGGGCTGCCAGGATCGTCGGGCCTTTCATGATCGACAGTCTAGCGGGCCGGAGCGCGCCGCGCCGTGCGGGACTCCGGATTCCGGCCGGGCGCGGGTGTACCCTGGCGGGCGTGCGCCTTCACCTGATCACCGTCGGAGACCCGAAACTCGCCTACGCCCGCGCCGGCTGGGACGAGTACGAGAAGCGGCTGCGGCGCTACCACAAGGTGCAGGTGACCCGCGTGAACGGCCGCTCGCAGGCGCTGGAGAGCGAGGCGGTGCGCCGCGCGGCCGGGAAGGCGCCGCTGGTGCTGCTCGACCCGCGCGGGCAGCAGTTCACGAGCGAGGCCCTGAGCGCGTACCTGGACGCGCAGGCGCTCGGAGGCGTGGGCGAACTGGCCTTCGCCATCGGCGGGCCGGACGGCCACACGGACGAACTGCGGGCCTCGGCGCACGCCCTGTGGAGCCTGGGCCTGCTGACCCTGCCGCACGACTTGGCGATGGTGGTGCTGGCCGAGGCGCTGTACCGGGCGAGCACCATCAGCGCCGGGGAACCGTACCACCGGGGCTGAGCGCGCGCCGGGGACGCGGTCAGTGGTCTGCACCTGCACCCGGAAGCGCGGCGGGAGGGGCCGCTACGATGGGCGGCGTGAACGTTCCCCCGGCCGACCCTGATCCCATGACGCCTCCCGCCGCGCCGCTGCCGGAAGCGCCATTGCCAGAAGCGGAGTGGCTGCGCGCGCCGGTGCTGTCCGGGCGGGCCGTGACCCTGGGGCCGCTGCGCGAGGAACACGCGGCGGACCTGTGTGCCGGCGCGACACCCGACACCCTGCGGTTCCTGGCGCGGGGCGGACCGGTCACCTCGGATGTGGCGGGCTGGGCGGCGCACGTGGCCGAGCTGAACGCCCTGCCGCGCCGCGTGAACTTCGCGGTTCACCTGAACGGCCCGGACGGGCCCGGCGCCGCCGTGGGCCGCATCAGTTTCAGCGAGGTGAACGCCGCCGACGGCTGGGCCGAGATCGGCACGATGCTGCTGCCGGCCGCGCAGGGAACGGCCGTGAACCCGGAATCCAAACTGCTGCTCATGACCCGCGCGTTCGAGGTGCTGGGAGCGGGGCGCGTGCAGTTCAAGGTGGACGCCCGCAACGAACGCAGCCTGCGGGCCATGACGCGGCTGGGCGCGGTGCGGGAGGGCGTGCTGCGCGCCTACCAGCGCCGTCCGGACGGGTTCACGCGGGATTCCGTGGTGTTCAGCGTGCTGGCCGGCGAGTGGCCGGCGGTGAAGGCCGGACTGACCGCGCGGGTGCGGTCCCTGACCTGACGGGCCGACCGGAACGGCCGCGCGAAAGCCGCGTCACCCAGCCGCCCAGCCGCGCACCGGGCGGATACTGAACAGACTTCCGGCGACAGTCACGTCCGTGAAAGATCGGATGGGAGAAGCCACTGGTCTTCAGGGAGTGGAGACGTGTATGACAACATCGTTCCCATCAGGCAGAACTGCCCATCCGGCATTCCGGTCAGCACGTCACGGATCCAGGCTGTCGTCTGCTCCAGTTGCTCGTAACGGCCTGAATCGCCTGTGAGTTCCAGTGTCTCGCCACGCACGACACTCACCTGCACGAGTCGGACGTGATGCCAGACCAGATCCACCGCTGCTTGAAGGGCGGCGGCGCCCGTGACGGTCACGTGTACCTGGTTCTCTGATGTGAGTTGAGCACGGAGACTGGGCTTTGCACGCAGGATGGAAGCCCTTTCGCTCCATGGGACGTCATCCGATACGTCATACGAGAACAGCATCGCCTCAGACGTGCCCAGGTGACTTTGAACGAATCGCGCCGCTTCCGTAAGCCCCAGAGCACGGTCTTTCCCAAACTGCCGGGTGTCCTTGACAAGGACTGAATGGTCGGGCTGAAGTTCAAGCAGGTCGACGCCATAGAGCAGAGCGATATCCAATTCCGCCAGTCGCCGGAGAAACTTAAGGGCCTGGGATGCAGGGATCAGGAGCTCAGGGGGCGCCCATGGTTCGCCCCCAGTACACGGGTGCAACGCTTCAAATTCCTGCTGCAGGAGGCGTTGTTTGGTGGAGGCATCCATGGCTCACATGCTGTCATGCCCCAGCAGGAGCCGTTGACCCCTCGATTTCACTATGCCTTGGAAGCACTCGCGGCGCATTCGCCCACCGTAGTCCTGCACTCTTGCAGGAGGCCTGATGAGAATCTGGTCAAGATTGCCACAATGGGTTTGCTACGCTCGGAGGCATCATGCCCCGCGCCCGCCTCTCCCCTGCCGCGCTCCTGATCCTGAGCGTCCTGACCCTGTCCCTCGGCCACGCCACGGCGCTGATCGTTCCGATGCCCGGCTGGACCCCCCAGAACGGCGACGCGAACTACTGGATCGACGCGCGCGGCGAGTGCGTGCTGCGCGAGGAGCGTCACGGTCAGGCGTTCCCGACCTTCACCTCGCCGGACGAGGCGCGCAGCTTCGCGCTGAAACTCCAGTCGTCGCTGGGCCGCAGCGTCAGCAACGTGGTCACGCAGCCGGTGGACCGCGCCGGTAGCTGGGGCGTGCTGGCCGCGTACGACTACCAGCAGGCGGGCGTGAAGTACCGCGTCAGCCAGCTGTTCCTGAGTGACAGCGGCGTCCTGCGGACCGTGACCGGCAGCAGCGCCGCGCAGGGTGCGCCCACCTGCGCCAACGACATGCGCGACTTCATCCGTTACCTCGCCAACTGATCGCCGCGGACGTGTGCGGCCGGGGTGGGCGGGAGCGTACCGGGTGCGTGGTAGGCTCCACGGTTGAGATGAATGTTCTGCGTGCGGTGCGGGTGGTGCGGCCATGATGGTCGTCACGGCGATTCTTTCGTGGTTCCTGGTGGGCCTGTTCGTGCGGGTCAGCCGGGCGCGTGGCTGGGGCCAGAAGGTGCGCGTGGACGGCCCTCAGACGCACCTGGTGAAGGAGGGCACGCCCACGGCGGGCGGCGTGCCGTTCGTGCTGGCGGCGGCGCTGGTGTTCTTCCCGCTGTACCTGACCGGGAATGCCGGCGGGCCGCGCGAGCTGATCATCATGCTCGCGGCGCTGGCGATGGGCGTGATCGGCGGAATCGACGACCTGCTCAAGATCCGCTCGCGTATGACCGGGCGGGGCCGCACGGAACTGCTGGCCCGTGAGAAGTTCCCGTTGCAGTTCGTGGTGTCGCTGGTGTTCGCGTACTTCGCGGCGCCGCTGGCCTCGCATGAACTGCTGCCCAGCCTGGGGCCGGTCGCCGACGTGATCCTGCTGACGCTGGTGATGGTCGGCAGCGTGAACGCCTTCAACTTCACGGACGGACTGGACGGCCTGCTGAGCGGCGTGGCGATCATCGTGCTGCTGCCGCTGCTGGCGCTGTCGCCGGTCAGTGCGCTGCTCGTGGCGGCGCTGCTGGGGTTCCTGTGGTTCAACGCGCACCCGGCGCGGGTGTTCATGGGCGACATGGGCAGTCACGCGATCGGCGCGGTGGCGGCCGGCGCGTACGTGCTGTACGCGGACGTGTGGCTGCTGCCGCTCGCGGCGATCATTCCGGTCGCGGCGGTCCTGAGCGTCGTGATTCAGGTCGTGTCGTTCAAGACGCGCGGCAAGCGGGTGTTCAAGATGTCGCCCATCCAGCATCACTTCGAGCACGCGGACGTCGGCTGGCCGGAAACGCACGTCACCATGCGGTTCTGGATGGTCACGGCGGTCGCCACGGCCGCCACGTGGTGGATTCTGGGCGGTCGCCCTTGACCCTGGACGGGGCGCTGGGCGGCACGCTGCGCGCCCTGCCGGGCCTGTTCGCGGCGCGGGCGTACCTGCCGTCCATGGGCACGACCGTGTACCGCGCCGCGCACCAGACCGAGACGGGCGGGCTGTTCACGCTGGACGTGGCCGGGGACGCCGGCATCCTGAGCCTGTACGCGCCGCTCGCGCCGCACGAGGAGGCCGCGCTGGCCGACGCCTGCGCCCGCGCGGGGGGGCTGGCGGCCGTGTACCTCAAGCGCCGCCCGGTCGAGGCGCGGCACGCGGCGAACGTGGAGCGCGAGTACCTGTCCCCCCCGGAACCCGTGTGGGGCGAAGCGCGCACGGAGGTCACGGCGCTGGAGAACGGCGTGCCGTTCCTGATCCGGCCCGGCGCCGACCTGAGCGTGGGGCTGTTCACGGACGCCCGCCCGGCGCGCGCCTGGGTGCGCGAACACGCCTCGCACGGTGAGGGGCGGGTGCTGAACACCTTCGCGTACACCTGCGGGTTCGGCCTGAACGCCGCGCTGGGGGGCGCGCCGGTCGTGAAGAACGTGGACCTGTCCCGCAAGGTGCTGGCCTGGGGACAGGCGAACTACGCCCTGAGCGGCCTGAGCGCCCCGGACACCGACTTCCTGTTCGGGGACGTGTTCGGGTGGTTCACGCGGCTCGCGCGGCGCGGCGCGCAGTTCGATCTGGTGATCCTGGACCCGCCCAGTTTCGCGCGCAGCAACGCCGGGACGTGGCGTTCCGAGCGGGATTACGGGCGGCTGATGACGCTGGCGGCGGGCGTGACCGCGCCGGGCGGGCGGGTGCTGGCGCTGCTGAACCACGCGGGCGTGACCCCCGGCACCTTCGAGCGACTCGCCTGGGCGGGCCTGGAGGAGGCGGGCCGGGCGGGGCGCATCACGGCGCACCTGGGGGCCGGCGAGGACTACCCCGGCGCGACCCACCTGAAAGCGCACGTGTGGTCCCTGAGCTGACCCCCGGCAGGCAGGGTGGCGCGCCCTACCGGGCCGGGAAACGCGAGCGGTATCACTTCGCTTTGTAAAGCGGGCGCTATGCTGTGGGCATGACCCAGACCGCGCAGAACGAACCGCAGGTGCTTGTCCCGCTGACCACGCCCGAGGAAGTCGATCAGTTCCTGACCGAGTACCCGCTGGCGGCCGTGTTCAAGGCCGGCACCTGCCACAAGACCATGCAGGGCTTCGGCGTGCTCGAAACCTTCCTGCAACGCCACGAGCTGCCCGTGGGCTTCATCCGCGTGGTGGACTGGCGTTCGGCCAGCAACCATGTCGCGCAGCGCACGGGTCTGGTGCACCACAGCCCGCAGCTGATCCTGTTCCAGGACGGCCAGCCGCGTTTCGAGGTGAACAACTGGGACATCACGCCCGAGGCTCTAGCGCCGGTGTTCGAGCAGCACGTCCCGGTGCGCGCGGGTGAGGGCAGCGTCGCCACGGACGACAACGCCGAGCCGTACCGCCGCCTGATGCGCGCCTTCCTGGACGGTCAGCTGAGCGAGTGGGCCTTCCAGGATCAGTACGTGAACATGTTCCGTGACGACGCCAGCCTGCGCAGCCAGCGTGAATTCGAGCTGCTCTCGCGTCTGTTCGGCGATCCCGACGCCTACCACGGTGGCCTGCACCAGCTGGGAGCCCCGCAGGAGCGCGGCGACCTCAAGGCCCGCGTGCAGGCCCTGCTGACCGAACTCGGCTGAATTCAACCGAACTGATACCGACTCCGATTGAATGGCTTAAAAAGCCGTTCAATTCGAGCGGAGCGAGCAGGAGAAAAACGGATTCCGGGCGTGGAGTTGGCAGATCGGTGGTGTTCCGATCTGTTAACGAAACAAACGGAGTCCGTATGAGCTGATGCCCGCGCCGCCCGCTGACCATCCCTGGTCGCGGGCGGCGCCCTGTGGTCAGGTGGGCCGGAGAGCGACCTGAACGTGACTTTTTCGACACATGTAAGCGGCACGTAAGACGACAAGGGGTGTCATGATGAGGTATCCATAACGGTGTCCCTCATCCTGAAGCCAGCCTCGACACGTCTATACCGGAACTTTCATGCCAGAGCCTACTCCCCTTCCCTCACTGACGCTGAACCACCCGGTTCCCGTGCCCGCCGACGCGGCCGTGTACACCGGCATCAGCACCGACCACTATCCCTGGACGGAAGTGACCGCCGACCTCGCCGTCCGGCAGTCCCAGGAGTTCAGCGGCGTTTTCGACGCGTGGCAGGGGCCGCGCTGGGCGCGGTTCGTCTGGACGCGCGGCACGCTGCTGGGCGGTTTCACGCGCGCCGGACAGGGCCTGGGGTGGGCGGCCGCCACGCAGGGACTGCCGCGCGCCAGCGTCAGCCTGACCGAACTGTCACCCAGCCTGAGTGACCTGCTGTGGTCCACCCGCGCCGCGCAGGCCCGCGCCCTGCCCGGTGCGTGGCCGGACCCGCGCCCGGCGCTGGAACGCGAACGCTTTCACGGGCTGCTGATCTCGGGACCGCACTGCTCGTTCTGGTCGTCCGGGCGGGTGCTGGGCGGCGCGTTGCCGCTGGCCGGCGCGACCTGTCAGGTGTACTCGCAGAACACCGAGGCGAACCGGGACGCGCTGCTGGCCTTCTGGCAGGAGCTGCTGGGCCGCATTCACCGGGCCGTGAATCTCGACGCCACGTGGCGGCAGGTGACCATCCGGCTGGCCGAGCAGCACCCCTGCCTGGACCCCTTCGCGCAGGACGTGCACCTGGGCGGCGGCGTTCTGAGCGTGGACGACGAGGTGACGGTCAACGAGTTCCGGCCGGCGCTCGTGGCGGCCCTGGAAGCGACCCTGGCGCGGCTGGGGCAGCGGCTGATCGACCTGCCCGTCACGGACCTGCGTGACCGGCCCGAGTGGATGGCCGCCGGCCTGGAAGCCCGGTGAGCGCCCCGCAGTGGCCCGAGGGCCTGAACGACAGCACGCCCCTGCCGTACACCGTCTGGCGGGTCATGCATCACGTGGACGGCGTGCGGGACATCGCGGAGGTCGCGCGGCTGGCCGGGCTGACCGTCCCGGACGTGACCGAACGCCTGAACGCCGCCGCTCAGTGGATCAACCGCGCCGCGCAGCGCGAGCAGCAGGTCACGGACCAGACGGCCGACGTGGTCATCCAGTGCCTGATGCCGGTCGTCGGCCCGATGGCCGAGGTGATGGTGGACGAGGTCCTGGACGAACTGGGTGAACAGGCGACCCTCAGCGCGCTGCTGTCCGGACTGGCCCGGCAGCTGACGCCGGAGCGCGTCCAGCAGTTCGCCCGCAATCTGCGTGACCGGGGGATCACGTGACCCCGTCCCTGCCGCTCTCCTGGCCGTCGGTGGTGGCCTCCCGGCCCGATACGCGGTCCAGGACACGCCCGGGGCTGCATGGCCCGGCTCGTACGGATTCCGTCTGTTTCGCCCTCCACCCGCCAGGGCGCCGGGCTGTCGACCCCACGCCCGGAACCCGTTTCTCTCCTGCTCGCTCTTCTGCTCTCTCTTCTAAGGAGCTCTGCGAGTCCGCTCGGGTGCCAAGGTTCTGCAACCCTTTCGACCGGAGTCCGTATCACACTGCCCGTTTCACCCCGCCGCGCCGGAGGTCCCACCCGATGAACACGAACAAGGAACCGTCATGAAGTACACCGTCGTGATCCGGCAGCCCGTCGCCGACAACATGCGTCAGGTCCTGGAAAACCAGCTGATGGAACGGTTCGGTCTGAACGGCGAGCAGGCCCAGCGGCTCAGCGCGCGCCGTTCGGGCCGCCTGATGAAACCCACGGGCCGTCCCCGCGCCGAGCTACTGCTCAGCATGTTCCAGGCGGTCGGGGCG
Source organism: Deinococcus sp. LM3 (assembly GCF_002017875.1). Classification (NCBI taxonomy): domain Bacteria; kingdom Thermotogati; phylum Deinococcota; class Deinococci; order Deinococcales; family Deinococcaceae; genus Deinococcus; species Deinococcus sp. LM3. The sequence continues at coordinate 2,694,454 of NZ_MUFV01000001.1, read as the reverse complement.
AACGTCTCGCTCGAGGAGGTCCGCGAGGAGACCAGCCTGATCAGCGAACCCTTCCAGGGCGTCGCGCCCGGCAGCGCCCGCCCGGCCACTCCCAGCCCGGCGTTCCCGGCCGCGCCGGACGACACGCTCATGGCGCCCACCAACCCGCAGCCGACCGCGTCGCAGGACATGGCGGACCTGCGGGCCTCGGCCATCTGGCCGGAAGTGAAATTCCCGGAGGACAGCGCCGCGTCGGTCCCGCGCGCCGACGATCCGTTCGGGGGGTTCGGGGCGCCCCTCGCGCCGGCTGCCGACACCGCCGACTGGCAGAACGCATGGCAGTCCCCGCCCGTCCCGGCCACCGGGGTGCTCGACATGGGCGAATTCACGCCCGGACTGGCCTTCGCGCCGCCCACTCCGGTCGTCCCGGACGCCGACCCGTTCGCGCCGCTGCCCACCGCCAAGGCCGGACCCGCCGCAGGCAGCGACCCGTTCGGTCAGCCGTCCGGCGCGGCCACCGGCAGCGTGACAGGCACCGGCATGGCGGGCAGCAGCATGGCGGGCAGCGGTATGACAGGCGGCAGCATGGCAGGGAGCGCGGCCATCATGGACCCCGTCGCGGCGGCGCCCGCCGCACCGGCCCAGGCGGACGTCTGGAGTGACTTTACCGGGGCGCTCAGCATGCCGGCCGCCGCCACCCCGGACGCCGCGCCGGACGTGCAGCTGCGGCCCATGGATTCCGTGGTGGTCACGCCCGTCGCGGACCTGAACGAGGTGGGCGCGCAGCGGCGCAGCAGCCTGGGCCGCCGCATGGCCGTCGGGGCGCTCGTGCCGCTGGGCCTGAGCAGCGCGCTGACGCTGGGCGTGCTGGCCCTGACCCTGCCGGGACTGCAGCAGTCGCTGGTGCAGCGCAACGCGCAGGCGATCGCGGTGGCCGTCGCCAGCAACATCGACCCGACACGCGGATACCAGAGCATCCCGCCGCAGCTGGACGCACTCGTGAACAACTCCAGCGTGGGGTTCGTGCAGGTCGAGTTGCGGGACGGCTCGCGGTACTTCACGAGTCAGACGCCCGCCGTGAACAACCTGCTGAACGCGCAGGTCAGTGACTTCATCCTGGAAAACCGCGGCCGCTCGGCGTTCAAGGCCGACCTGCGCCCCGCCGACGTGTTCGCGGCGCAGGCCGCCGAGATGAAGGAGATGGGCGGCACACAGAACGACATCGAACGCCTGGAACGGCAGGCGGCCGATGTAGCCAACCAGGAAGTGACCCGCGTGAACTTCATCGTGCAGCAGGTCACGGTCGTGCAGGACGGCGCGCGCCGCGAGGTGACCACTGGCCGCGCCGCCGAGAACGCCGACGTGCTGTACACCGTCGCGGTGGGTGTCGAGAACGGCGCGCAGGAGTCCGCATTGCGGCGCACGCTGGCGCTGGTGCTGCTGGTGTCGCTGCTAGCGCTGGGCATCGCGGCGTACCTCGCGCTGCGCGCCGCACGACTGGTCGTCCGGCCCATCGAGGAACTCGTGCGGGTTGCGGACGCCATCAGCATGGGGGACCTGTCCCGCCCGGTGAAGGCCGAACGCAACGACGAGGTCGGCGACCTCGCCCAGGCCCTGGAACGCATGCGCCTGAGCCTAGACTCTGCCATGGAACGCCTGCGCCGCCGCAAACGCGGCTGAACCGGTACCGCCAGCAGCGCCCCCACCTGTTACGGGTGGGGGCGCTGTTCAGCTATGAGATACGGTCAACTGACATCTTTCAGTTTTAGAAAAGGACGTCCAGCACGGCTTCTGACCTCAGAATGAGGGTGTGAAACAGAAGATCAACCGTGCTGGACAGCTTTATTCTGACATGTTGACTGCCTGCCCCCGAAAGCAGCATCGAGACAACATGCAGGTAGTGCTCAGCTGCTTCCTTGAAGCCCTTGGGATATCCCGCTTCCATGCGTCCACCGCCAAGTCCCCGGGCGCCATCAGCCGGTTCCTCAACTACCAGAACTGGTCGTTGCGTACCCTCATTCGAACCATCCGCCAGCATGCCCTGCGAACCTTCCAGGACAACCTCGGTGGACGCCGGGGGCGTCCACCGCTCGTCGAGATCATCGTTGACACGACCTCCATCTCAAAGGACGGCGCGTTCGCTGAACTGGATGGCTGGATCCACACCCTGAACAGTGTTCGTGGCCTCCATGTCGTCATGCTCTACATCTGCTGTGGTGACCTTCGCCTCCCCTGGGGCTTCAAGATCTGGCGCGGGAAAGGCTCGCCTTCACCGACGGACTTGGCGCTCCGGCTCGTCCGGCAGCTCCCATCCGAGGTGCGCACACGCACCAAACACGTGCATCTGCTTGCAGATGCAGGGTTCAGCAGCCAGGCCTTCATGCACGGTGTTCGGAACCTGGGCCTGGACTTCACCATTGGCATGCGAGCGGATCGCAGGACCATAGAAGGGCAACGTCTGAAAGACATCACCCGCCAACAGTGCCCAGTCACGCTTGCTGGCCTGCCTGACCTCCAGTTGTGGCTGTACTGGGTCTGGTTGCCCGCCAAGAAAGGAGAGAAGCGGGAACAGCGGTTCATCGTGTCCTCCAGGCAACGGACGCCTCAGACGGCCCGGCAGACCGGTCGACGTCGCTGGAAGATTGAAGCGCTGTTCAAAACACTCAAGAGCCGATTTGCCTTCGGCAAATTCGGGCAGAAGACCAAACTGGGCGTCTTACGCTATCTGTGCCTGAGTGTGGCCTGCTTCTTCCTCTGCCATGTTGAGCACCTTGACCAAACAGCGTCGGGCCAAGAGGAGACCTCTTGGCCCGACTGGGGTGCACTGGCTGGTCAGGTCAGGATGAAATTTGTCGGCTGGGTGCGGCTTTTTGAGCTGGAAAGAGAAATGGAGCGGATTTTAGCCGTCTGGGACGGCACTCGCCAGCATGCAGCTTAAAACTGAAAGATGTCAGTCAACAACCTATATGTTCAGCTGGCCTGCATGCCGTGCTTCATGTCACGGATCTGGTCGTGGCTGGCCTTCACCTGCGCGAACTGCCCTTCCACGAAGGTGCGGATATCGGCGGGCAGGTCGGCTTCCTTCAGCACGTCCTGGTAGTTCTCGACGGCGACGTCCTCGCCGCGCTCGGCCTCGGCGACCACCTGGTAGTCGTCACGGCCGGTCAGGGCGTCGCGGACGTTCAGCCAGGTGCGGTGCAGGGCCGCGCCGACGCTGCCGCCCTCGCGGGGTTTGTCGCCCAGACGGGCAATGTGCGCCTCGACCTCAGCCGCGAGGCGGGTGCGCTGGGCGCTGCGTTCCGTGAACAGCGTCTTGAGCTGGGGGTCAGTGGCGTGCTCGGCGGCGTCGGCAAAGCCCTTCTCGCCGTCGCGCAGCGTGCCGAGCAGGTACTGGAGTTTATCGAGAACGGTTTCGTTGTTCATGGTCATGGTGGTGCCTCCTGGGAAGTCGGTGGGGCGAAGTAGGAAAGGGGGGCCGTGAATACTGCAGAGGAGAAGGGTGGAGAAGAACCGCCGGCCGGACCTGGAAGACGGAAGAATCGGCCGCCCGGCCGGAGGGAAGTGCAACGATCAGCAGCCTACGGGCTGCGGCCGGGCCGGACATGACAGCCGTCCCAAGAGCAGGTTCACCCGGCATTGGGTCAGGGTTGCCGGAACTCACATGAAGGCTCCCCTGTCCCGGCAGCGGGACACGGGAACGGCCCGGAACGTGGTCTGCTGAGCGTATGGACCCCTGGCCCCGCCGCCCTGCCGTGACACCCCCAGCTGCCGGCCGTCCGCCCGTCCTGCGGATGGAGTGGCATGACCTGTGCTTCCTGCACTGGGCCGTCCCGGCGCAGGCGCTGCAACGCACGCTGCCGCGCGGAGTGCAGCTGGACACCCGCGCCGGTCAGGCGTACCTGGGGGTGGTGCCGTTCCGGATGGACGGCGTCGCGCCGCTGCACGTGCCGGACGTGCCGGGCCTGAGCGCCTTCCCGGAACTGAACCTGCGGACCTACGTGACCGTGAACGGCGAGCCCGGCGTGTGGTTCTACAGCCTGGACGTGACGCAGCCACTCGCGGCGGCGCTGGCCCGCACCTTCTTCCACCTGCCGTACCGGCACAGCCGCATGTGGGTGGACCGCCAGGGAGGCGTGACCCGGTACGCCAGCGAACTGCTCGCGCCGGGCACGCCGGGCGGGGGCCGCTTCGCCGGGGCGTACCGCCCGACCGGGGAGCCGCTGACCGTCCCCGCCGATTCTCTGGAGGCGTGGCTGACCGACCGGCTGAACCTGTTCTCGGCCGACCGGGCCGGGCGGGTGTACCGGGGCCGGATCGAGCACCGCGCGTGGCCGCTGCGCCGCGCCCTGGCGCAGGTGCGGGTGAACACCCTGGCCGACCCGCTCGGCGTGACCCTGACCGGCGAGCCGCACGCCCTGCACGCCGAACGACTGGACGTGCGCGCCCACTGGCTGGAACGGGTCCGCTGAGGACAGGCGCGCCGAGGAACAGTTCAGCCGGTCAGGTCAGTTCGAGCCGGAACGCTTCGTTCAGGCCGGCGGTCGCGGCGTCGCGGGCCACCTGCGGCGCGTGGTTCAGGGCCAGCACGGCGCGGTAGGTGCGCTGCGCCAGTTCACGGTCGCCCAGCGCGTCGCGGACCTGCCCCAGTCGCGCCAGGACCAGTCCCGGCAGGCTGCGCGGCAGGTCGTCGGTCAGGGCGTGCGCGGCCTGTTCCAGCAGCGCGCGGGCGCCGGGCAGGTCGCCCACGGCGAGGTGAATGCCGGCGGCGGCGGCGTCCAGTTCCGCGCGGGGCGTGACCCGGTCGCCCGCCTCGCGGTGCAGTGCGGCGAGCAGGCCGTTCAGGTCGTCGGTCTCGTTCAGCTGCCACGCCCGGTCGGCCAGGGCGCGCAGGCGGCTGGTCTCGCCCGGCTGGAAGGCGGTCAGGTCCGGCAGTTGCGCGCCGCTCAGGCGGGTCAGGAGGTCCGGGAGGTCGTCGAGCGGCGCGAGCAGCACGCCCCCCTGCCCTTCCAGTTGCGCGGCGAGTTCGTTCAGGCGGCGCTCCCGCCAGCGGGTGCCCGGCCCCTCATCCAGCGCGGCCTGCACGGCCAGCGTCTGCTCCTGCACCCGCGCCATGAATGCCGGGTCGAGCGCGCCGCTCAGGGTCAACGGGGCCGTCACGAGTTCAGCCAGGGCCGCCCCGGCGCGGCCAGCGGCGCGCAGTCGCTCGCGGCCCTGCGGGAACTGGTTCAGGAATCCCGTCAGCTGCTCGTACTCGGCGTCCGCCCAGGCCCAGTCGGCGAGCGGCAGGTCCGTGACGCTCAGGCGCGCGGCGGGCAGCGCGTCCCGCAGCGGGTGGTCCGGGTCGGGGCTGCTGGCCCACAGGACGCCCGGCGCGCCCAGGTGCCGCAGCGCCTCGACCAGCGTGCCGGCGTTGAACTGCGGGTGCAGGCGCAGCAGGTCGCCCAGGTCGGGCAGCAGCGTCAGCGGCACAGGCCCTCCGGCGGGGCGGCCCTCGGTACGTTGAATGGCATCCGCGTCAGTCTAGCGCGCAGGCCCGCGCGGGTCAGCTGCCCGCGCCGTTGCGTTTGCGGCCGCCGACGCGCACCACGTCGTCCACGCCGTCCACGGTCAGGATGGCGCGGCGGATGGCTTCCAGGTCGGTGTTACCCAGCACCGGCAGGCGCAGGTGAATCACGGCGACCTCCTCCATGCCCACCACGGCCTCCACCTTGGTCGGGCTGCGTTTCTCGCGGGCCAGGACGCCCAGCACGTCGGCCAGCAGGCCCGCGCGGTCCGGGCCGATCACGTCCAGGTCCACCAGGGTCGTGCCGGGCGTCCCGGCGTCCCAGCTGGCCGCCACGCAGCGTTCCGGTTCGTCCTTGAGCAGGCGGATCATGTTCGGGCAGTCGATGCGGTGCACGCTGACGCCGCGCCCGCGCGTCAGGTACCCCATGACCTGATCGCCCCGGATGGGGTTGCAGCACTGACTGAGTTTGGTGTTCGTGGTGAAGCCCTCCACGAACACGCCGCCCGGTTCCGGCGCTTTCGGGACGGGCGCGCGGCGCGCCGGGGCGCTCGCCTGCTCCTGCGCCAGCCGGGGCGACAGCACGCGGCCCACCGCGCTGGGCGTGAGTTTCCCGGCGTGCAGCGCGTGGTACAGGTCGTCCGGGTTGCGGGTGCCGAGCAGTCGGCTGGTCGCGTCCTCCAGCAGCTTGGTGCGCATGAGCTGCCGCACGGCCAGCTGCCGCTTGCGCAGGTAGCGTTCCAGCAGGTCGTGCCCGTGTTGCAGGGCCTCGTCGCGTTCCTGCTGCCGGAAATGATGCCGGATCTTCGCGCGGGCGCTGCGGGTCACGGTGAAGTTCAGCCAGTCCTTGCTGGGGTGGCCGTTCTTGCTGGTGACGATCTCGACCATGTCGCCGTTCCCCAGCCGGTACGAGAGCGGCACGATGCTGCCGTTCACGCGCGCCCCCACGGTCGTCTCGCCGATCCGGGTGTGAATGTGGTACGCGAAATCCACCGGGGTACTGCCCGACGGCAGGCTGATCGCCAGTCCCTTGGGCGTGAACACCCGCACCCGCTGCGACAGGATGTCGGTCTTCACGGCGTCCATGTAATCAGAGGCGTCGTTGATCTCGTTCTGCAACTCGCGCAGCTGCGAGATCCAGTTCTCGCGGTCCTTCTGCGCCAGCTGGTTGCCCTGCTTGTACATCCAGTGGGCGGCCACGCCGTACTCGGCGACCTCATGCATGCGCCGCGAACGGATCTGCACCTCGATCGGCTGCCCGCTCTGGCTGATCACGGTCGTGTGCAGCGACTGGTACCCGTTGGGTTTGGGCACCGCGATGTAATCCTTGAACCGCCCCGGCAACGGCGTCCACATGGAATGTACGATGCTGACCGTGTGGTAGCAGATGCGTTTCTCGCGGGTCGCCTCGGCCCGCTCGCGGCGCACGTCGTCCGTGCCGGGCGGCACGATCAGGTCCCGCGGGGTCAGCATCACCCGGATCGCCAGCAGATCGAAAATCTGCTCCAGGGCCTTGCCCTCCCGCTGCATCTTGTTGTGAATGCTCCACAGGTGCTTGCTGCGCCCGGCAATGTCGATGTCCGCCACCCACTCGGGCAGTTCCAGGTCGTCCTCGAGCGCCTCCTGCAGTTCCTTCACGGCGCGGGTGATCAGCGCGTCGCGTTCCTCCTGCCGGGTCCGCAGGCGCGACTGCAGGTACTCGTACTCGTCGGGTTGCAGGTACCGGAAACTCAGGTCCTCCAGTTCCCACTTGATCTGCCCGATGCCCAGCCGGTGCGCGAGCGGCGCGAAGATGTCCATGGTCTCCCGCGCGATCCGCTGCTGCTTGTCGGGCCGCATGCTGCCCAGCGTGCGCATGTTATGCAGCCGGTCGGCGAGTTTCACCACGATGATACGGATATCGCCGGTCATGGCGATCAGCATCTGCCGCAGGTTCTCGGCCTGCACGTCCCGCCCGGCGTCACTCACCTCGGCCGCCTGCGACCCCTGCTTGGAGAGCTTGCTGACCTTCGTCTCGCCCTCCACGATGCGGCGCACGTCCGGCCCGAACTGCTGCTCGATCAGTTCGAAGGTCACGTACTCCACGTCCTCGACCGTGTCGTGCAGCAGCCCCGCCATGATGCTGTCGGTATCCATCCCCAGCCGCGCCAGGATCACCGCGACCGCCACCGGGTGCGTGATGTACGGCTCGCCGCTCTTGCGGGTCACGCCGTCATGCGCGTCCCGCGCGAACACGAACGCCCGCTCGATGCCTTCCACTTCCGCCGGGGGCCGCGTCGTCACCAGTGCGCGCAGTTCACTCATGCCATGATCGCCGTCAGCCACGCCCCGCAGAATAGCGCCTGATACGGACTCCGATTGAATGGCTTGCACAGCCATTCAATCCGAGCGGAGCGAGTGAGAGCAACACGGGTTCCGGGCGTGGAGTCAGCAACCCGGTGTCGTTGCAGGTTGCTGATGAAATAGCCGGAATCCGATGAGCGCCGCGCACACCGACCTGCCCCTGCCCCACCCCACCAACGCATGAAAAACGCCCACCCGGAAGCGGGTGAGCGGTCAAGTGTCCGTGAGGAGGGAGCGGGAAACAGGAGGCCCCTAGCGGCGATCACGCACGCGCACGGGGATCGGCACCGGCTGCGGTTGCGGGCTGCCTTTCAGCACCTCGCGGAGCCAGTCAACAAATTCTCGCAGGCCCTTCATGCCTCCCAGTGTAATGACCAGAGCCTGACAGAGATGGCACGAAGCTTACGAAGAGTTCACACCCCGGACTCACACCCGCCGCGCCGTGCAGCACGCACTCCAGACAAACGTCCCGCCCCCGGCGAACAGGCGCGGGCGCCCCGCATCTGACAGACTCTGACAAGTGTCTGGCAGCAGGACCGTCACGTCAGCTCCAGCCCCCGCCGCAGCGCGTTCAGGGCGGAGGCCGTGAAGGTGCGGGCCACCGCCGAGTCCGGCGCGAAGCGTTCGAAGGCGTGGTACGCGCCGGGCACCTCCACGTACTCGCACGGCACTCCGTCCTGCTGGAGTCGCCGGGCGTACTCGCGGTCTTCCGGGCAGAACAGGTCGAGGGTGCCCACGCCGATCCACGCGGGCGGCAGGCCTTCCAGGCTCTCGCGGCGGGCGGGCGCGGCGTACTCGGGGGCACTGTCCAGGCGGGGCGGACAGCCCAGGTACGACGTCCAGCCCAGCACGTTCGACGCGGGCCGCCAGATGAACTCCCCGCGCTCGTCGTGAGTGTTCGCCAGGGCCGTGCGGTCGTCCAGCATGGGGTAGTACAGCAGCTGAAAGGCGGGCCTGACCTCGCCCCGGTCGTGCGCGAGTTGCGCCAGCGCGGCGGCCAGTCCGCCCCCGGCACTGTCTCCGACCAGCGCGATACGAGCCGGGTCGATCCCCAGCGCCTCTGCTTCCCGCGCCATCCACGTCAGCGCCGCGTAGCAGTCCTCCAATGGGCCGGGGAACGGCGTGCCCGGCGCGAGGCGGTACTCGACACCCACGACCACCACGCCCAATTCCCGTGCGTACGCCGCACTCTGCGGATGGTACGAGGCGGCCGACCCGGTCACGTACCCGCCCCCGTGAATGTTCAGGATCGCCGCCGCATTCGCCGATAGGTTGGGGGGCCGGTACACGAACACCATCACATCCGGCGCACCGGGCGGGCCGGGAATACGCCGCTCCTCGACCTCCACCCCGTCCGGCAGCGCGGGAGCCTTCGCGCGGGCCTGCATCGCCCCCATAACCGCCACGACGCCCGGCGAGAACGGCGGCGAGCGGAAGCGCACGAACGGAGAGCGCAACTCCGGATGCAGCCGGGCATACGAGGCGGCGCGTCTGGTCGAGAGGACCCACGCGCCCAGCACCAGCGCCGCCCCCACCCCCAACAGTCTTCCGGATTTCATGACTGATTGTCGCACCCGCCAGCCGTTAAGTAGTCCGCCAGTATGGATCGCGTCATAACCGTGAAGCAACGAGGTCGTAAAGCCATTCTAGGAGGATTTACCGAGAAAGCAACGGACGAATCCACAGCGAGTACCTACTCAATCATGCAAAATCAGCACAGATATACAAGTCGATCGCCAAATATAGGCTTATCTGTCTGTTGAAAAAACAAATTTTCCATGATATATATGCGGTATGGATCACATAGCATCAATGACGGATAGTTCTGTATACGAACTTTGCAAAGTTCACAGAGGCAGATTGCATTTTTGTATTATATCCATTGAATTAGACAGGTTGTCTGGATCGAATTCAGTTCTGTGTGATATTGATTTAGTAGATCGTGTCCCGGTCCGCGCTTTAATATCGGATGCCATGGCGGGGATCGCCCTATTCTTCAGAAAACACGCAAATGAATTGCCAAATGATGGATTCCGTGTTTATATTAAAGATATACAATCCACTACGGTTGACACATACCCAGATGACGGAAGAGTGTCATCATATATGGCAATGTTTAAACTGATATTTCCAGATAAGAAAGAGCCTGAATTGAGATACATGACCGAAGGCGAAGTTTGGTATATAGGCGGTCAATAAGATAACCGGCATAAGATGGAGTGCATTTGGCAGCACCTGAGGGATCGCCACTTGACAACACGTTCGCTTTTGAGCACAGAGAGGTTGCGATTTGCTGTTGAAGCCACCCACTAGGGAATGGCAATATGATGCAATTCACTCCCACAACCTATTTACACTGACGGCATGGCCCTGACCCTCACGCAACTTCGCCAGACGCTCGATGATATGGACGCCCCGGAACTCCGCGAGGTCCTCGTAGCCCTGTACCGCGCCAGTGCCGACAACAAACGCCAGCTGGCCGCGCTGCTGGAGGGCGACCACAGCGGCCTGCTGGACCGACTGGAAACCGAACTGGAAAAGGCGTTCCGCACGTCTGGTCGCCTTCCGACCATGAAGGTCGGCGGGGCGAAGAAGGCCCTGAGCGCGTACCTGAAGGTCGCTGCACCCGCCGACGCGCTCGACGCGGAACTGCGCTACGTGGAGGCGGGCGTGCTGTGCCTGCACGCGTACGGCGACTGGCCGGAGAACAACTACGCCAGCATGGAGGGCGTCTTCGAGGCGGCCCTGAAACGCGCGGCGACCCTCGACCACAAGGACATTCCCTTCAAGCGGCTGGAACGGCTGGTGTCGAACGCTGGCGCGTTCGGGTACGGCTTCTCGGATCAGATCGCGTACCTGTACGACGAGTTCCTGGAGAAACTGGAGGAGCCGGAGGACTGATACGGACTCCGATTGAATGGGCTGCAAAGACCGTTCAATCCGAGCGAAGCGAGTAGGAGAAAAACGGGTTCCGGGCGTGGAGCTGGCAGATCGGTGGTGTTCCGATCTGTCAGCGAAACAGACGGCAGTCCGTATGACCCCCGGCCCCTCCCCTGCCCCCCGGTTCAGTCCGCGAAGCGTTTCAGCACGTCGCGGCTGATGACGAGGCGCTGCACCTCGTCGGTGCCCTCGCCGATGCGGGTGAGGCGGTTGTCGCGCCACATGCGTTCCACGGGGTACTCCTTGATGTAGCCGTACCCGCCGAGCATCTGGATGGCCTCGTCGCAGGCTTCGACGCCGACGGTGGTGGCGTACAGCTTGGCGCGGGCGACCGGGACGGTGAAGTTCATGCCCGCGTCCTTGAGGTCGGCGGCCTTGCGGATCAGCAGGCGGGCGGCTTCGAGTTTGGTGTCCATGTCGGCGAGGCGGAAGCTGATGTTCTGGTTGGTGGCGATGGGTTTGCCGAACTGCTCGCGGCCCAGCGTGTAGCGGGCGGCGTACTCGAAGGCGGCGCGGCCCAGGCCGAGGCCCATGGCGGCGATGCCGACGCGGCCCCCGTCGAGGACCTTCATGACGTCCTTGAAGGCGTTGCCACGCTCGCCCAGCAGGGCGTCTGCGGGCAGGTGGATGTCTTCGAAGATCAGCTGCGCGGTGTCGCTGGAGCGCAGGCCGAGTTTGTCTTCCTTGCGGCCGATGCTGAAGCCCGTGACCTCGTCGCGGTTGAACACGAACGCGCTGATACCGTCGTTCTTGCCCTTGCCGGGGCGGGCGGGGTCGGTGCGGGCCAGGATGACGTACGTGCCGCCGACGCTGCCCTGCGTGATGAAGTTCTTGCTGCCGTTCAGGATCCAGCTGCCGTCCGGTTGCTCCTTGGCGTTGCTCTGCATGCCGCCGCTGTCCGAGCCGCTGCCGGGCTCGGTGAGGCCCCACGCGCCCAGCTTCTCGGCACTCGCCAGGGCCGGCAGGAACTTCTGCTTCTGCGCCTCGGTGCCGCCGATCAGGATGTGACCCTGGCACAGACTGTTATGGCTGGCGACGGTCAGGCACAGGCTGCCGTCCACGGCGGCGATCTCCTCGATGATCATCGCGAACGTGGCGGTGTCCAGCCCGGTACCGCCGTACTCCTCGGGCGTCTGCGCGCCCATGATGCCCATCTCGCCCAGTTCACGCACGATCTGCATGGGGAACTCGCTGGTCTGGTCACGCTCGGCCGCGCCCGGCTCGACCTTGTTCTTCAGGAACGACTTCAGGGCGCTGATGATCGTGCGCTGCTCGTCGTTCATGGGCTGCGTGTTCGGATTGCTGGCGTCGGGACGGTTCAGGGTACTGGTCATGGGGGGCTCCTTTGGAGGGGTTGATAGGTGATGGAGGAAGGGGGTGATCTTTCGACCATCAACCTTCAACCATTAACGGCTTCACACCTGGAACACGCCGACGCGGAATTCGTCCTGGTGGGGGTTCTGGGCGCAGGCTTCGAGGGCGCGGATCAGGCGGTCGCGGGTGTCGTTGGGCTCGATGATCTCGTCGACCCAGAGGCGGGCGGCGGCGTAGCGGGGGTCGAGTTCGGTGTCGTACTTGCTCTTGACCTCGTCGTAGAGGCGCAGGATGTCCTCGTCGTCGGGCTCGGTTCCGGCGCGTTTCAGGGCGGCGAGCTGGATGTCCATGAGGGTCTTGGCGGCGGCGTTGCCGCTCATGACGGCGTACTTGGCGCTGGGCCACGCGAACAGGAAGCGGGGCGCGTACGCCTTGCCGTTCATGGCGTAGTTCCCCGCGCCGAAGGAGCCGCCGGTGATGATGGTGATCTTGGGCACGACGGTGTTGCTGACGGCGTTCACGAGTTTCGCGCCGCGCCGGATGATGCCTTCCTGTTCGCTGTCGCGGCCGACCATGAAGCCGGTCACGTCGCTCAGGAACACCAGGGGCACGCCGGCCTGGTTGGCGTCCATGATGAACCGGGCGGCCTTGTCGGCGCTGTCGCCGTAGATGACGCCGCCGACCTCAATGCGGGTGCGCAGGCCGGGTTCGCCGCCGCTCTTGAGTTTCTTCTTGATGACGGTGCGCTGGTTCGCCACGAACGCCACGGGGTACCCGCCCGCGCGGGCGAAGCCGCACACGAGGGTCTCGCCGTACTCGGCTTTGAACTCGTGGAACTCGCCGCCGTCCACCAGGGCGGTGATGAGGTCGCGCACGTCGTAGGTCTTGCTGCCGTCGAAACCCACGAGGTCGGTCAGGTCGCGTTCCGGCGCAGGCAGCGTTTCCTTGCGGCGTCTGGCGAAGGGGGCGCTTTCGCCCTGCGCGTACAGGTCGGCCAGCGCGCGGATGCGCCTTAATGCGGCGGCGTCGTCGGGTTCCTTGTAATCCACGGTGCCGGCGATAGAGGCGTGCATACTGGCCCCGCCGAGGTCCTCGCTGTCCACGACCTGCCCGATGGCGGCCTTCACCAGCGCGGGCCCGGCGAGGTACAGGCCCGAACCCTCGGTCATGATCAGGGTGTCGCACATGACGGGCAGATACGCGCCGCCGGCCACGCAGTTGCCCATGATCGCGGCGATCTGCGGGATGCCGCGCGCGCTCATGCGGGCGTTCAGGTAGAACACGCGCCCGAAGTCGTCCTGATCAGGGAAGATCTCGTCCTGCATGGGCAGGTACACGCCTGCCGAGTCCACGAGGTACACGACCGGCAGGTGGTTTTCCAGCGCGATGGTCTGCGCGCGGATGACCTTCTTCGCGGTGATCGGGAAGAACGCTCCGGCCTTCACGGTGGCGTCGTTGGCGATGATCATCCACGGGCGGCCCTGAATCTGGCCGATCCCGGTGACGGTGCCGCCGGACGGGCAGCCGCCGACGTCCTGGTACATCTCCCAGCCGGCGAAGGTCATCAGTTCGTCGAAGGGCATGCCGTCGTCGAGAAGCTGGCGGATGCGTTCGCGGGCGGTCAGGCGGTTCTTGTCGTGCTGGCGCTGCTGGGCTTTGGAGCCGCCGCCAGCGTGGACGGTCAGGCGGTCGGTGGCGAGGCGTTCCAGGGCGTCCTGCCACGCGCTACGGGTGGGGGGCGCCGGGGGGGCGCTGGTGTCTGGCTGGGTCATTGTTGCCCACAGTCTAACAAACGGTCGTTAGGGTGTGGTGGGATTCACGACACACCCCCCGCATCCACCGGGACACGAGGGGCGCCGAGGGGGGAGCGGTTCAGGCGTGGACAGCCGCGCCAGTCTTCGCCTGCAACTCGTCCAGCGTCACGCCCGGCGCGAGTTCCACCAGCTTCAGGCCGTCCGGGGTGACATCCAGCACGCCCAGGTCGGTGATGATGCGGTTCACGACCCCCTGCCCGGTCAGCGGCAGGTCGCACTCGCGCAGGATCTTGTGCGCGTCGCCCTTCGCCACGTGCTCCATCAGGACCACCACGCGCTGCACGCCCGCCACGAGGTCCATCGCGCCGCCCATGCCCTTGACCATCTTGCCGGGAATCATCCAGTTCGCCAGGTCGCCCCGCTCGCTGACCTGCATGGCCCCCAGGATCGCGAGGTTCACGTGCCCGCCCCGGATCATGGCGAAACTGTCGGCGCTGGAGAAGAAACTGGCACCCGGCAGGGCCGTGACCGTCTGCTTCCCGGCGTTGATCAGGTCGGGGTCCACCTGCTCATCGGTAGGGAATGGCCCGATGCCCAGCAGGCCGTTCTCGCTTTGCAGCATGACGCTGACGCCTTCGGGAATGTGGTTGGCGACCAGGGTGGGCAGGCCGATCCCCAGGTTCACGTAGTAGCCGTCCTGCAGTTCACGGGCCGCGCGGGCGGCCATCTCGTCTCGGGTCCAGGGCATGGGTGACCTCCTTGAAGTCAGTAGGGGCGAAATTGTGAAAGTCAGGGGCAGCTTGCGGCGCGCTGGCCGGGCCTGTCAAGCGGCCCGACCCGCCGAATAGGACAAAGGCATCATGCCCCCCGCCCATCACAGGCACGTTTCAGGCAGGCTGATGGACAGTCCATGCCTTTCACGCACGACTGCGGCCCGCCTCCAGCATCCGGCAGAGGATGACGTGGTGATCCTCGAAGAAGGCGTGCGGGCGGGCCAGTGCGGCGGCCAGCGGGACGGGTCGCGTGCCGGGCGGCGGGGCAGCGACTCGGACGACGTGCGCGGTGGTGGGCCAGACCGGCGAGCGGGCCGGGTGCGCGAACACGGTGGCCTGGGCGGGGGGGTCGCCGGGCAGGAGGGGGGTGGCGGGGAGGGTCCACAGGCCGCGTCCGATGAGGCCGTCGCGGCGCGCGAGCCAGACCGTGTGCGGGTCGGTGTGCAGGTCCAGCCGCTCGTGCCGGGGCGTGGGCGTGCCGCTCAGGGAGGCGCGTGTGGCCTGCACGGCGTGGTACTCGGCGCTCAGGCGGGCGGCGGTGCGGCTGCGCAGGAAGTCGCGCAGGAAGGCCTGCACAGCTGGTGGGACGTGGGGCGGCACCTCTCCCCTGCCCAGCAGCGCGGCGCGCAGGTCCGTGGCATTCAGCACGCCCGTCCCGTCGGCGGTCCGGGGGGGGACGGGGTCGGCCTGCCACTGCGGGAACCAGCGCAGGTAACTGCTGCTGGCGTCCTTCTCGAAGCCGGTCAGGACGACCGGGCGCGGCCCCAGGCGGTCCAGGGCAGCGGCCACGGCGGCCTGCACGTGCGCGGCCCAGCGCGCGGCGTCGAATTCGTCGGGCAGGGGGTGCACGCTCAGGCGGCGGGGGTCGTGCCCGGCTTCGCGCAGCGCGGCGCGGATCAGGCGGGCGCGTTCCGGGGCGGTCCAGGGGTTGTGGGCCGAGCGGGCGAGGTTGGCGCTGCCGGTCAGGACCAGCAGGTGCGCGTGCCGGTCCAGCGCGGCCTGGATGGTGTGCAGGTGCGCGTCGTGCGGCGGCTGGAAGCGCCCGATGTACACGGCGAGCGCGCCGGGCGGGCGGGAGGCGGGCGGCACGGCTCCCCTTACAGTCCGTGGCGGTCGCGCAGGTCGGTGATCAGGGCGTCCCGACGGCCCTGAAGGGCGGCGCTGAGGCTCACGTGGTACGTGTGCGGGTTCAGCAGGCGGCGCGTGCCGTCCGGCAGGGCCGCCAGTTCCGCGTGCGCGCGGGCCTGCAACTCCGGCAGGCTCTCGGGGGGGCGGGTGCGTTGCCCGGCGTCCATGACGGTCACGCGCGGGTCGAACCAGTCCAGGCCGTCCGGCAGGCGGCGCGAGCGCAGCGGGTTGGCGGGGTCGCTGACGCGCCCACCGGCCTGCGGGGCGGCCTCGTCCTGCCCGGCCACGACGTCCAGCGCGTACCGACCCGCGCCGTCACGGGCGCGCCAGACGCGTTTGGTGCCGGGCACGCTGGTCTTGGCCGGGTCGCCCGTGAGTTTCATGCGGTCCTGCCCGCCCAGCGCCACGAGTTTGTACACGCCGCCCAGCGCGCCGCCACCGTCGCCGCCGCCCGTGGCGAGTTGCGTGCCGATGCCGTACACGTCCACGCGCCCGCCTCCCTGGATGACGCTCTGGATCACGAATTCCGACAGGTCGTTACTGGCGATGATCCGCACGTCCGGGAAGCCCGCCCCGTCCAGCGCGGAGCGCACCTGCGCGGACAGGTACGCCAGATCGCCGCTGTCGAGCCGCACGCCGCGCAGTTCATGCCCGGCGGCCCGCAGTTCCCGCGCGACGGTCAGGGCGTTCGGGAGGCCGCTGCGGAGCGTGTCGAAGGTGTCGAGCAGCAGCGTGGTGGCGTCCGGGTACAGCGCGGCGTACGCGCGAAAGGCGCTCAGTTCGTCCGGGAAGCTCTCGACCCAGGCGTGCGCGTGCGTGCCGGTCACGCGCAGGCCGTAGCGGGCGGCAGCCTCCACGTTGCTGGTGCCGCTGGCCCCGCCGATCACGGCGGCGCGGGCCGCGCCGAGCGCGCCGTCGGGTCCCTGGGCGCGGCGCGCGCCGAACTCCACGACCTCGGGCCCGTGCGCCCCGGACTGCGCGGCGTGCAGGCAGCGGGCGGCCTTGGTGGCGATCAGGGTCTGGAAATTCAGGACGTTCAGCAGCGCCGTCTCGACGAGTTGCGCCTCCCAGAGCGGGCCGCGCACGGTCAGCAGCGGCTCGTGCGCGAAGACCACGCTGCCCTCCGGGAAGGCCGTGACGCGCGCCGTGAACCGCCAGCCCCGCAGCGCCGCCAGGAAGTCCGGGCGGAACAGGCCCGTCCCCTGCAGGTACGCGAGGTCTGCCTCGCCGAACTGCAGGCCGCTCAGGTACTCCAGGGCGGGTTCCAGTCCGGCCCACACGGCGTACCCGCCCCGGTACGGCGCGCGGCGGAACGACAGGTCGAAGGTGGCGTCCTGGGTGTGCAGGCCACTGGCGAAGTACCCCTGCATCATGGTCAGCTGGTACAGGTCCGTGAACAGCGCCGGGCCGAACGTGCCGGGGGGGGTCACGCGGTCTCCCGGTCGCGTAGCGGCTGGCCGCGCGTCTCGATCCCGACCGCCCACACGCACGCGGCGGACAGGACGAACAGCGCCGCGAACACCGTCAGCGCCTGCACCAGCTGACCGCCCAGCAGCAGCGCCCCCGCGAACGGCGAGATCAGGCTGCCCAGCCGCGCGAACGCGCTGACCATGCCCATCCCGGAGGCGCGCAGCAGCGTGGGGAACAGTTCCGGGGTGTAGGCGTACAGGGCGCCCCAGGTGCCCAGCAGCGAGAACGACAGCAGCGCCGAGGTCAGCAGCACCCCGGTCGGCGTGCCCGCCAGCAGGAACAGGTACGCGCCCAGCGCGCTGACCAGCATGAAGCCCACCAGCGTGGCGCGGCGGCCCACCCACTCGACCAGCAGGCTGGACAGCAGGTAGCCCGGCACCTGCGCGGCGGCCAGCAGCAGCGTGGTGGCGTACGTCTCACTCAGTTCGAAGCCGTTGGCGCGCAGGTAGGTGGGCAGCCACGAGAAGATGCCGTAGTACCCGAGGCTCATGCCGAACCACGCCGCGCCCATCAGCAGCAGCCGGTCGCGCAGAGCCGGCCCCAGCAGTCCCGCGAAGCGTGAGGCGCGCCGTGGAATGGGCAGCGGCGGCGCCAGCGGTTCGGGCGGCAGGGCGCGGCCGTTGCGGCGGCCCAGCTGCGCCAGCGCGGCGCGGGCCTCGTCCATGCGGCCCCGCGCCGAGAGCCAGCGCGGCGAGTCCGGCACGCCCAGCCGCACGAACAGGCCCGCCAGGCCCGGCAGGGCCGTCAGGGCCAGCAGCCAGCGCCAGCCGTCGCCGGCGGGCAGCCACGCGGCCGTGGCGGCGGCCAGCAGGGTCAGGAGCAGCGTCCCGATCACCCAGAAGCCTTCCACGATCACCAGAAAGCGGCCGCGCTGGGCGGCAGGCATGAATTCGGCCATCAGGGCGTAGTCGACGGGCATGGTGCCGCCGATGGCGAGGCCGGTCAGGACCCGCGCGGCCAGCAGCACCCACACGTTCGGCGCGAACGCTCCGAGCAGGCCGAACAGCACGCCCAGCGTCACGGTGGTCAGGAACACGGGGCGGCGGCCGAAGCGGTCGGCCACGCGGCCCCACAGCGGCGCGCCGATCAGCATCCCGGCGAAGGTCGCCACGGTCAGCAGCGTGACGGTGGGCGAGTCGTCCGGCAGACCGAAGTGCGCCTGCACGCCGTTCAGGGCGAAGCCCATGACCAGGACGGCCATGGCGTCGGCGGCGAAGGTCAGGCCGCAGATCAGCAGCAGACGGTACTGGAAGGGTCCCAGACCCAGGTGTTCGATCACCTGATCGACCGTCCGGGTGTCCGGGGGCGGCGCAGCCACGGCGTCGTCCGGGAGACGCAGGCGGGTGGGACGGTCGTTCACGTCTGTCAGTGTAGGGGCAACGGGGCGCCCGCGTGACATGACCTGCCAGCCACGGGGCCGCGCCGGACACGCGCGGCGGGCCGTGAAATACTGCCGCGCATGAGTATGCAGCAGACCATCCGGCGTGAACTGGCTGTCCAGACCCGCATCGAACCGGCGCGGGAGGTCGAGCGGCGCGTGGCGTTCCTGTGCGAGTACCTGCGGGCGTCGGGCGCGCGGGGCTTCGTGCTGGGCATCAGCGGCGGGCAGGACAGCACCCTGGCGGGGCGGCTGTGCCAGCTGGCCGCCGAACGTCTGCGTGCGGAAGGGACGGAGGCGACCTTCATGGCGGTGCGCCTGCCGTACGGGGTGCAGGCCGACGAGGCCGACGCGCAGCGTGCCCTGGCGTTCATCCGCCCGGACCGCCGCGTGACCGTGAACGTCAGGGGCGCGGTGGACGCCGCTGCGGGCGCTGCCGCCGCCGCGCTGGCAGAGGCGGGTGCGGGCGGCGAACTGCGTGATTTCGTGCGCGGGAACATCAAGGCCCGCGAGCGGATGGTCGCGCAGTACGCGCTGGCCGGGCAGCTGAACCTGCTGGTGGTCGGCACCGACCACGCCGCCGAGGCGGTCACGGGGTTCTTCACCAAGTACGGGGACGGCGGCGTGGACGTCACGCCCCTGACCGGCCTGAGCAAGCGCCAGGGCGCGCAACTCCTCGCGCACCTGGGCGCCCCCGAGGAGACGTGGCAGAAGGTGCCCACCGCCGACCTCGAAGACGACCGCCCGGGCCTGCCGGACGAGCAGGCGCTGGGCGTCACGTACACGCAGATCGACGATTACCTGGAGGGTCAGCCCGTGCCGGACGAGGTCGCCGCGAAGCTGGAGCGGATGTACCTCCAGACCCGCCACAAGCGCGCCGTGCCGGTCACGCCGTTCGACGCGTGGTGGCAGGAGGCGTAAACGCACGGGAGGTCACACTGGTTGGACGTTCCAGTGTGACCTCGTGCGCGGCCGACCCTACCCGGCGCGGACGGTGCGCTGCTCGATGCGCTTCTCGGGCGTGGCGTTCAGCACCACGCGCTGCACGAAGATGCCGGGGGTGTCCACGTCGTCCGGGTCGATCTGCCCGACCTCCACGATCTCCTCCACCTCGGCGACGGTCACCCGACCGCAGGTTGCCACCATCGGGTTGAAGTTCCGCGCGGTCTTGCGGTACACGAGGTTCCCGGCGCGGTCCGCCTTCCAGGCCTTCACGAGGGCCACGTCGGCGACGATGCCGTGCTCCAGGATGTACGTCTGCCCGCCGAAGTCCTTGTATTCCTTGCCCTCGGCGACCAGGGTGCCCACGCCGGTCTTCGTGTAGAAACCGGGAATGCCCGCGCCCCCGGCCCGCATCCGTTCGGCCAGGGTGCCCTGCGGCGTGAATTCCAGTTCGAGTTCCCCGGCGAGGTACTGGCGTTCGAATTCCTTGTTCTCGCCGACGTAGGAGCTGATCATCCGGCGGATCTGGCGGGTCTGGAGCAGCAGGCCCAGGCCCCAGCCGTCCACGCCGGCGTTGTTGCTGACGGCCGTCAGTTGCTGCGCGCCGGTGTCGCGCAGGGCCAGGATGAGTTGCTCGGGAATGCCGCACAGGCCGAAGCCGCCCACGGCGATGGTCTGGCCGTCGGCCACGATGTCGGAGAGCGCCGCGTGGGCGTCGGGGTACACCTTGTTCATATGGGCTCCAGTGTAGAACGAACGGTCGTTAGGGAGTGGGGAGGATCCGCAGGAACCCGTCCAGCAGCGCGCGGAAGGCGGCCGGGTCCTCCTGCGGGAACCCGTGCCCCCGCCCGGACAGGACCGTGGCCTCCACGTTCAGCGCCGCCGCCTGCGCCCGCACCATGTCCGGCGTGATCAGCGGGTCCAGTTCGCCGCCCACCACCAGGGTCGGCAGTCCGGCCAGCCGCGCCGGGTCCACCCCCCACGCGGCCAGCGCGCGAGCGTTCCCGCTGTAGTGCGTGGCCGCCATGTTCGCCCCGTCTGCCAGCAGGTCCGCGAAGTTCGCGGGGCGGCTCGACGGAAACAGCGCGCTCAGGCTGGCCTCCAGCAGGGCCGGGGTGGAGCGCAGCAGTTCCAGCACCGGGTAGTTCTCCTCCGGCGTGACCAGTCCGTTCAGGGGCGCGCTGGCCGCCAGGACCAGCCCCGACAGGGCCTGCGGGTCACGCGCGGCGACCTCCAGCGCCACCGCGCCGCCCAGCGAGTGGCCCAGCAGCACGGGCCGCGTGACCTCCTGCGTGCGCAGCCACTCCTGAAGCCAGTCGGCGTACCCGGCGATCGAGACCGGCCCCGCGTAGGGCGTGCCCGCGAAGCCCGGCAGGTCCGGGGCCAGCACCCGCCACCCGGCCGGCGGATCGGCCCGCAGGTCCACCCACCAGCGGGCCGAGGCGAAATTGCCGTGCAGGGCCACCAGGGTCCGGTTCCTGCCTTCATCAGGCATGCCGGACCTCCGCCGCGTCCAGCGCAGGCGGCATCGGCGCCGTGCCCAGCAGGTCGCGCAGGGCGTCCGCGAAGGCGTCGGTGTCGGTCAGGGCGCCCAGGTGCCCGCGCGGCGAGTCGAATTCCAGGTGGGTGTGCGCCACGCCCGCCGCCCGCGTCTGCGCGGCGAAGTCTCGCATCTCGGCGGCGGGGAAGAACTGGTCGCCGCGCACGTTCACGCTGAGCAGCCGCGTGCCGTGCTCGCGCCAGCGGCGGCACAGGTCGTCCAGCGGGGCGACCTCCCGCAGGTCGTGGGTCTGCACGGCCCGGCCGATGTCCAGCACATGACTCAGGTCGGCGGTCACGGTGCGGGTGCGCAGGTAGGTGTCCACGTCCCCGTCCCGGAACAGCAGGTCCAGGCCGTCGGCGCCCAGCCCGAAGAAGGTGATCAGGCGCAGCGTCTCGTGCAGGCCGTCGCGGCTGCCGGCAGCGGCGCGCAGCAGCGGGCCGAACACGCCGCGCAGCACCGGCCCGGCGACCGGGCTGGTCGCCACGGCCGCCACGCGCGGCGCCAGCGCCGGGGTGCGGGCCGCCCACTGCAGCGCCTGCATCCCCCCGAAGCTGGGCCCGACCACCGCGTGCCAGCGCGGGGCGTTCAGGGCGCGCAGCAGGCCGCACTGCGCGGCGTGCAGGTCCGCCATCGTCCAGGCCGGGAACCGCTCGCCCCACGGCTGCCCGTCCGGGTGGGGGGTGGCGGGGCCGGTGGTCAGCACCCCGGCGTCGCGGGCCTGCACGTTGCCGGGGGTGTTCACGCACACCACGTGGTAACGGTCGGTGTCCAGCGCCCGCCCCGGTCCGATCAGGGTGTCCCACCAGCCGGGCGTGCCGTCCGGGTTCGGGCCGGCGGCGCGCATGGTGCCGGTGTAGTGGTGGCAGACCAGCACGGCGTTGTCGCGCGCCGCGTTCAGGGTGCCCCAGGCGCGCCCGCCCAGTCGCAGCGGCACGCTCACGCCGCGCACGGGCAGCGCGCCGCGCAGTTCAAAGGCTCCGGGGGAGTCGCCGGGCGTCCAGGTCCACTGACTGTCTCGCATCGCGGTTCAGGGTAGGGGGGCGGCGTCACTCGCCGGTTACAGGCCGCGCCGGGGGCCGGTGTAACGCGCGTGTGACGCGCCGGTCCTACACTGCCGGGCGAACATGAAAACACTTCTGATGACGGGCGTTCTGCTCGCGCTGTCCGGCGCGGGCGCGGTGAAGGTCGGCGTGCTGCTTCCCCTGAGCGGGGCGGGCAGCGTGTCCGGGCAGGCCGCGAAGAACGGATACCAGCTGGCGCTGGACGAGATCAACCGGGCGGGCGGCGTGCTCGGCAAACCCCTGGAACTGGAATTCGCGGATGACGGCAGCGCGCCCGCCAAGGCCGTGCCGGAATTCGTGAAGCTCGTGACGGTCGAGAAGGTGGACTTCATGGCGGGCGGCGTGAGCAGCGCCACCAGCATCGCCATCAGCGGCCCCGCCAAGCAGTACGGCACCTTCATGGCCTGGATCGGCGCGGCCGCCGTGCCGGTCGAGGACGCCTTCGCGGACCACCCGTACTTCTTCCACTACCACCCCTGGTCGTACTACAACTTCGAGGCGATCCTCGGGTACTTCAAGTACCTCAAGACGTACAAGAAGGCCAAGAACATCGCCATCGCGTACGAGGACGGCCCCTTCGGCAGCGCGGGCATCGACGCGACCGTCGCGGCGTTCAAGAAGGCGGGCTTCAATGTGGTCCTGACCGAGAAGTTCAAGACCGGCAGCGGCAACTTCGGGCCGCTGGTCAGCAAGGCCAAGGCCGCCAAGCCCGACATCCTGTACTGGGTCGGGTACGACACCGACGCCCTGCCCCTGGCGACCGAGATCCGGCAGCAGAACCTGCAACTGGGCCTGCTGTACGGCACGCCCCCCAGCTGGCCCGTCGGTTTCGAGAAGAACAAACTGGCCGACAACGTCGCGGGCCTGAGCCTGTGGCTGTCGAGCAGCCCCAACAAGGACAGCCGCACCTTCGTCGCCGCGTACCGCAAGAAGTACGGCACCGTCACCGACGAGTACTTCGCGCCGCTGGCGTACGTGAACCTCAAGACGCTGGCCGCCGCGATCAACGCCGCCGGCACGACCGACAAGGCGAAAGTCGCTGCCGAGATGGCCAAAACCAACGTGTCCACGCCGTTCGGGCAGCTGACCTTCAGCCCCAGCCTGAAAACCAAGTACCAGGGCTTCAAGGCCGGAAACTGGCTGCACTTCCAGTACCTCGGGGACGCGCGCGTGCCGGTCTTCCCGATCAAGTTCGCGCAGAAACCCATGGTGTACGGCAAGTAATGTCCTGAGTGGTGAGCTCTGGGCTGTGAGCTGCCTGGGACGTGTTTCCCGGCAGCCCGGAGCCCGGAGCGTTTTTCTGGACGACCGGGCGTCTTCAGGAAGCAGAGAAGGCAGAGAGGAGGACGTGGAATGGATTTGTTTGCACAGACGCTGGTGAACGGCCTGCTGCAGAGCGGGCTGTACGCGCTGGTCGCGTCGGGGCTGGCGCTGGCGGTGGGTGTGGTGGGCATCGTGAACTTCGCGCACGGGGAGTATCTGATGATCGGGGCGTTCCTGGCGTGGGCGGGCAGCGCGCTGCTGGGCGTGGACCCGCTGCTGAGCCTGCCGGTGATCGCGGTGGCGGTGTACGGGGTGGGGGCGCTGACGTACCGGGTGAGCATCCGGCACGTGCTGCTGGCCCCGGAACTGAACCAGATGCTCCTGACGTTCGGGCTGGGCATCCTGCTTCAGAATCTGGCGCTGATGCTGCTGGGCGGGAACACCCGCACGGTCAGTACGCCGTATCAGGCGAGCAGCCTGCAACTGGGCGAGCTGAGCGTGGGCGGCCCGAAGGCACTGGCGTTCGGGCTGGCGGCGGCGCTGCTGGGCGCGCTGTACTTCACGCTGTACCGCACGACGCTGGGCCGGCAGATGCGGGCGGTCGCGCAGAACCGCCGGGGCGCGCAGCTGATCGGGATCGACGTGGACCGCGTGTACCTGATCGCCTTCAGCGTGAGCTGCGCGCTGGCGGCCGTGGCGGGCGTACTGGTGAGCGTGCTGCTCTTCGCGTCGCCGACCGTGGGGCTGGTGTTCGCGCTGAAGGCCTTCGCGATCATCGTGATGGCGGGCCTGGGGAACCTGACGGGCGTGCTGTGGGCGTCCGCGCTGCTGGGCGTTTCCGAGGCGCTGGTGCAGACGTACGTGCCGGGCGGCGGCGGCTGGAGTGACGCGGTGTTCTTCCTGATGATCTTCGGGACGCTGGTGCTGCGCTCGTACCGGGGTGCCCGGTGAGTGCCCGCAACGTCGAGGGGGGAACGCCCGTGCGCGCCGCGCCGCGCCGTGAGGTGACGCTGGGAGCCGCGCTGCCGCTGCTGGCGTTCCTGGCGCTGGCGGCGCTGTTTCCGTTCCTGCCGCTGGGAAGTCGCGCGGAATTCCTGCTTCAGATCGCGTTCTTCACGCTGGTGGCGGGCATCATGGCGCTGTCGTGGGACATCCTGGCGCGCAGCGGGCAGGTGAGCCTCGCGCACGCGGCGTTCTACGGGCTGGGCGCGTACGGGTACGCGCTGCTGCTGAAAGCGGGCCTGCCGTGGGCGCTGGCCATGCCGGTCGCGGCGCTGCTGGCAGGCGGCGTGAGTCTGATCCTGGGCGCGGTGACCATGCGTCTGAGCGGCATGTACTTCGCGATTGCCACGCTGGCCTTCACCGAGGTGGTCCGCACGATCATCCAGAACCTCCCCGAGAACGTGGCGGGCGGCGCGACGGGCCTGCTGGTGCCGGCGCTGCTGGGCGGGAACAGCCGCGCGCAGTACGCGCTGGCGTGGGGCCTGCTGGCCTTCACGGTGCTGGTCAGTCTCGCGGTGCGCCTGACGCGGCTGCACTTCGCGTTCGCAGCGATCCGGCAGGGTGAGGAAACGGCGCGGGTACTGGGGGTCAGCATCGTGCGGTTCAAGTTGCTGGCGTTCTTCATCAGTTCGTCGCTGGCGGCGCTGGCAGGCGTGCTGTACGCCGGGAAGACCTTCTTCATCAATCCGCTGGAGACGTTCAGTCTGGCGAACTCGATCGCGCCGCTGACCACCTCGATCTTCGGGGGGCTGTACACGACGCTGGGGCCGGTGCTGGGCGCGGGCGTGCTGCGCGTGGCCGAGGAATTGCTGCACAACAGCGTGAAGAACGGCTATCTGGTCGTGTACGGGCTGGTGCTGATGCTGAGCATCCTGTGGCTCCCGCGCGGCCTGATGGGTCTGCGGCGGGGCCGGAAACACGGAGGTGACCTGTGACGGCCGCGACGACCATCGGGGGCGCCCTCTCCCCCACCCCGCCGGGAGCGGAAGTGCTGCGTGCCGAGGGCCTCTCGAAGCGTTTCGGGGGTCTGAAGGCCGTGCAGGACGTGTCGTTCACGCACTACCAGGGCGAGATCCTGGCCGTGATCGGGCCGAACGGGGCGGGCAAGACGACGCTGCTGAACCTACTGTCCGGCGTGTACCGCCCGTCAGCGGGACGGCTGCACCTGGGGGGCCGCGACGTGACGGACCTGCCCATGGAGGCCCGCTGTCACGCCGGGCTGGGCCGCGCCTTCCAGATCGTGCGGCCCTTCCCGGAGATGACCGTGCACGAGAACGTCACGGTGGGCGCGCTGTTCGGCAAGCCGGGTCAGCGCCTGCCGGAAGCGCGCGAGCGGGCCTGGGCGCTGCTGGAACGCACCGGGCTGGCCGCGCACGCGGAGAAGGCCGCGCACGAACTGACGCTGCTACAGGACAAGCGCCTGGAGGTGGCACGCGCCCTGGCGACCCAGCCCAGCGTGCTGCTGCTGGACGAGGTGATGGCGGGCCTGCGTCCCGGCGAGGCGCAGGAAGCGGTCGCGCTGGTGCGGGGCGTGAGGGACAGCGGCGTGAGCGTGCTGTTCATCGAGCACATCATGCCGGTCGTGCGGGATCTGGCCGACCGGGTGGTCGTGATGGACCAGGGGCAGGTGCTGGCGCAGGGCACGTACCGCGAGGTGACCGCCGACCCGCGCGTAGTGAGCGCCTACCTGGGCACCGAGGAGGGACTGCACGCATGAAAAGAATTGCGGTGAGTCGGAGACGAACCCGACCGGAGGGAGAAGCCATGATGAACGGACCTCAGGAGATGGACGGGCTTGCGGTGGGGTTCCGGAAGACCGGGAATCGGATGAATCCGGCATGACGGACACACTGAATCGGACGACCCCCGCAGCGAACGATGTGGGGCAGGAATTGAGGATCGAGGGTCTGGCTGCCGGGTACGGGAAGGTGCAGGTGCTGTGGGACGTGACGCTGCACGCCGCGCCGGGCGAGTTCGTGGCCGTGATCGGCGCGAACGGGGCGGGCAAGACGACCACGCTGCGGGCCGTGAGCGGCGTGGTGAAACCCACGGCGGGCCGCATCACGCTGGGTGGCGTGGACATCACGCGGGCCTCGCCCAGTCAGGCGGTCGCGCTGGGCCTGGGGCACGTGCCGGAGGGCCGCGAGCTGTTCGCGCACATGACGGTGCGCGAGAACCTGGAGCTGGGCGCAGCCATGAGTGCCCCGGCCCGCGCCCACGCCGCCGCGACCCTGGGCGAGGTGTACGCGCTGTTCCCGCGCCTTCAGGAGCGTTCGGCGCAGCTGGCGGGCACGCTGTCCGGCGGCGAGCAGCAGATGGTCGCGGTGGGCCGCGCGCTGATGGCCCGTCCCAGCGTCCTGATCGTGGACGAACCCAGCCTGGGCCTGTCGCCCCTGATGACGCAGACGGTGTTCGGGGCCCTGAAGGCCGTGAACGCGCGGGGCGTGACGGTCGTGCTGGTCGAGCAGAACGTGAACCTGAGCCTGAAACTGGCGCACCGGGCTTACGTGCTGGAAAACGGGCAGGTCGTCAACGAGGGCACGGGCGCGGCGCTGCTGGCCGACCCGGCGGTACGCGAGGCGTACCTGGCGCTGTGATACGGAATCCGGGCAACCCGGTGCCGGGCCGGGTTCCCGGCGGGGCCGACGGCCTCCAGATGGGGCGCGGCTGGCCGGCACATGCGGTAGATTTCGCGGCGTGACCCTTCACTGGCGGGATCTGACGTCCGCGCGGCGCACGCGGCTGCCGGCGGTGCGTGGCGCGGTGGCGCGCCCGCGCCTGCTCGCGGCGCTGGACGCGCGGGTGCTGCTCGTGACCGCCCCGGCCGGGTACGGAAAGACGACCGCGCTGGCGGAGGCGGCTGCGGCGCGTTCCGGCCCGGCCGCGTGGCTGACGCTGGACGCGGACGACGCCGATCCGCTGGTGCTGGCGGCCAGTCTGTCCCTGGCGGTGCAGGGCCTGCCGGGCGGCGCGCGTCCCGGCGAGGCGCTGGGCGCGGGGGCGTCGCCGCGGCGGGTGGCGGGACTGGTGGCCGACGTGCTGGACGGCTGCGGGGCGCTGCTGGTGCTGGACGAGGCGCAGGTGCTGTCGGGCACGCCCGGCGCGGCGCTGCTGGGCGGGCTGCTCGGGCCGGGTGGGGGGCGGCTGGCGCTGCTGTCGCGCACGGCGCTGGACCTGCCGGAACTGGCGCGGCTGGAGGTGTCCGGGGAGGCGGCGCGGCTGTCGGCGGCGGAACTGGCGTTCACGCCTCCGGAGATCGCGGCGCTGTTCGCGGCGCAGGGCCTGAACGCGTCGGGGGCGGAGGTCCGGGCGGCGCACGCGGTCACCGAGGGCTGGCCGATCGCGGCGCGGTTTCTGGCGCAGGCGGCCGCGCAGGGCCGCGTGACCCTGGCGGATCTGGCGGACCTGGAGGGCAGCGGCGCGCCGCTGGGGACGCTGTTCACGTACCTCGCGCAGGAGGTGCTGGGGCCGCTCGATCCGTCGCTGCGGGGCCTGCTGACGCGCAGCAGCGTGTTCGAGGAACTGATTCCGGCGCTGCTGGAGGACGCGCTGAACGAACCGTACGCCCGTGAACTGCTCGACGCGCTGGCCGGGAGCGGCACGTTCCTGACCCGTTCGGGCGAGGACACGTACCGGGCGCATCCGTTGCTGCGCGCGCACCTGCGCAGCCTGCTGCCGCCGGCCGAGGCGCGCGGGATCGCGGCGCGCGGCGCGGCGTTCTTCGAGCGGACCGGGCGGCTGAGGCGGGCGCTGGCAGCGCACCTGCTGGCCGGGAACACGGCGCGGGCGGCGGCGCTGCTCTCGGCGCGGGGGGGCGTGTGGCTGGCGCAGGGCCGCGTGACGCTGGTGGACCGCAGCCTCGCGCGGCTGCCGCGTGCCGACTGGACGCCCGCCCTGCACGCCCTGGCCGGGGACGCCCTGCGGCTGGCCAGCCGGTACGACGAGGCCCGCGCCGAGTACGCGCTGGCAGGGGCGCTGGAGCGCGCGCTGGGTGAGGTTCGGCTGGCGCTGGATACCGTGCAGCCCGCCCTGGCGTGGGGGCCGCTGGACGAGGCGGCGGCGCTGGTGGACGGCGGGTGCGTTCAGGACGAGCTGCGGCGCCTGCGGGCCGAGAACCTGCTGAACGCCGGGCAGCTGGCGCAGGCCGTGGCGCTGGAACCCGGCCTGCGCGGCACGGCGCGTTACGCGCTGCGCTCCGGGGATCTGGACGCGGCGCTCGCGCGGGCGCACTCACTCGCGGACGGCGAGACGGGCGGCGCGCGGGCCGCGCAGAATCACCGCGAGGGTCTGCTGCTGGCCAGTTTCCTGCACGCGGCGCGTGGCGAGGTGGCCCCGGCGCAGGCCTGCGCGCACCGGGGCCTGAGCGAGGGCGAGCGGCTGGAGAGTCCCTTCGTGCAGTCGCTGGCGCTGGCGCGACTGGGGCACGCGCAGCAGGCGGCGGGGGACTTCGCGGCGGCGCGCGAGAGTTACGACGCGGCGCTGCGGCAGGCGCAGCCGGTCACGGGTCGCCTGCGGGTCGAGCCGCTGATGGGCCTCGCGGCGCTGGCCGGCCGGGCCGGGGACGGGGCGCGCGCGCACGCCCTGACCGCCGAGGCGCGCGGGCAGACCGGCGGGGACAGCTACATCGCGGGCCTGCTGGAACTCACGTCGGCGCTGGGACTGGCGCAGGGGCCGCAATCGGCGCAGGCGGTCCGGGGATTGCAGGAGGCCGCCACGCTGTTCGAGGCGTGCGGGGACGCGTTCGGGCAGGCTGCCGCCTCACTGGCCCTGTTTGCGCTGGACGCCGGGCCGGCCAGTCAGGCGGCGCAGGCGGTGGCCGCGTACCCGTTCCTGCTGGGTGCGCCGTCGCTGTTCGCACCGGCCAGTACCCGGGCCGCGCGCGCGGCGCTGCTGGCCCGGCTGGGCGGGGCGCAACCCGGCGCGCACGGGGCGCTGGCCGGGGCGGCGCGCCTGCTGGGGTACGAGGCGGTGCCTGACCCAGCCGACACGCCGGGCTTCGAGGCACACGTGCAGGTGCTGGGCCGCGTGGCAGTCACGCGCGGGGACGGACGGGCGCGCGAGTGGGGCCGCGCCCGGGCGCGTGACCTGCTGGCCCTGCTGGCCGTGCATCCGGCGGGCCTGCCGCGCGAGGCGGCGCAGGAGGCGCTGTTCCCGGGCGCGGACCCCGGCGTGGGTGAACGGAACTTCCGCGTGACCCTGCACGCCCTGGGGCAGGTGCTGGAGGAGGGGGCGCGCAGCGGCGTGTTCCTGGAACGCGGCGACTGGCTGCGGCTGCGGCCAGGGCCGGACCTGCACGTCGATCTGGCGGCCGCCTGGACGCTGCTGGCGCAGGCGACGGGCACACCGGGCCGCCTGGACGGCCTGCTGCTCCTCCCGCCCGCGCTGGCCGATGTGGACCTGGACGACGTGGTCCGCGAGGCCGGGCGGTACGCGGCGGCCCTGCCCGAGGCGCTGACCGCCGAGGCGGAGGTCGCGCTGGCCGTGGCCCGCCCGGATCAGGCGGTGAGGGCCGCCGAACGCGCCCTGACCCTGGACCCGGCGCATGAACCGGCCGCGCGGGCCCTGATGCGCGCACACTACGCCCTGGGGCGCGGCGCGGCGGCCGGGCGGGTGTACGCGGCGCTCACGGCGGCGCTGGCCGAGCTGGACCTGCGGCCCCTGCCGGACACGCAGGCGCTGTGGCAGGCGCTGGCCGGAACGCGCTCCTGACCGCACCTGCGGCTGCACTTCTGGTCGCGCTTCTGATGCGCACTCCGATTGAATGGTCTGCCAGAACCGTTCGATCCGGGCGAAGCGAGTGGGAGCAAAGAGGAGTCCGGGCGTGGAGCTGACAACCCGGCGATGTTCCGGGTTGTCAACGAAGCAAACGGAGTCCGTATGAGCCGGGTCGTAACCCCGGCGTGACACGCGCGCCCTACACTCCACGCATGACGCAAGACACGCATCAGAGGGCCGCGCTGGTCACGGGCGGCACCAGTGGGATCGGGCTGGCGACCGCGCAGCGCCTCGCGCAGGATGGGCTGTGGGTGGCGGTGCTGGACCTGGACCGGCCGCAGGCCCGCGAGGTGGCGCGAGAGCACGACCTGACGTTCATCGGCGCGGACCTGTCGCGCCGCGAGGACTGCCGCCGCGCCATCGACGAGACCGTGACGGCACTGGGCGGCCTGGATGTTCTGGTGAACAATGCGGGCTTCCAGCACATCGATCCCATCGCGGAGTTCCCGGAGGACACCTGGGACGCGATGCTGCACGTCATGCTGACCGCGCCGTTCCTGCTGAGCCGGTACGCGTGGCCGCACCTGACGCGCAGCGGGCAGGGCCGGATCGTGAACGTGGCGAGCATCCACGGGCACGTCGCCAGTCCGTTCAAGAGTGCGTACGTGAGCGCGAAGCACGGTCTGATCGGCCTGACCCGCACGGCGGCGCTGGAGGCCGGCGAGCAGGGCCTGACCGTGAACGCCGTCTGCCCCGGCTACGTGCGTACGCCGCTGGTCGAGGGGCAGATCGCGGATCAGGCCCGCACGCGCGGCCTGACGGTGCAGGAGGTCGAGCAGCGGGTGATGCTGGAGCCCGCCGCCATCAAGCGCCTGCTGGACCCACAGGACGTGGCGGCGCTGATCAGTTACGTGGTCAGCCCGGCCGCGTGGGGCATGACCGGCGCGGTCCTGGATCTGGACCTGGGCTGGACCGCCCGGTAACGACCAGCACGGAGTCCCTCACAGCACAAGCATGGAGGATGGTTCCATCAACCATCCTCCCTCCCCTATCAACCCTCAGCGGGGCTGGCTGCTCAGGACCATCACGTACGAGGTGCCGCGTGAGCCCTGCACGACGGCGGCGCCCACGTGGGTGTAGCGATTCTCGTTCATCCAGTAGCAGTGGACCGCCGAGTTCAGCCACCAGCGCACGGCCTGTTCGGGGTTCACGCCGCCGCCCATGTAGATGATCTCGGTGACGCTGACGGCATTCACGCCGGTGCTGGCCGCGCGGACCTTGGGGGTGGAGCCGTCGGCGCCGGTGTGGGTGATGCGGCCGCTGCTGCTCATGTACCCGGCCTGGATGCGCGCGGCGGCGGCCAGTTCCGGCGAGTAGCTGAGTGCGCCCGCCACGGGGCGCCGCCCGCTGCCGGGGCAGATGACGCCCTGGGCACGCACCTGATTCAGCCGGACCATCAGCTGACTCTCGGCGGGGGTGGGGGCGGCCTGGGTGGTGCCGGGCAGACCGAGGGCCAGAAGGGCCGCCAGTGCGCCAAGCGTCCGCTTGGGGTTCCACATGAGCATCGTGAACGCAGCTTAACCTGAATGTCCGGTGAATGTTGCAGGTTCCGGGCGCAGAGGTATCAACTCTGCGCCCGGAACCCGTCCTGGCCGGGGTGAACGATCAGGTCAACCGTTCACGCCGGTGTCCTTCTTACAGCAGGCCGCTGCGGCGCAGCAGGGCGTCGGCGTCGGGGTCGCGGCCCATGAACTCGCGGTACAGTTCGGCCGGGTCGGCGCTGTTGCCCCGGCTCAGGACGCTGTCCACGAAGGCGCGGCCGGTGTCGCGGTTGAAGATGCCTTCCTGCGCGAAGCGGCTGAAGGCGTCGGCGTCGAGCACCTCGGCCCACTTGTAGCTGTAGTAGCCTGCGCCGTACCCGACGGGGCTGCTGAACAGGTGGTTGAAACTGGCGATCTGCGCGTACGTGTCGGGCAGCGGGAACGGGATGAAGGTCGCCATGATGTCCCGCGCGTACGGCAGGGGGTCGGCGTCGCCGGTCGGGTCGAATTCCACGTGCAGGCTCAGGTCGGTCAGGCCGAAGGAGTACTGGCGCATGGCGGCGTTCGCGGCGCGGTAGTTGCGGGCGGCGATCATGCGCCCGAACAGGTCCTCGGGGATGGTCTGGCCGGTCTGGTAGTGGCGGGCGAACAGGTCGAGCGCCTCGCGTTCCATGACCCAGTTCTCCATGATCTGGCTGGGCAGTTCCACGAAGTCCCAGGCGACGCGGGTGCCGCTGAGGCTCCGGACGCTCACACGGGCCAGCGCGTGGTGCAGCAGGTGCCCGAACTCGTGGAAGACGGTCTCGACCTCGCGGATGGACAGCAGGGCGGGCGTGTCGGCGTCGGGGGGGGTCATGTTGCCGCACATCAGGCCCAGGTGGGGGTCCACGCCGTCCTCGCGGGGGCCACCGGTGATGAAGGCGTTCATCCAGGCGCCGGCGCGTTTGCTGTCACGCGGGAACCAGTCGGTGTAGAAGCTCGCGACGTGCGTGCCGTTCTCGTCGTGAATGTCGTAGTAGCGAACTTCCGGGTGCCAGCCGGGGGCCTGCGATTCGCTGACGGTCACGCCGAACACGCGCCGCACGATCTCGAACATTCCCGTCAGCACGCCGTCCATCGGGAAGTACGGGCGCAGGGCTTCCTCGTCGAAGTCGTACTTGGCCTGCCGCTGCTTCTCGGCCCAGTACGCGCCGTCCCAGGGTTGCAGTTCCGGGGCGTCCGCGCCGGCCTGCTCGTGGTAGAAGGCGACCAGTTCGGCGTTCTCGCGTTCGAAGGCGGGGCGGGTGCGGGCGTCCAGGTCGCGTTCGAAGCTCAGGGCGCGGTCGCCGCTGCCGGCCATGCGGTCCTGCAGCACGTAGTCCGCGAAGTTCCGGAAGCCCAGCAGCGTGGCCTTCTCGCGGCGCAGTTGCAGGATCTCGCGGATCAGGGGGCGGTTGTCGCGGCCCTCCTGCACGCCCAGCTGTCCCTGCGCCTGCCACAGTTCGCGGCGCAGTTCGCGGTCGTCGGCGTAGGTCAGGATGGGCAGCAGGGTGGGCGCGTGCAGGGTCAGACGGTGACCGTCCTGGCCCTTGCCCTGCGCGTCGCGGCGGGTGGCGTCCTGCACGCGCTGCGGCACGCCGGCCAGCCGCTCGGTCGGCACGTACAGTTCGTACGCGGCGGTGGATTCCAGGACGTTGCGGGAGAAGGTGCTGGTCACTTCCGCCAGCCGGGTGTTCAGGGTCAGCAGGCGGTCGCGGGCCTCGCCCTGCAGGTCGGCGCCCTCGCGGCGGAACCCGTCGATGGCCGTCTGCAGGTGCCGGGCGCGGACGGGGTCCAGCGCGGCGGCCTGGGGGGTGGCGGCGAAGCCCTTGACCGCTTCCCAGAGGCCCTCGTGCAGGCCCAGGCGGGTGTAGAACTCGGTGGTGCGGGGCAGGATCTCCATCTTGGCGGCGGTCCATTCGGGGCTGCTGATCACGGCGTCCAGGTGGTGCACGATGGTGTTCACGGTGTCCAGCTGCTCGGTCAGGGTGTCGAGGTCCGCCATGAAGTTCGCGAAGTCGCGTTGCGGCGCGGCGGCCAGCTGCTCGAGTTTCTCCTGCGTCCGGGCCAGCAGGGTGTCCACGGCACTGGCAGCGTGCTCGGGACGGATGCGGTCGAAGGGAATGCGGAATCCGACGTTCAGCAGGGGGTTGCTCACGCCGGTCGTATCGGTCTGGGTTGCAGTCATCGTTCCGGAGTATAGAAGCCTGACTGGCGCAGACCGTAAGCATCCTGGCGTGTCAGGCTTGCAGTGGGCGGGCCGGGTCGGACGGACGGGACAGCAGGTGAACCCTGCGGCGGCCAGGGAGCGCAAAAAAACCGGAGCGGCCCTGGTGGGCTACTCCGGTTAGGGGTGGTTTGCGATTACCAGCGGTCGTCGCGGCGGTTGCCGCCGTACTCGCTGACGGGCGCGGCCTTCGTCACGACGATGTTCTTGGCCTGCGGGCCCTTGCCGCGCTGGCCTTCTTCCACTTCGAACTCGACTTCATCGCCCTCGTTGAGCTTCTTGAAGCCGGTGCTCTGGATGGCGCTGAAGTGCGCGAACACGTCGGGGCTCCCTTCCGTCTGAATGAAACCGAAGCCCTTCTCCGCGTTAAACCATTTCACTTTACCTACAGCCATGTTCAACTCCTTAGTTTCCAAAGACACGAAGAGACGCACAGAAACCTTGTGCGCCTCTTACTCACTGCGTACCCAGGAAAACTATGGAGCCAGTGTAGGGGCCACCCATCTCGGTAAAAGTGATTCCAATTACATTTATCGCAGGTAGATTAAACGCTCAGTCAGCATCAGGACAGCCTGATCAACCGGTCCGGCCCACCCTGACAGAAAACCACATTCCAGACGTCATCCGGCGGGCCGACGCCCGCGCAACATGAGGACGGCAGGCAGGCCGCAGAAGCGGTGGCTTTCCGGAGTCCCCGTGAGCGGGCACCCTGGGGACACCGAAGGGATGGCCACGCCGAATGGATCAGGCGGAACGCGCGACAGCACTCGCCCTTGCAGGACTCTCTCTTGCGGGGTAGTCGAAATATTGTATACAATATCCACAATGACCTCTTTCGAGCGCCCCACTCTGGTCCGCGACGGCGTCTACGAACACCTGCGCCGCGCCGTGCTGGACGGCGACATCGCACCCGGCGAACGCCTCGGCGAGGTGGAACTCGGCGCGCAACTCGGCGTGTCCCGCACGCCCATCCGCGAGGCCCTGATGCGCCTGACCCAGGACGGCCTGCTCGTCGCCGAGGCGAACAAGGGCGTGCGCGTCCGCACCCTCAGCGCCGACGAGGCCCGCGACACCTACGTCGTCCGTGAGGAGCTCGACGGACTGGCCGCCGCCCTCGCCGCCCAGCACCACACGCCCGCCGACGCCACCGACCTGCGCCGCGCCCTGGGCGCCCTGCAACGCGCCCCCAGCCACGACTACCGCGAACAGACCCGGCTGGACCTCGCGTACCACCGCGCCATCACCGCCGCCACACACAACGCCGCGCTGGCCGACCTGAACCGCGACCTCGAACAGCGCGTCGCGCTCATCAAGCACCAGACCCGCACGTACAACGCCCACCCCCAGACCGACGCCCAGCACGCCGACATCCTGAACGCCATCCTGGCGCGCGACCCGGACGCCGCCCGTCAGGCCGCCCGCACGCACGTCCGCACCTTCGCCGCCCTGGTCCTCCAGAACCTCGCCCAGCCCACCCCACCGGAGAAACAAGCATGATCGACCAGCTGTACCGCAAAGCCGTCCTGACCGTCGCCGGGCAGAAAACCATCGAGAACATCGTGCGCGCCCGAGGCTGGGGCGTCGCCCAGCGCTTCGTGGCCGGCGAGAGCATCCAGACCGCCCTGAACGCTGTGAAGGAACTGGAAAAGGACGGCGTCCTGGCCAACCTCGACCTGCTGGGCGAATTCATCGACTCGCCTGAGAAATGCACCGCGTTCGCCGACAACGTCCTGAACCTCATGGACGCCGCGCACGCCCAGGGCATCAAACCGTACGTCAGCGTGAAGCTCAGCAGCGTCGGCCAGGGCAAGACCGTGGAGGGCGGGGACCTGGGCCTCACCAACGCCCGCCGCATCGTGGGCCGCGCCAAACAGTACGGCGGGTTCGTGTGCCTCGACATGGAAGACCACCCGCGCGTGGACATCACCCTCGCGCAGCTCCGCACCCTGATCGGCGAGTTCGGCCACGAGCACGTGGGCAGCGTCCTCCAGTCGTACCTGTACCGCAGCGAGGCCGACCGCGCCGCGCTGGACGACCTGCACCCCAACCTCCGGATCGTCAAGGGCGCGTACCTGGAACCCGAGACAGTCGCCATGCCCGTCAAGGCCGACGTGGATGCCAGCTACCGCAAACTCGTGTACGCCCACATGAAAGCCGGGAACTACGTGAACGTCGCCACGCACGACGAGAGCATCATCCGCGACGTGCAGCACTTCGTCCTTGCCAACGGAATCAGCAAGGACGCCTTCGAATTCCAGATGCTGTACGGCATCCGCCGCGACCTCCAGAAGAACCTCGCTGCCGCCGGCTACCGCGTCCGCGCGTACATCCCCTACGGCCGCGACTGGTACCCGTACTTCTCGCGCCGCATCGCCGAACGCCCCGCCAACGTCATGTTCGTGCTGCGCGGCATGCTCAAAGGCTGAACGAACGTGATGAACCCGCTGGGGTACATCAACCTCTTCTGGCTGCATGAGGTCCTGAATTCGGCCGTTCATGTCTCAGACGACTGGTACCGGCAGACCTATCCGGACAAGGTGGATTTCGAGATGGACAGCTACGTGCTGGCCCCATACACCGGCAATGCGCACAGCCTCCAGGCGTTTCTGGCACATGGACTCAGACCCGTCTTCGACTCGCTGAACGACTTCCAGAAGGTTCTCGTCCTCGACTGCCTTGCGCTTCTGCTCGCCAGAGACGAGTCTTCTCTGTGGGAGAGGGTCAACTTCTTCGACACCGTCATGAGCAACCGGATCGTGCTGGCCGACGAGCCAGTGCCTCTCTTCAGAGCGTTCTTCGACGTCCTCAGCGCGGGAACGGCACCGGAACTCGCCACCTACCGGGACATTTCAGCTCCCGTATTCAACCCAGCCGACCCCATCTCGCGCTACCAATTCTGTTAAGGAGACCCACCATGATCAAAGTTCAGGAGTACCGCCCGCAGAGCTTCATCGACTTCACGAAGGAAGAGAACGTCAAGGCCTATCAGGACGCCCTCAAGAAGGTACGGGCTGAGCTGGTCGGGAAGCATTACCCCCTGATCATCGACGGCGAGAGGGTGGATACGGCCGAGAAGCTGACCTCGCTGAACCCGTGCGACACCAGTGAAGTGGTGGGCACGACGGCGAAGGCAACCGTCGAGGATGCCGAGCGTGCCCTGCAAGGCGCGTGGAAGGCGTTCGAGTCGTGGAAGACGTGGGACATGGACGCCCGCGCCCGCATTCTGTTGAAGGCGTCTGCGATCCTGAAGCGCCGCCGCCTGGAGGCCTGCGCGCTGATGAGCGTCGAGGTCGGCAAGAACTACGCCGAGGCCGACGTGGAGGTTGCTGAGGCGATTGATTTCCTGGAGTACTACGCGCGCAGCGCCATGAAGTACGCGGGTTTCGGTGCGGCCGAGACGACGTGGTTCGAGGGTGAGGAGAACGGCCTGATGTTCATGCCGGTGGGCGTGGGCGTCAGCATCAGCCCGTGGAACTTCCCGTGCGCGATCTTCCTGGGGATGCTGGCCGCGCCGATCGTGGCGGGCAACTGCGTGATCGCCAAACCCGCTGAGGACAGCGGCCTGATCGCGGGCATGATGGTAGACATCCTGCTGGAGGCGGGGCTGCCCGCCGGGGTGCTGCAGTTCCTGCCCGGCGTGGGCAAGG
The DNA here is from genome assembly GCF_002017875.1 of Deinococcus sp. LM3. Lineage (NCBI taxonomy): Bacteria > Thermotogati > Deinococcota > Deinococci > Deinococcales > Deinococcaceae > Deinococcus > Deinococcus sp. LM3. The sequence continues at coordinate 2,656,913 of NZ_MUFV01000001.1, read as the reverse complement.
AAGTCGGCGAGTACCTGACGACGCACGCGAAGACGCGCTTCATCACGTTCACGGGGAGCCGCGCGGTGGGCCTGCACATCAACGAGGTGGCCGCGAAGACCCAGCCGGGCCAGAAGTGGATCAAGAAGGTCATTCTGGAACTGGGCGGTAAGGACGGCCTGATCGTGGACGAGACCGCCGATCTGGACGTGGCGGTCACGGCGGCGGTGCAGGGTGCCTTCGGTTTCAACGGGCAGAAGTGCAGCGCCATGAGCCGCCTGATCGTGGTGGACAGCGTGTACGACGCCGTGGTCAGTGGCTTCGTGGAGCGCACGAAGGCCCTGAAGGTGGGCACGGGCGAGGAGAACGCGAACGTCACGGCGGTCGTGAACCAGATGAGCTTCGACAAGATCAAAGGGTACCTGGAACTGGCCCCCAGCGAGGGCAAGGTGCTGCTGGGCGGCGAGGCCCCCGGCGAGGCGAACGGCAAGCAGGGGTATTACGTGCAGCCGACCATCGTGGGCGACGTGAAGCGCGACGCGCGGCTGGCGCAGGAGGAGATCTTCGGGCCGGTCGTGTCCGTGATCCGCGCGCGGGACTGGCAGGACGCGCTGGACATCGCGAACAGCACCGAGTACGGCCTGACGGGCGGCGTCTGCAGCCGTGACCGCGCCCGGCTGGAGCAGGCGCGGCACGAGTTCGAGGCGGGAAACCTGTACTTCAACCGCAAGATCACGGGCGCCATCGTGGGCGTGCAGCCGTTCGGCGGGTACAACATGAGCGGCACGGACAGCAAGGCGGGCGGCCCGGACTACCTGGCGAACTTCATGCAGCTCAAGACCGTCACCGAGCGCTGGTAAACGCCGCGCAGAAGAGAGTCAACGGGGCACCACTTTCCAGCGGAAAGTAACCGTCGAGGGGGCAGACAGGGGGATGAACCTCTGCCTGCCCTTTTCGTGCGGTGAGGCGCGTTCGGGTGGCCCGGTTCGCCTCCGCTACGTCCCTGTGCTGTGGAGCGTCTCCCTGATGGCTCCTGCGGCCTCCCGCCCTTTAACTGACCAGCCGGCGAAATGCAAGCGACCGTGCGCCTATTTGTTGAACTCCGTCCAGAGCTGTCTAGCCGACCTGGGCGGATGGATGGCGGGCGCGCATTAGTATCCGCGCCAAGCTTAATTGCAATAGCGTCTGCCGGTGAATTCCAAGTCCCTGCCGCACTTCCCCGTGCGGCCGGAACAGCCTTCCCGTCCCACGGCCAGACCCCACGGAGGCACGCATGAAACTGACCCACCCCCTGCTGGCAACGACCCTCGCCCTGACCCTGGCCGCCTGCGGACAGCCGAGTGCCGTCGCCCCGGACGCCGCCGCCCCGACCGCCCCCGTCGCCGGTACGCCGACCGGGACGGACAGCTACCTCGTGGGCTTCCGTCAGCCGCTCAGTGCCCAGAACCTCGGGGGTCAGGAACTCGCCGCGCAGGCCGCCGTGCAGGCGCAGGCCATCACCGCAGCGGGCGGCGTGATCAGCAGCCAGTGGGCGGACATCAGCGCCGCCGCCGTGCGCCTGAGCCCCGCCGCCCTCACGAAACTCCGCGCCAACCCCAGCGTCGAGTACATCGAGCAGGAAGCCGTGCACCGCGCCCAGGGCCGACCCAGCGGCACCAGCGACGCCCGCCCCGCCTCTGCCCTGGCGGCGCAGGGGTCTACCCTGTCGGCGCAGCGCCTGGGCGCCCAGGCGCTGTACGCGCCCAGCGGCGAGTTCACCTGGGGCGACAACGCCCTGCGCGTTCCCGCCCTGCGCGCCGCCGGTTACACCGGTGCGAGCACCACCAGGGTCGCCGTGTGCGTCCTGGATACCGGCATCGACGGGAACCACCCGGAATTCCAGCGGAAGCTGACGGGCTTCAAGAACTTTGTGACCACCGAAACCAACCGCAACGACCCCTACGCCCTGAACGACGTGGACGGGCACGGCACGCACGTCGCCGGGACCGTGTTCGCGCAGTACGGCGCGGGCACCGGCACGACCGGCCTGCAGAGCGGCATGGACGCGGCCGGCGTGGGCGGCGTGGCGACCGGCGCGAACCTGTTCGTCGGGCGCGTGCTGGGCGACACCGGGTCCGGCAGCAGCAGCGGCATCATCAACGGCGTGAACTGGTGCGTGGCGCAACTGAAATCGCAGGGCGGCACGCAGGACCGGGTCGTGGTGTCCATGAGCCTGGGCGGCGGCAGCAAGAGCCAGACCGAGCAGCGCGCCTACACCGCCGCGTACAACAAGGGCGCGCTGATCATCGCCGCGACCGGGAACGACGGCGCCGCCGTGTCCTACCCCGCCGCGTACACCCAGGTGGCGGGCGTGGCCGCCGTGGACAGCAATCTCGCCAAGGCGGACTTCAGTAACTTCGGCACGCAGGTGGACCTGTCGGGGCCCGGCGTGGCTGTCCTGAGCCCCGTGCCGCTCGGGCAGGGCACCGCCGCGAGCGCCTCGGGCGGCGGCGTGACCTTCGCGGACGTGCAGGCCGCCGACAAGACCGGGCGGGGCAGCTTCACCGGCACCGTCGTCGCGGCGGGCGGCACGAACAACGAGTTCTGCGGGGCCGGCACTCGCAACGCGGCCCTGAACGGCAACATCGCCCTGATCGCGCGCGGCACCTGCTCCTTCGAGGAGAAGACCGCGAACGCCGTCGCCAGCGGCGCCCGCGGCGTCATGATCTACAACAACGCCGCCGGCGCCCTGGGCATCAGCCTGACCAACACCTACGCCGTGCCGGTCCTGGGCATCCAGCAGGCCGACGGGCAGGCGCTGCTGGGCAAACTGCCCACCACGGGTACCGTCGCCGTCACGAGCGCCGATTACGCCTACCTCGACGGGACCAGCATGGCCACCCCGCACGTCAGCGCCGCCGCTGCCGTCGTCTGGGCCGCCAAACCCACCCTGACGAACACCGGGCTGCTCAACCTGCTGACCAGCACCGCCAGGGACCTGGGCACGGCTGGCCGGGACAACAACTTCGGGTACGGTCTGGTCGATCCCCTGAAGGCCATCACCGGGCAGTAAGCACCCCGCGCACCCGGCACCCCCCTCCACGCGGAAGGGGGTGCCGTTCATCTACCAGCCCGCCTCTCCCAGCAGGCGGTCCACGATCAGCGCGCCGCCCAGGATGGCGGGCAGACCGCCGCCGGGGTGAACTCCGGTGCCGACCTGCCAGAGGTCGGGGGTCAGGCGGTACGGCTGCGGGTGCAGGGGGCCGCCGCGCCAGGCGGGCAGGGCCGCGCCGTAGATCGCGCCGCCCGGATGGCCGCCCCGCGCGTAGTGGGCGGGGTTCAGGGTGACGGTATCCAGGGCGGAGGCCAGCAGGCCCGGCACGTTCAGGGTGCGTTCCGCGCGCCGCAGTTGCCCCCGCACCCAGGGGTGGTCGGCGCTCAGGGGGCGGCCGGTGGGGGGCGCGGTCAGCAGGACGGCGAGGCGGGGGCCGTCCGCGTGGACGAGGGTCAGGGTGGTGTGCGGCAGGGCTCCGGCGCGCAGGGCGGCGCGGAAGTCCCGGAAGCTGTCGGGCGGGATGACGCTGGTGGTGGGCAGTGGCGCGGGGGCGGGCAGCGCGGCGTACACGGCGACCCCACTGACGGTCCGGGGGCCGGGTCTGACCGACTGGCCGCGCAGCCGGGCGAGGCGGGCGGGGTCCACGGCGCTGACGATCAGGTCGTGGCGACGGACCTCTCCCCCGTTCAGGGTCAGGGTGGTGTCGCTCAGGGCGCGGACGCCCACGCCCTCGCGGATGGTCAGGCCGCGCGCCTCGCCGAATCCGCGCAGGGCGTCCAGCAGCGCGCCCATGCCGTGGGCGGGCCGGGACACGTCCGCGCCCACCAGTGCAGGAATCAGGGCGTACAGGGCCGGGGCGTCGGCGGGGCTCAGACCGGCGTTCAGGGCGTGCGTGGCGAGCGCGTGCTCCAGCGCGGGCGGCAGGTGCCGGGCACGCAGCCACGCGGCGGCGCTGGCGTGCGGCCCGGTGGCGCGCAGCAGCGCCGCCGACGCCCGCAGGAACGCCGGGTCGTTCAGGCGCGGCGGGGTGGTCAGCAGGGTGGTCAGGTGCGCCCGCAGGGGTTCGGCGGCCCGCACGTACCGCTGCCAGTGCGGGAACAGCGCATAGCTGGGCGGCACGGGCAGCGGCACCGGCCCGTGCGGCGTGTGGTGGACGCCCAGAGCACCGGGCAGGGGGCGCAGGTCCAGCGGGTCGGGTTCGTGCAGGCGGGCCAGCACGGCGCGCCACACGTCCGGGAAGGTGAAGAGGCTGGGGCCGGTGTCGAAGCTCAGGCCGCCCGCCTGTTCGCGGCGCAGCTTGCCACCCGCGCGGTCCTGCTCGTACACGGTGACGGCGTGCCCGCGTCCGGCCAGCAGCGCGGCCAGGGTCAGTCCGGCGATCCCGCCCCCCAGAATGCCGACCGTCCGAGTGCCGACCGTGCGCCTCACCCTACAGGCCGGTCCACTGGCCGCGCGCCAGCAGGTACACGAGCTGCACGCCCGCCACGGCGCCCACGATCCAGGGCGTGACGATACTCAGCGGGTACAGCCGCGCGGCCCGTTCCGGCGTGGGGCGGCGCAGCAGGCCCAGGGCCATGCCGCCGCAGGTCAGCAGCAGCGCCAGCGCCGTCAGTTTCGACGCGGGCCACAGCAGCGCGGCCGCCAGCGCGAACCACGCCAGGGCGTAGGCGGCGCTGCCCCGCACGCCCAGGGTGGTGGCGACCGTGCGCGTCCCGGCGGCCCGGTCGGCGGGGATGTCCTGCGCGGCGTCGAAGGCGTGCTTTCCGACCGAGTAGCTCATGAGGGCCAGCAGCGGCCCCCACGGGGCGGGGCTGCCCAGCGTCAGGGCCGGGAGGATCAGCGGCAGGGCGTAGGCGACGTTACTCAGGCCGTCCAGGAAGGGGCGGCCCTTCAGGCGCAGGGGCGGCAGGCTGTACGCCGCGAACAATACCGCCGACAGCAGCAGCACAGCCGTCGCGGCCGGCGGCAGCAGCAGCGTCAGCAGCAGCAGCGCCGGCACGTTCAGCAGCAGCGTGGCGCGCAGCAGCGGGCCGCCCTCGGCCAGGGTCAGGCGCGCGCCCTGCCAGCCGCCCTTGCGGGACGAGCGGGCGTCCTCCTCGCGGTCGGACAGGTCGTTCAGGCCGTAGATCAGCAGGTTGAACGGTAGCGTCAGGTACGCCAGCAGCAGCAGCGTGGCCGGGTCCAGGGTGTACAGGCGGCCCGAGAGCCACACGCCCGTGACGAGCGTGCCGACCGTGTTCACCCACAGCGCCGGGCGGGACACGGTCAGCAGGCGCCGCAGCGGCAGCCGGTGGGTTCGGGGAGAGACGGCGCCTGACATGAGCAGTCCGCATTGTAGGCACGTGGCGGGCCGGGCAGATGCCCCTTGGGCGCAATCCTTACCATCCGGCGGACTGTCCGTGCGTCACAATAGGCCGAGATGAAGCCCACTGCCGGACGGTCCCAGACCGGAATGTTCACCGCCTCGGAGGTCGAGGCGCAGACCGGCGTGCCGGCCACGACGCTGCGGCAGTGGGAGCGCCGTTACGGCTTTCCGCACCCCGCCCGCAACGCCAGCGGGTACCGCCTGTACTCGCCGGGGGACGTGGCCGCCATTCAGTACATGCAGTCGCAGTTGCAGTCGGGCGTGCCGGCCAGCCGCGCCGCCGAGCTGACCCTGCACGCCATGACGGCCGGTGCCGGCCCGGCACCCACCCCGGCCGCCCCGGACCGCGCGGCGCCCGAGCAGGGCCGCAGCGGCGCGCAGTGGTCGGCGCTGCTCACGCAGGCGCTGATCGATTCCGACACGGACCGCGCGGCGGCCGTGCTGTCCGAGGCGCACGCGCAGATTCCGGTCGAGGTCGTCATGACCGACGTGATCAGCCCCACCATGATCGAGATCGGCGCCCGCTGGGAACGCGGCGAGATCACGGTCGCGCACGAGCATCAGGCGACCGCGTTCCTGCGTTCACGCATCTCGGGCCTGATGGACGTGGCGGGCGTGCAGGCGGGCTTCGGGCCGCTGGTCGTGGCCGCCTGCGCCCCGCAGGAGCAGCATGAACTGGGCCTGATGATGCTGACCCTGGCGCTGCGCCGCCGGGGCGTGCGCGTGGCGTACCTGGGCGCGAACGTGCCGCTGGGCGACCTGGCCGTGTACGCCCGGCAGCGCGAGGCCCGCGCGGTCCTGCTGGCCCTGAACGGCCCCTGGGCGCTGGAGTCGACGCTGGAACACCGCCGCGACCTGGACGGCCTGAACGTGCCGCTGTTCGTGGGCGGAGCGCTGCTGAACAGCCAGCCGCACCTGGCGCGCACGCTGGGCGGCGAGTACGCCGGTCCCGACGCGCCCAGCGCCGCGCAGCAGATCGCCGCCCGGCTGCTGGGCGGCGCACCCCCCCCTCATCCTCCCGGAGGTTCAGAATGAACGTACTCGTGACCGGAGCCAGCGGCTTCGTCGGAAAGGCCGTCGTGGCCGAACTGCTCAAGCACGGACACACCGTCACGGCCGGCAGCCGCTCGGGCCGTGACGTGGGCGGCGCGCGGGGCGTGACCCTGGACGTGACCGATCCCGGCAGCGTGCAGCGCGCCGTGGGACAGGCCGACCCGCAGGCGGTCGTGCATCTGGTCGGCATCATCGCCGAGAAGGGCGACCAGACCTTCACGCGCGTGCATGTGGACGGCACCCGCCACGTCCTGGCGGCCACGCCACGCGGCGCGCGCTACGTGCACATGAGCGCCCTGGGCGCGCGCGAGGACAGCGCCAGCGGGTACTCCAGCAGCAAGGCGCAGGCGGAAGCACTCGTGCGGGCCAGCGGCCTGAACTGGACGGTTTTTCAGCCCAGCCTGATCTTCGGGCCGGGCGATGATTTCTTCGGGCGGGTCCTGCGGGAACTCGTGAGCACCGCACCGATCGTGCCGCAGATCGGGGATGGCCGCTTCCCGTTCCGGCCGGTCAGCGTGCAGGACGTGGCGCAGGCCTTCGCGCTGGCGGCGGGTTCCGACCTGGGCGCCGGGCAGACGCTGGCCCTGACCGGCCCGCAGGAATTCACGTTCCGGGAACTGCTGGAACTGGAACTCGGGGCGCTGGGCCGGAAGAAACCCATCGTGCCGGTCCCGCTGTTCCTGATGGACCTCGCCGTGCCGCTGATGCAGGTGCTGCCCAGCCCGCCCATCACGCGCCACCAGTACGCCATGCTGAAAGAAGGCAACACCGCCCCCAACGAACCGGCCCGCACGCTGTTCGACCTGCCCATGCGCCGCCTGCCCGACGACCTGCCGGGCCTGCTGCGCGCCGCCCGCTGACGCGAATCTCGCGGGCGGGTGCGGGTTACAGCGAGCGGGGCAGGTCCTGAAGGACCGTGACCTGCATGGGCGGCTGGCCCTGCCGGAACGCCGCGAGGTACCCGGTGACGGTCCCCCCGGCCCGCTCGACCAGCCGGGCCAGCGCCTGGGCAGTCCCGCCGCTGGCGATCACGTCCTGCACGATGGCGACCCGGCGGCCGCGCAGCCGCTCGGCGTGCGGGCCGTCCAGCCACAGCGTCTCGGTGACGCCCAGCGTCATGCTCGGCACCTCCTGAATCAGCGGGGACTGCATGTACGTGCGGCGTTTCTTGCGCGCGCAGACGTACGGCAGGCCGCTGCGGTCACTCAGTTCGTGCGTGAGCGGCAGGGCGTTCGTGACGACCGTCAGCAGCACCTCGGTCTGCGCGGGAATCAGGGCGACGAGTTCCTGCGCCGCCGCGTTCGTGAACTCACTGTCACCAATGAATTCCACCAGCGGCACGCGGCCCAGGTTCCCGGCGCGCACGGTCGGCAGGGTGCGTTCCAGACTGCCGATCCTGACGGTCAGTTCATTCGGGTTGTTCATGGCCCACACCCTATCCTGCCCGCGTGCGGGAGCCTTCAGGTGCACCCGGCCGGGCCACGCGGCTGTCCAGCCCGGCGGAACGCGGGGAGGCGGTCATTGGAGCGGGCCGCCTCCCCCCAAAGGGAATGGCAGCCCGGTGCGCGGCGGCTCCGATCAGTTCTCGAACAGCGGCAGGTGGCCCAGCGCCGTCACTTCCGGGCGTTCCTGCCCCTCGGTGAACACCGCGACGACCGCCGCGACCTCCCCGCCGACCTCCTCGATGATCTGACGGATGGAGTGCAGGGTGCCGCCGCTGGACACCACGTCGTCCACGATGGCGACCTTGCGGCCCCGGATCTTCTGCACGTCGAAGCCGTCCAGGACCAGCAGTTGCGGTTTGCCGGTCGTGATGCTGACCACCTCGCGCGCCACGGGCTCCACCATGTACGGCTTCTGCGTCTTGCGGATCACGATGTACGGCTTGCCGCTCTCACGGCTGATGACGTGCGCGAGGCTCAGCGCCTTGACTTCCGGCGTGACCAGCACGTCGATGTCGGCGGGCAGCAGGCGGGCCAGTTCACGGCCGGCCGCCTCGGTCACTTCGGTGTCGCCCAGCATGTTGAACAGGGCGACGCTGACGCCAGGAGCGACGGGAACGATGGGAAGGTCGCGGGTCACGGCGCCCACTTGAACTTTGAACGTGTTCACTCTGAGCAGTGTAGTACGGACCTCCCCGCCGCACAGCGGGTCAGCTGCGGCGGCCGGGAGGTCCGGTGAGGAGCCGGGGACTGGGCGGCGCCGGCCCTTCCGGCAACGGCTAGTCCAGGGGCTGGCCGTTCAGGGTGGCGCGGCCCTGCTCGAACCGCAGGTCGAGGCTCAGCTGGTCGCCGCTGCGGGTCAGGTACCCGGCGCCGAGCAGGGTGTCGATGTCGGCCAGTTCGGCCAGCGGGCCGAAGTTGCCGAGCAGGGTGTTCAGGGCGTCCCGGGTGGCGCTGAGTTTCAGTTGCAGGTCGGCCAGGGCCAGGGCCGCAGCGGGCTGGTCGGCCAGTCCCTGGAGTTCCGGGTCACTCAGGCTGGCCGCGCCGGGCAGGGACAGCTGACCGGTCAGGGTGACGTTCCCGGTGGGCTGCGTGATGTTCAGGCGCTCCAGCCTGAGCACCGGGTTGTCTTTCAGCAGCGCGAGCAGGTCGGCGCGGGCCTGCGTCTGCTGCGCGGGACTGAGGGCGGCGAGGGGGTCGCTGGCCGCGCCGCTTGCGTCCGGCTGGTCCTGCGACGCCTCGTTCAGCAGGGTCGTGAGACGGGCGAGCGGTTCACGGGCCAGGTGTCCGAGGCTCAGGTGCAGTTGCAGGTCGCGCAGGGACTGGGGGCCGTTCGGGCTGGGCAGGGTCAGCGTGCCGACGTCGTACTTCACGGTGCTATTCAGGTAGTCGCCCTCCCCGGTGGTGTCGGCGCTGATGTTCAGGCCGGTCAGGTTCATGGAGTCGGCGTCGGCGTTCAGGGAGGCGCGGTCCAGAGTCAGGGTGGCGCGGCCCAGGCCGATGGGATCCTCTGGCCCGTTGCGGCGGTTCTCGCCGGTCAGGGTGACGCGGCCGATGCTGCCGCTGGTCGGGTTGCCGTCGCCGGGGTCGCTGACGGTCAGGCCGGGCCAGCTGAGGTTCAGGCGGGTGTCGTTGCCCTGCACGTCCATGGTGCCGCCCAGCGGTTGCCAGTTGACGGTGGTGCCCTGTTCGGTGACGGTGCCGCCCGGAACGTCCACGCGGCTGCGGGTGTCTCCGGCGAGGCCGATGGCGGTCACGATCTGGGGCTGGCGGGTGGGGAAGGCGCGGGCGTAGGCGGCCTGCGCCTGCGGGTCCTCGGGGCGGAAGGTGGTGGTCACGGTGGCCTGTCCGACGCCCCGGAAGGCGGGCAGCGGGCCGTGCTGGATGTCGTTCGTGACGATCAGGCCCTGACTGGTCCCGCCCTCGCTGAAGGTGAGGCGCAGGACCTGGGTGCTGTGCGTGAACCCGCGCGTGTACGACACCTGCTCGACCTGCGCGCCCGAGGCGGCGGCGCGGGCGCGCAGCGTGGCGGTCAGGTCGGCGGTGAGGGTCTGGGCGCGGCTGGAGAACACGGCGGTCGCGCCGGCGTACGTGCCGGCCAGCAGCAGCGCGCCCAGGGCAGCGGCGGCCAGCGGACGCCCTGCGCGACGGGCCGGGCGGAGGCGACTGCTCCGGGGCTGGCCGGACTGGCCGGGGCTGGGTCGGTCGGGGCTGGGTCGGTCGGGGCTGGTGGGCCGGGTGGGGTCGGTCATGGGGTCTCCTGCTGGGCGTGGGGGTGCGCCGGCGGTCGGCGGGACGGGGGTGGGGCTGGCTCCGGCAGGCTAGCGGGCAGGCCGGACGGGCGTTGCTGCAGGTGCGCTTGACAGCAGGTCAGCTGCATCCGGGTGTGCTGGACGGGTCCGGTGACCGCCCGGCGGGCCGGTATGGGCCCCGTGAGAGGACCGTCCGGGCACCTGTCTGGATAGTTGACTTGTTTTGTACGCCATAAAGGTTTACCTTTTTTGTCAATGATTGCCTCCGCCCCCACCCGACAGCCGGCCCGACCAGCCCGCACGGACCTCAGCGCCCTGAAGTTCAACCAGCTGGCCGTGGTCTTCGTGACGCTGCTGGCCGTGATCCTGACCCTCCCGGCCCTCACGCTGATCCTGGGCGCGGCCATGCTGCTGGGCGCCGTGCGTCCTGACCTCTCCCCCATGCGCGCCGCGTACCGCCTGCTGGGCCCATCCCTGGGCCTGAGCCCCGAGGTCGTGGACGAGGATCCCCGCGCGCACCACTTCGCGCAGGGCGTGGGCGGCACCTTCCTGCTGGCCTCCGCCGCGTTCACCCTGACGGGCCTGCCGGTCGTGGGCGCGCTGCTGGGCGTGGTCGTGATCGCGCTGGCCATCCTGAACCTGACCGAGAAGATCTGCGTGGGATGCATCATGTACTTCCAGTACCGCCGCCTGCGCTACCAACTGCTGAAACGCTGAGCCGCACCACGCCCCTTTCCGAACAAGCCTCCCCGCCCCGCGCGACCAAAAGGACATCCCATGAGCGACATTGAAGCCCTGAAGAAAGAAGTGCCCCCGTTCCAGATCTTCGACCTGATCCCCCAGTACGCCGCGCAGGGCTTCATCGACCCCGAACGCATCGACCTGCTGAAGTGGGCGGGCGTGTACCCGCAGCGCCCGCAGGAGGACGGCTTCCTGATGATGCGCGTGCGCGTGCCGGCCGCCGAGTTCTCCAGCGCCACCATGCGCGAGGTCGCCAACATCGCCGAGGAGTACGGCCGGGGCTTCCTGGACGTGACGGACCGTCAGGCATTCCAGTTTCACTGGCTGACCATCGACAAGATCCCGCAGATCTTCGACCGGCTCGCGCCGCTGGGCCTGCACCCCAAGGGGGCGTGCGGTGACACCGTGCGCGCCGTGATCGCCAGCCCCCTGGCCGGCCTGGACGCCCGCGAGATCATCGACGTGCGCCCCCTGGCCCACGCCATGGAAGGCACCCTGACCGGAAACCCCGAGTTCCAGGACCTGCCGCGCAAGTTCAAGATGAGCATCACGGCGGTCCCGGAACTCGAAGGCATTCACATGATCAACGACATCGGCTTCCTGGCGCACCGGGTGAACGGCGAGGTCGGCTTCGACGTGTGGGTGGGCGGCGGCCTGGGCGCCGTGGCGCACCTGTCCAGGCGCCTGGGGGTGTTCATCCGCCCCGAGGAGGTCGTGGAGGTCGGGCAGGCCATCACCGCCGCGTACCGTGACCACGGGTACCGCCAGAACCGCAAGAAGAGCCGCCTGAAGTTCCTGATCAAGGACCTGGGCGTCGAGAAGTTCCGCGAAATTGTCGAGAACGACTACCTGGGCCGCAGGCTGACGGACGGCCCGGCCGCGCCGACCGCGCGCTTCGGCGGGAACGACGTGCTGGGCGTGAACCCGCAGGCGGACGGCCTGAACTACGTGGTCGTGGCGACCACCGTGGGCCGCATCGACCCCACCAAGGCCCGCGCGCTGGCCGACCTGGCCGACCGCTACGGCAAGGGCGTGCTGCGCACCACCGCCTTCCAGAACATGGTGCTGCCGCACGTGGCGACCGCCGACCTGGACGCCGTGACGGCCGCGCTGAGCGAACTGGAACTGGCGCCCAAGACCACGCTGCGCGGCACGACCATCGCCTGCACCGGTAACCAGTTCTGCCGCCTCGCGCTGACCGAGACGAAGGCCCGCACCGCGAACCTGATCGACCATCTGGAAGCGAAGTTCAGTGGGCTGGACGTGCCGTTCACCATCAACCTGACCGGGTGCAGCAACGCCTGCACGCGCTATCAGGTGGCGGACCTGGGCTTCATGGGGGCCAACAAGACCGACAAGGACGGCACCGTCCACGAGGTGTTCAACGTCCACTTGGCCGGCAGCATCGGGCAGGCGCACCGCACGGGGACCAAACTGAAGGGCGCGGTGCCGGCCGAACGCCTGAACGAGTACACGGACGCCGTACTGGCCGAATTCCAGGCGAACAAGCAGCCCGGCGAGAGCTTCGTGGAGTACTCCGACCGCATCGGGCACGAGCACTTCGCGCCGGACGCCGTGCTGGGGGCGCGTGAGGCGGTGACCGCGTGACCGCCGTGGCCGACAGGAGCGTCGGTACGGGCCGCGTGGTGTGGCTGACCGGGCTGAGCGGCGCGGGCAAGAGCACCCTGGCGGGCGCCCTGCACCAGGAACTCCTGGCGCGCGGTGTGGCCGTGGAACTGCTGGACGGTGACGCCGTGCGCGAGAACCTCAGCAAGGGCCTGGGCTTCTCGAAGGCCGACCGGGACACGAACGTGCGCCGCATCGGGTTCGTGGCAGGCCTGCTGGCAAAGCATGGCGTGACGGTGCTTGTCAGCGCGATCAGCCCGTACGCCGACACGCGCCGCGAGGTGCTGGACAGCTTCCCGAGTGCGCTGGAGGTGTTCGTGGACGCCCCGCTGGAAGTCGTGACGGAACGCGACGTGAAGGGCCTGTACCTGAAAGCCATTGCCGGGGAGATCCCGCACTTCACGGGCGTCAGCGATCCCTACGAGGCCCCCGAGAACCCGGACCTGCACCTGCGCACCGACCGCATCAGCGTGGACGAGGGCGTGCGGCAACTGCTGGAGGCGCTGAAGGTATGACCGCCACCTCGCCCCGACCCGACTTCACGCCGGACAGCGATCCGCTGGACGTGATCCGCTGGGCGCTCGGCGCGCACGGGCGGGTGCTGATGCCCAGTGCGTTCAACCTGAACGGCGTGGTTCTGATCGATCTGGCCGTGCGGGCCGGGTACCGGGGCGAGGTGGTGTTCGTGGACACCGGGTACCACTTCCCCGAGACCCTGGCGACCCGTGACCGGCTGGCGGCGCGCTACCCGGAACTGACCTTCGTGACCCTGAACGACGGGGCCAGTCCCGAGGACGGGCAGACGGACCCGGCGCTGTACGCGGCCGATGCGGACGCCTGCTGCGCTGTGCGGAAGGTCGCGCCCCTCCAGGCGTACCTGCGTGCCCAGGCGCCGGACGCGCTGCTGAACGCCCGCAGCCGCGATCAGGCGACCACCCGCGCCGACATTCCCTTCGTGGAGCAGGGCGCGCGGGTGAAGGTGAACCCGCTGGCCCACTGGACCCGCGAGCGCCTGGAAGCGTACGCGCGTGAACACGACCTGCCGGTGAACCCGCTGTACTTCGACGGGTTTCTGAGCGTGGGCTGCTGGACCTGCACGCGCGCCGTGCGCCCCGGCGAGGACGCCCGCGCGGGCCGCTGGGCCGGGAAGGGCAAGACCGAGTGCGGCCTGTGGGCCGGAGGGAACGCCCTGTGAACCGTCGCTGTTGACCTCACCGCATCCGGAACGCCGCCTGCCCCTTTCGAGCGGCTTTTCCTGCCCGGAATAGTTGAGTAGTTTGATCCACCAATGCCCTCCGCCCCACTGTTCCTTCACGAGGTTCCTCTCATGACCATCCTGCTGCCCGAATCCGCCCTGCTGCCCACGCCCCTCGGCGGAACCCTCGTGAATCTCGTGCGCCGACCCGGCCACGACTTCGATCCGGCCGAACTGGCTGGCCTGCCCCGCCTGAACATCAGCGACCGCAGCGCCGCCGACCTCGAAATGCTCGCCACCGGCGCATACTCCCCCCTGACCGGCTTCGTGAACGAGGCCGACTACCTGTCGGTCATCGAGCGGTTGCGCCTCGCGGACGGCACGCCCTGGAGCATTCCCATCACGCTACCGGTGGGGCGCGAGCAGGCCGGGCTGCGCGGCCGCGTGGTCCTGAGCCACGGCGGGCAGGACATCGGCTGGATCGACGTGCAGGAAGCCTACGAGGCCCGCAGGAGCCTGGAAGCCCGCGAGGTCTACCGCACCGAGGACCCCGCGCACCCCGGCGTGGCCGCCCTGCTGGCCCAGGGGGACGTGAACCTGGCCGGGCCGGTCGCGCTGTTCGAGATCCCGCGCGGCGCGTTCCCCCGCCACCACCGCACGCCCGCCGAGGTGCGGGGGGTGATCGAGGCGCGCGGCTGGCGTTCCAGCGTGGCCTTCCAGACCCGCAACCCCATTCACCGCGCGCACGAGTACCTGCAGAAGGTGGCGCTGGAACTCGTGGACGGCCTGCTGCTGCACCCGCTGGTGGGCACCACCAAGGGCGACGACGTGCCCGCCGACACCCGCGTGAAGGCCTACGAAGTGCTGCTGGAGGGGTACTACCCGCAGGCCCGCACGCTGCTGAGCGTGTACCCGGCCGCCATGCGTTACGCCGGGCCGCGCGAGGCGATCCTGCACGCCCTGTCGCGGCGGAACTACGGCGTGACGCACTTCATCGTGGGCCGCGACCACGCGGGCGTCGGCAGTTACTACGGCACGTACGACGCGCAGGAGATCTTCAGCGCATACACGCCCGAGGAACTGGGCATCCAGATCCTGAAGTTCGAGCACACCTTCTACTGCAACTCCTGCGGTCAACTCGTCAGCCCGCGCACCTGCCCGCACGACAGCAGCCACCACCTGGTACTGAGCGGCACGAAGGTCCGCGAGAAGCTGCGCGCCGGGGAGAACCTGCCGGCCGAGTTCACGCGGCCCGAGGTGGCCGAGGTGCTGCGCGCCGCGTACGCCGAGAAGGTATAAGTCACGAGCTGAAAGAAACCTGAAGGGACGGTGGGCACCGTCACACGCACGCGCCCGCCGTTCCGCTTGAAATGCAGCGTCCCACCCCGGAGGGCCCATGACCCGAAACAGTATTCCCACCCTGCTGATCCTCTCAATGCTCGGCAGCGCTGCCGCCCAGGACGCCCAGACCGTGCGCCTGGGCTTCTTTCCCAATCTCACGCACGCGCCTGCCCTGGTCGGCCTGGAGCGTGGCACCTTCCAGAAAGCACTCGGTAAGGTAAAACTGGACCCCAGGGAATTCGTGTCCGGCACCACCCTGACCGAGGCGTTCGCCGCCGGTCAGATCGACATCGCGTACGTGGGGCCGGGGCCGGCCATCAACGCGGCCGGGCGCGGCATGCCGGTGCAGTTCCTGGCGGGAGCCAGCGAGGCGGGCGCGGTGCTCGTCGTCCGTAAGGACAGCAGCGTCCGGTCCTACAGGGACCTGGGCGGGAAGGTCGTCGCCGTGCCCAGTCTGGGCAACACGCAGGACATCAGCCTGCGGCACATCCTGAACGAGAACGGTCTGAGATCCAGGACGGACGGCGGGACCGTCACGATCACGCCCGTCGCGCCGGCCGACGTGATGACCGCCTTCGCCGCCAAGCGCGTGGAGGTGACGCTGGTGCCCGAACCGTGGGGCGCGGCCCTCGAGGCGCAGGGCCACCGCGTGATCGGCAACGAGAAGACCGTCTGGCGCGACGGGAAGTACCCCACGACCGTCGTGATCGTGAACTCCAGGTTCGCGCAGGCCAACCCGCAGCTCGTCACGGCGTTCCTGAAGGCGCACACCGAGGCGGTGGCGTTCATCAACCGCAACCCGGTCGGCGCGCAGACGGCCGTGAACGCGCAGCTGCTGGAACTCACGGGCGCGAAACTCGATCCGCGCGTGCTTCAGCGGGCCTTCGCGCGGACTCGTTTCACGACCAACCTTGATCTGGCCGCCCTGACCGAGTACGCGAAGCTGAACGTGGAAGCCGGATACGCCCGCAGCGCGCCGGATCTCGCGCCGTTCATCCGGAAATGAGGCTGACGTGACTGCTTCTCCCCTGAACCCCGAGCGTCCCGTTGCCGTCCGCAGCGGACCGCCCCGCTGGCAGACCCTGCTGACGCAACTGACCGGGCTGCTGATCATCGTGGGGCTCTGGTGGCTGGTCACCGACGTTCTGAAACTGTACCCGCCGTACGTGTTCCCAGGCCCGAAGGCCGTGTGGACCGAGGTCAGTTACGGCCTGTGGGGCACAGGCCCCCAGGACGGCAAGCTGCTGTCCGCCATCGGCGGGAGCCTGCGCCGCGTCCTGACGGGCTACGTGATCGCCGTGCTGCTGGGCGTGGTCGTGGGCCTGCTGATGGGCGCGTGGCGGCCGCTGCGGACCACGCTGGGCGCGTACCTGACCGGCATTCAGAGCGTGCCGAGCATCGCGTTCGTGCCGTTCGCGATCCTGTTCCTGGGCCTGAACGAACGCGCGGTGCTGTTCGTGGTCATCCTGGAGGGATTCATTCCGGTGGCGCTCGCGGTGTCCGGCGCGCTGCTGAACGTGCCCCCGGCGCTGCGCGTGGCGGGCCGCACGCTGGGGGCCGGATCGCTGAGCCTGATGCTGCGGGTGCTGCTGCCCGCCAGCGTGCCGAGCATCCTGACCGGGCTGCGCACCGCCTGGAGTTTCTCGTGGCGCGCGCTGGTCGGCGGGGAACTCCTGATCGCCGGGGCGGCCAGCCTGGGCGAGCAGCTGGAGGTCGGGCGGAACACCGCGAACGTGGCGCTGGTGCTGGCGACCATCATCATCATCGGCGTGATCGGCGGGCTGTTCGACGCCGTGTTGCGCGCCGCCGAGACCCGCGTCCGGCGGGATTACGGCCTGGAGGTGCCCGCATGACCGCGTCCGTTCAGGAAGGTGTCCGCCCGGCGTCCACGACGACCCGCAGCGGTGCGCCGCTGTCGCTGGACGGCGTGACGTTCCGCTACCCGTCGCGCCGCCGCACCGGGGCCGGCGTGGGCCCACTCACGCTGGACGTGCCGGCCGGGGAGTTCCTGTGCGTGGTCGGTGCGTCCGGCAGCGGCAAGAGCACCCTGCTGAGCCTGCTGGCCGGGTTCCTGAAACCCCAGGCGGGCAGCATCACGCTGGGCGGCGAGGCCGTCCGGGGGCCGCACCCGCGCCTGACGCTGGTACAGCAGGAAGCGGCGCTGTTCCCGTGGCTGACCGTCGCCGGGAACGTGGGCTTCGGGCTGCGCGGCCTGAACCGCGCCGAGCGGCAGGCGCGGGTGGCCGACGCCCTGCGGCAGGTGGGCCTCGCGGAGTACGGCGCGCGCCGCCCGCACGAACTGAGCGGCGGTCAGCGGCAACGGGTCGCCCTGGCCCGCGCGCTGGCGATCCAGCCGGGCCTGCTGCTGCTCGACGAGCCGTTCAGCGCCCTGGATCACGCCACCCGCACCGCCCTGGCCGATGAGCTGCTGGCCCTGTGGTGGCAGCACAAGGTGACGGTCGTGTTCGTCACGCACCAGCTGGAGGAGGCTCTGCACCTGGGGCAGCGGGTGGTGGCGCTGCGGGCCGGTCAGGTCGTCCTGGACGCCCCTGCCAAGAGCGTCAGCCTGGACGATCTGCGCCGCACCCTGGAAGACGAGGCACAGTAAAGCGGAGCGAGTGGGGAGTGGGAACCAGCTGACCGGCGGTTCCCACTCCCCATTTCCTGCGGTGCTGTCATACGGATTCCGTTTGTTTCGCTGACAATCCGGAACTTCACCGGATTGCCAGCTCCACGTCCGGAACCCGTTTCTCTCCCATTCGCATCCGCTCGGATTGAATGGTCTTTGCAGCCCATTCAATCGGAGTCCGTATCAGTGGGCGGCGGCCACTTCCTTGCCGCGTTGCTCGGTGGCGAGGCGGTCCCAGTCGATGCGGCGGCGCCTCCATTCGAAGATCAGGACCTTCACGACCTCCTCGGCGCTGCGGGCCAGGAACACGCCCCACACGCCCAGCGGGGAGTACAGGCCCAGGCCGATGGCGAGCGGCAGGCCGACGACGAACGCGCCCACGACGTCACCGATGATGACGCCCTTGCCGTCGGCCGCGCCGGGCAGGACGCCGCCACCGATGATCATGTTGCGGACCTTGACGACCTGCGTGACGGCGCTGATCAGGATGCCGAACAGGGCGATGTGATGCACGTCCGCGCCGACTTTCGGGAACAGGCCGGGCACGGTCAGGGCGCTCGCGGCGAACAGCACGCCGAAGCCGATGCCGGTGACGATGCCGGCGCGGCCGATGCGGGAAAGCCAGAGTTGCGCGGCGGCCGCGTCGCCCGCCCCCAGGGAGCGGCCGATGAAGACGGTGGCGGCGCTCATCAGGCCGAAGGACCCGACGATGAAGATGCCTTCCAGGGTGTGCACGATCTGGCTGGCGGCCAGGGCGGCGGTACCGACGCGGGCGAACACGGCGGCGTACATGAAGCCGCCCAGACTCCAGGCGAACTCGGTAAACGCGATGGGGGCGCTGATGGTCAGCAGGGGCGCGGCGATGGACCGCCACGCGGGCCGGGGGGCAGGGTGAGCGCGGCGAGGTGGCGGGGACCGTAGATCTGGTAAGCGAGCAGCGCGACTTTCAGGGTGTTGGCGATCACCAGCGCCCAGGCCGCGCCGACCACCCCGAGCTGCGGGAGGGGGCCGACGCCGAACACCAGCCCGTACGCGACGAGGCTCTCGACGATCACGGTGATGACGGTGGCGACCAGCGGGGTGCGGGCGTGCCCGAGGGAGCGCAGCGCGCCGCTGAGAATCCAGGCGAGGCTGCCGGGAATCAGGGCGAGCATGCTGACCTGCATGTAGGGGATGGCGGTGCGGGTGACGGCTTCCTCGCCGCCGGCCAGGGAGAGGAGCGTGCCGGCGCCCAGGACGACCGGGACGGTCAGGAGGGCCGCCGCGAGGACGCTGGTGGCGACGCTGACGGTCAGGGTCTGGTTGACGCCGGTCTGGTCGCTGGCGCCGGCGCGGCGGGCGACGAGGATGGAGGTGCCGCTGCCGAGCGCGCCGAGGGTAACGAAGAACAGGAAGCCGAGGCTGCCGCTCAGGCCGACGGCGGCGACGGCGACTGCGCCGAGCGTGCCGACGATGATCTGGTTGATGAAGGTCAGGACGAGCTGAATGACCATTTCAAGGCTGACGGGGACGGCGATGGCCGCGATTTCGCGTCCCGGACTCTTGATCGATTCAGTTGGTGGGGTGATGGAGGGCACGACAGACATGGTGTCCACGGTACACCTGTGCCGCGCGGGGTGAATCAGCCGTCTGGCGGGTCCGCGGGTCTGAACCGGGTTCAGGAATCGGGAGCGGCAGAAGCCGACAGGGGAACGCTTTCCAAACTCTTATCAATTGATATCTATTTAGCCCTTTTGATTGACATTCATCAAGAAGGCCCGCAGAATACCGTACGAGAGGCAGCCCCCATGACCCAGGACCCCACCGCGACCGCCGAACACCCCGCCCCCCTGATCCCCGCGACCTCGTGGGCGATCATCGACTCCACCCTGCGGGAGGGCGAGCAGTTCGCACGCGGGAACTTCAAGACCGACGACAAGATCGAGATCGCCCGCGCCCTGGACGCCTTCGGCGCGGAATTCATCGAGGTCACCACCCCGATGGTCAGCGCCCAGACGCACGCCGACATCCGCCGCCTGACGGGCCTGGGCCTGAACGCCAAGTTCCTCACGCACGTCCGCTGCCACATGGACGACGTGCAGCGCGCCGTGGACACCGGCGTGGACGGCCTGGACCTGCTGTTCGGCACCAGCTCCTTCCTGCGGGAATTCAGCCACGGCAAGAACATCGGGCAGATCATCGAGGCCGCGCAGGAAGTCATCAGCTGGATCAAGACCAACCACCCGGACCTCCAGATCCGCTTCAGCGCCGAGGACACCTTCCGCAGCGAGGAAGCCGACCTGATGGCCGTCTACAAGGCCGTCTCGGACCTGGGCGTGCACCGCGTCGGACTGGCCGACACGGTCGGCGTCGCCACGCCCCGGCAGGTGTACACCCTGGTCCGCGAGGTCCGCAAGGTCATCCACGCCGAGTGCGGCATCGAATTCCACGGCCACAACGACACGGGCTGCGCTGTCAGTAACGCCTACGAAGCCGTCGAGGCGGGCGCCACCCACATCGACACCACCATCCTCGGCATCGGCGAACGCAACGGCATCACGCCGCTCGGCGGGTTCCTGGCCCGCATGTTCACCTTCGATCCGCAGGGCCTGATCGACAAGTACAACCTCGACATGCTCCCGGAACTCGACCGCATGATCGCCCGCATGGTCGACCTGCCCATCCCCTGGAACAACTACCTGACCGGCGAATTCGCGTACAACCACAAGGCCGGCATGCACCTGAAAGCCATCTACCTGAACCCCGGCGCCTATGAGGCCATCCCGCCCGGCGTGTTCGGCGTGGGCCGCCGCATCCAGGCGGCCAGCAAGGTCACGGGCAAACACGCCATCGCCTACAAGGCCCGCGAGATGGGCCTGCACTACGGCGAGGACGCCCTGCGGCGCGTCACCGACCACATCAAGGCGCTGGCCGAGCACAACGAACTGGACGACGAGCACCTCGAAACCCTGCTGCGCGAGTGGGTCAGCGCGTAAGGGCAGCGCGTAAGGGAAGGTGTCGAGACGGCCAGGCAGGTGGCGCACGGTCAGTGGGCCAGAATGACGGCATGAACGCCGAATCCGCTCCCGTCACCGACTCTGAAACCACGCCCGTGCCGGACCTGCGCCGGGTCTTCGCCGCGCCGGACGGCAACGGCGGCAAGCTGGTGGCCGTCTTACCGCAGGGCGGCGACGAGCAGGCGCGCGCCGCTGCCTCGGGTGCGCCCCTGAGCGTGTTCGTGCAGGCCGCCGACCCGACGGGTCTGAGGCTGCGGGTGTTCACGCCGACCCGTGAGAAGGGCAGCAGTGATAGCGCCGCCATCGCCGCGCTGAGCGCCGTGCAGGGCAGCGCGGGCCTGCTGGACGTGGTGGAGGTCACGCAGGGCGACCCGGAGGCGGGCGGCGAGGTGCAGATGGCGCAGTTGTGCGGCGGCGAGTGGCTGCTGCGTCAGGGCGTGGTGACGGTGCAGGCGGTCATGGCGGACCTGTCGGCGCTGGAGTTGTCGGCGCTGGGGCTCTCCCCTACCGAACCGGCCTGGGTGGCCGGGACGGGCCGTCCGAATCTGGTGGCCGAGGTCGCGGACCTGGGCGCGCTGGACGCCTTCGTGCCGGACGACGCGGCCGTGAGCGGCGTGAACCGCGCGACCGGCACGACCGGCCTGATCCTGTTCTGCGTGGGCGGCCCGGCCCGCGCGGACGTGAGCTTCCGGGCGTTCGGGCCGCTGAAGGGCTTTACCGAGGACGCCGCGAGCAGCAACATGCTCGCCTGCCTGACCGGCGTGCTGGGCCACCTGGGTCGCCTGCCGGCAGACAGTACCCTGATCCGCGCGGCGCAGCGCCGGCCCGGTCAGCCCGCCCGCCTGAGCGCCCAGTACGCCCCGGCGGACGGCGGCACCGAGGTCTGGGTGGGGGGCCGGGTCACGCCGGTCTGACCGGGCGGTGCTGGCTCACGGAAGGGGGGCCGCCCGCCCCGTACACTGTCTTCATGGAGCTTTTACTGGACCTTCACCCCGACGCCTACCCGCTGCAGGGCTTTCGCCGCAAGCAGTTGCTGGAGTGGGTGTTCGAGCAGGGCGTGGGCACCTTCGACGCCATGACCAACCTGCCCGCCCAGGCCCGCGCGGAACTGGAGGCGTCGTACCAGCTGAACCCGTTCAAGCTGATCGAGACGGTCCGCAGCGCCGACGGCAGCGTGAAGTACCTGTTCACGCTGATGGACGGCCGGCAGATGGAAGCGGTGTACATGCCGTACCTGGACCGCAAGACCATCTGCGTGTCCACCATGGTCGGCTGCCCCGCCAGGTGCGCGTTCTGCGCGACCGGCGCGATGGGGTTCGGCCGGAACCTGACGCCCGGCGAGATCGTGGGGCAGGTGCTGGCCGTGGCGGGCGGCGAGGGCTTCGCGCCGCGCGAGATCCGCAACCTGGTGTTCATGGGCATGGGTGAGGCCATGCTGAACTACGACCACACCATGCTGGCCGCGCGCATCCTGCTGCACCCGGACGCGCTGGACATGAGCAAACGCCGCGTGACGCTCTCCACGGTCGGCATTGCCAAGGGCATCCAGAGGCTGGCGACCGAGGACGACCTGGGCATCAAACTGGCGATCAGTCTGCACGCCCCGGACGAGGAGACGCGCCGCCGCATCATCCCGACCGGCGCGGTGAACTCCATTGAGGAGATCATGGCCGCCGCCCGCGAGTACCAGTCGGTCACGGGCCGCCGCATCACCATGGAGTACACGATGCTGAAGGGAATCAACGATCACCTGTGGCAGGCCGAACTGCTGGCCGACCTGCTGCGCGGCATGGTCAGTCACGTGAACCTGATTCCCATGAATCCCTGGCCCGGCTCGGACTTCGAGAGCACCACCGAGGAGCAGCTCCAGGCCTTCTACGACACCCTGGAAGCGCGCGGGGTGGACGTCAGCGTGCGCCGCTCGCGCGGGCGGGATGCGGGGGCCGCCTGCGGGCAACTGGCCCTGAAACGCCCCTACGCCGTCAGCGGTGAGCAGGGCACCGGAACAACCGCCGGCGCCTGAAGTCCGCAGGGCGCGGCCCGGCCGTAGCGGGGTGCGGCGCGCATATGAGTAAGGGTTCCGAGAGAGGTTAATGCTACGCTACTCGCGTTTCCGAACACCAGGAGGCCATCAAGGTGACGCAATACACACGCTCCGTTCTGCTGGGCCTGACGCTGGCCCTCGCCAGCCAGGGTGCCGCCCAGACCATGATCGAGACGGTCGGTGCGGCCGGCATTCAGAACACCCTGCAATCCGCCGGTACGCCCGCCATCCCGAAAGTGACCGTTCCCACCGCGCCGGGCGCCGCCAGTGACGCCGGCAGCGCCGCCACCCCGACCGTCACCGTCACGCCCCTGACCGCCGAACAGCAGACCCAGCTGGAAGCCGCGCAGGCCGCGTTCCGCGCCGGGCAACTCCCGCAGGCGCGCGCCGCCTTCGAATCGCTGATCACGCAGAACTACACCAACCCCGCCCCGCACTTCGGGCTGGGGCTGGTGCTGTTCGCGCAGAACGACGACAAGGGCGCCGCCTTCGAATTCACGCAGTTCGCAGCGCTGGCCCCCACCCGCTTCGAGGGGCCGTACAACCTGGGCGTGATCGCCACCCGCCAGGGGAACCACGAGCAGGCGCTCACGCTGTACACCCAGGCCGCCGGCCTGATGAAAGATCAGGCGGGACCGGCCGCGCAGCGTCAGGTCCTCGAGGCGCTCGCCGCCGAGCAGACCCGCAAGGCCGACTTCGCCGCGCTGAGCGGCACGCTGGCCGCCATCGGCACCCTGGACCCGCAGGACCTGGACGTCCAGTACCGCCTCGCGCAGGCCCGGACCCTCAGCGGACAGGGCGCCGCCGCGCTGCCCGGCGTGTACGCGCTGCTGGCGCAGGCCCCGGCCCGCGTGGACGCCGCGCTGCTGCTGGCCGACATCTACGTCGCGCAGGGCCTCCCGGACCGCGCCGTGCGGGAACTCGACGCGGCCGCCGCGCGCGTCACGAACGGCAGCGACCGCTCGGCGCTGCTGCTGCGCAAGGCCAACGTCCTCGCCCAGGGCGGCGACACGCGCGCCGCCGTGTTCGCTGCGCAGGACGCCACCCGCGCCGACAGCCGCAACGCCGCCGCCTTCGCCCGCGTGGGCGAACTGCGCGCCCTGCGCGGCGACCGGCCCGGCGCCCTGACCTTCTACCAGAACGCCGTGAAGCTCGCGCCTGACAACGCCGCCTACCGCGCCGCGCTGGCCGGGGTGCGCCTGACCCTCAACCAGAACGCCCAGGCCGCCGCCGACGCCGCGCTGACCCTGACGCTGCGCCCCGACGACACCACCCTGGCCCGCGCGCTGTTCGTGCAGGGCGTCGCCGCCTACCGCCAGGGGCAGTACGCCCAGGCGATCCGCGCCCTGAGCTCCAGCCAGACGCGCGCGCCCAGCGCCGAGACCAGCCTGTGGCTGGGCCTCAGCGCGTACGCGCAGAAGGACTACCCGGCCGCCGCGACCGCGCTGGGCGAGAGCGTGAAACTCAGTCCCACGCCCACCGCCCGCCTGAACCTCGCCAGCGCCCTGCTGGCCAGCGCCCGCTACGCGGAAGCCGAGGCGATCCTGCGCGGCCTCGTCAGCGACGACCCGAAGAACGCCGAGGCGTGGTTCCAGCTGGGCCTGTCGCAGCGCGCCCAGGCGCGTGAAACCGACGCCCGCGCGTCCCTGAAGACCGCCGCCGCGCTGGGCAGCACCCGCGCCGCCGGGGCCCTCAAATGAGCCGCGCCCCCACCACCCCGCGCCGCTGGCCCGACCTGCTGATCGGGCTGCTGGTCCTGCTGCTGCTGGGCGGCTTCGGCACGCTGCTGCTGCGCGGCAACCCACAGGGCGCCCCGGCGGCCGGGACGGACTCCTCCGCCGCCTCCACAGACACCCCCGCCGAGGCGACCATTCCTGGCGCGCCCGGCACCACCGAGACTGGGGGGATCACCACCGCGCCCATCACGGCGGTCCCCAGCACCGACGCCCCGGCCGCACCCACCAGCGACGCCGCCCCGCAGGACAGCGCCGTCACCGACGCACCGATCATCGAGGCCGCGCCCATCGGCACGCCAGAAACCACCGCCGACCCGGCCGCCGGCGCCAGCACGGATGAAGCCAGCACGGACGAGGCCAGCACCGATGCGGCCAGCACAGGCGAGGCCAGCACGGACGCCGACGAAACCGACCCCGACGCGGCCGACCAGACCCCGGCCACCGCCGGCGGCCCGGCCCCCCGCGTGGAAGGCGCGGTGCCCACCAGCGAAAGCCGCGTGCCGCTGCGCAGCGACTACCGCATCACGCTCGGCACGTTCAGCAGCGAAACGGCCGCGCAGAACGCCGCCGCGCCCGTCCAGGGCATCGGCTACACCGTCTACCCCATCGACGTGGGCGCGCAGGTCGTCGCGCAGATCGGTCCCTTCGCCGACGAGCAGAGCGCCCGGCAGGCCCTCGCGGACGTGCAGCGCGCCTACCCCGGCGCGGTCCTGTACCCCCCGCGCAACCAGCCGGCCGCCGCCACGCCAGCCCCGGCCACCCCCTCCCAGGCCACCAGCGCAGCCCCCGCAGCCACCCCGGCCACCAGCGCGCCCGCCACCCCGGCGGCCCCCAGCGGCCCCACCTACCTGCAGGTCGGCGCATTCGACCGCGTGGAAAGCGCCCAGAACCTCGTGCAGCAACTCCGGGACCTCGGGTACGCCCCCACCGTCAGCGCCCCCGAAGGCCGCAAGGTCACGGTCCTCGTCGGCCCCTACGAGAACCCCGACGCCCTGACCCGCACCGAAGCCCGCCTCGCCACCAACGGCCTCGACAGCTTCCGGGTTCGCTAACGTGGCCGAAATTCCCACAGCCGCCATCAGCCGCCTCGTCACCTACCTGCGCATCCTCGAACAACTCGAAACGCAGGACATCAGCCGCACCAGCAGCAGCGACCTCGCCGAACGCGCCGGCGTCAGCGCCTTCCAGGTCCGCAAGGACCTCGCGTACTTCGGCCGCTTCGGCACGCGCGGCATGGGCTACACCGTCCCCATCCTCAAACGCGAACTCGTCCGGGTCCTCGGCCTCAACCAGACCTGGAACGTCGTCATCGTCGGTGTCGGCCGCCTCGGACAGGCCATCGCCAACTACCCCGGCGCCAGCGACTACCAGTTCCAGTACGTCGGCCTGTTCGACGTGAACCCCGCCATCGTCGGCCAGCAGGTGCGCGGCCTCACCGTCCGCCACACCGACGAACTCCGCGACTTCGCCCGCCACACCACCGTCGACATGGGCTTCCTCGCCGTGCCGCCCGAACACGCCCAGGACGCCGCGCAGGCCCTCGCCGACGCCGGCATCAAGGGCATCCTCAACTTCGCGCCCGTCGTCATTCAACCCCGCACCCTCGAACGCGGCGGGCCGCAAGAAATCAGTGACGAATGGCGTGGTCTTATCGTCGAAAACATCGACTTCCTCGCCGGCATGAAACGCCTCGCCTTCTACATTCTCAACCCACACCTCAAAGACGCCCCCACCCCGGAGGACCCCGCATGAAGAAACTCTCCCTACTCGTTCTCCCTCTCATTCTTGCAGCGTGCGGTGAAACTGGCGTGAACGTCGGCCAGGGTGTCAGCATGACCGCCGCTCTGATCGGCACTGAGGTCGGCGCCGACGTGGTCAACGTCTACGCTAAAAATGCCGACGGCACGCGCGGCGCATACATGGGCAGCGAGGTCAAGGTCTACCGACCGACCCAGGGCGCCCTGAATTTCGAAGTGAAGGCCGGCAGCCTCGGCATGACCATCACGTCCGCCAAGGTGGTGTACACGGATGCTTCCGGCACTCCGTTCGCCGCTCCCTCCAATACCTTTAACACCACCCTGAACATCAAGGTGCCGGAAGGGTACGTCTGCCCTGGCGGCGCCACGACCTGCACGTTCACCGAGAAGACCGCCACGCCCGTCACGTTCACCGCTCCAGCGAACGAGCTGTACCTCCTGAGTGAGCAGGCGGCCATCGCGGCCGCCGACAGCTGCGTGGACGGCTCGGCAGTCCTGGCCTCGGGCCAGGGTGCCTGCGCTGAAGTCCGTATGAACATCACCCTCACGGGCCAGGACACCCTGGGCACCACCCGCACCATCAACATTCCCCAGGCTCAGGTTCGCGTTTACGTCGCCACCGTCACCGAAGAGGTCCGCTGAATGAAAACTGCTCCCCGTAACCCCCTCCTTCTTCTCCTTACCGGTACCCTCGTCGCCTGCGGTGGCGGCGACACCCCCAGCACGCCCGGCAACACCGCACCCGCCGTGAACATCAAGGCGAACGGCCGCACCATCACGGCCGACACCTACCTGCCCACGGGCGGCCGACTGGACGTCAGTGTTTCCGATCCTGACATCGGCGGCAGCATCAAGAAGGTCGTCTACTCGATCGACAACGGCCCCAAAACCGACCTGACCCCCGCCGCTTCCATGACCCTGGCCCTCCCCGGCCTGAGCGGCGGGCAGCACGAGGTGACGGTCGAGGCGACCGATAATGTCGGCGCCGTGACCACCGTGAAAGCGCCGTTCCTGATTGACGCGGCCGCGCCCACCCTGACCACCGTCAACCTGAACGGTCAGGCAG
Source organism: Deinococcus sp. LM3 (assembly GCF_002017875.1). Classification (NCBI taxonomy): domain Bacteria; kingdom Thermotogati; phylum Deinococcota; class Deinococci; order Deinococcales; family Deinococcaceae; genus Deinococcus; species Deinococcus sp. LM3. The sequence continues at coordinate 2,629,657 of NZ_MUFV01000001.1, read as the reverse complement.
CCACAGACACCGCCACCTTTACGGTCGGTGACGCCGCCCTTCTGAACGTCACCGCACAGGACACCCGCGGCGACACGCAGAACACCGCCGGGCCGGTCAGCATCCGCGTACTGGAAAGCGGGACGCTGGTCAAGTCCGTCAGCGGCAACACCCTGACCGCCGACCTCACCAAGGACCCCAAAGGTCAGGCCCGCACGGCCGGAACCGTGATCTTCACCGTCGAAGCGGAAGACAGCGTGGGCTTCGTGCGCAGCCGCAACATTGCCGTCACCTTCAACGCCGCCACCACCGGAGATGACGGCGTGATCGCCCCCACCTTCACGTGGCTGAGCCCTGCCAGCGACTTCGTGAAAGGCGGCGGCACCGTCACCCTGCGCGCCACCGCCACCCGCAACGGCCAGGACCTGAGCAGCCAGATCGCCTACACCGCCACCTGCGGCACCATCACGGGCAGCACTTGGACCCTGGGCACCGATTGTGCCGACGGCAGCAAGCAGAGCGTCACCGCCACCGTCACCGACGGCGGCCGCAGCTTCAGCAGCCCCGCCAAGGTCATCACGGTCGATTCCAGCGACCCCACCGTGCAGATCACCAGCCCCCAGCAGGGCCAGAGCTTCACGCAGAACCCCATCAAGATCAGCGTGACCGGCACCGACGCCGTCAGTGGCCTGGACCGCATCCTCGTGGAAGCCAAAAAGGACGGGGACACCAATTACACGCAGGTGGGCGTCGTCACGGCCGCCAGCGGCGACGTCACCTGGGCCCCCATGAACGGCACGTACACCCTGCGCGCTACCGCCACTGACAAGACCGGCCGCACCAGCACCACCACCCTCAGCGGCATCAAGGTCAACCTGACCAGCAGTGACGCCACTCCCCCCACCGTCGCCCTGTCCCCCATCCCCGCCACGCCCCAGCGCGCCACCATCACCGTCACCGCCACCGCCAACGACACCGACAGCGGCGTGGCCAAGGTCGACCTGTACGACGGCGGCACCCTGATCGAATCCAAGGCGACCGGCGTGGGCGGCAAGTACACCTTCAGCCTCGACACCACCAAACTCAGCGATGGCGCCCACACCCTGCGCGCCATCGCCTTCGACAACGCCGGCCTGAGCGCCGAAACCAGCGCCAGCCTGACGGTCGACAACACCGCGCCCGTCGTCAACTGGATCAGCCCCGCCGACGGCACGATCACGCGCGGCGAAGTCACCCTGAACGCCACCACCAACGAAGGCACCGTCACGTACACCGTCGACGGCACGCCCCTGACCGGAAACAAGGCCACCTTCACCAGCGACGGCACGCACACCATCACGGCCACCGCGCAGGACGCCGCCGGCAACCGCACCACCAGCACCATCCGGGTCACCAGCGACGCTACCGCTCCCACCGCGCAGATCACTGGCCCCACTGCCGGCAGCACCCTGACCACCAACCCCGTGACCATTAACGTCACCGGCAACGACACTGGCAGCGGCGTGGGTAGCCTGGAAGTCTTCGCCAACGGCACCAGCGTCGGCACCGTCAGCGGCGCCAGCGGCACCGTCACCTGGACCCCCACCAGCGGCACCTACGACCTGACCGTCATCGCCACCGACAAGGCCGGTAACAAGAGCGCCGCCAGCGCCCCCGTGAACGTCACGGTCAAACTCGCCACGGCCGACACCACCGCCCCCGCCTTCGTGGGCACCGCGACCGTGCAGCCCGCCCCCACCGCCACCTTCTCACGCGGCGTGATCACCCTCGACGGCTTCGTGAAAGACCCGGAAAGCGGCGTCAGTCAGGTCGCCCTGTTCAACGGCGGCGTCCGCCTGAACGCCACGCCCAGCCTGAGCGTGCAGCCCGACGGCAGCACCCGCTACGCCCTGACCCTGGACAGCAAGGCCCTCCCCGACGGAACCTACACCCTGATCATCCAGGCCACCAACGGCGTCGGCCTCGTCAGCAACCAGGACGTCAGCGTCAAGATCGACAACACCGCCCCCGGCCTGAGCTGGAACGCCCCCACCTCTGTCGGCAGCGCCGGGACCCTCACCCTGAACGCCATCACAGAGACAGGCGCAACCATCACCTACGCCGCCAGTTGCGGCACCATCACGGGCAGCAACACCTGGACGTACGGTGACTGCCAGGACGGCACTGCCGCCACCCTGACCGCCACCGCCACCGACGCCGCCGGGAACACCACCACCCAGACCCGCACGATCACCGTCGACCGGACCGCCCCGACCGTCCAGATCACCAGCCCCACCCAGGGCCAGAAATTCACCCAGAACCCCATCACCATCGCCGTGAGCGGCACCGACAACGTCGCCGTCGAGCGTATCGACGTGCTGAACGGCACCACCAAGATCGGCACCGTCACCGGTGCGCAGGGCACCGTCACCTGGGCTGCCTCCAACGGCAACCAGACCCTCACCGCCCGCGCGTACGACCGCGCCGGAAACAGCACCGACACCACCGTTACCTTCACCGTCGCCCTCACCACCAGTGATACGACCCCCCCCACCGGGAATGTCACGGCTCCCGCTGGCGACATCAAAGGCCAGGTTGCGCTCACGGTGACGGCCTTCGATACCACAACCGTCACGGACGCTGCCAGTGGCGTCGCTACCGTCAGCCTGTACATTGACGGCCTCCTGAGCGGAACCCAGACCACCGGGGTAGACCGGACGTACACCTTCGCGACCGACACCACCAAGCTCAGCGAAGGGGAGCACACGGTCAAGGCAGTCATCACCGATAACGCCGGGAACACCTTCACCACCCCCACCACCCCCCCAGTGATCGTGCGTGTCAACAACGCTGCGCCGACCATCAACATCAGCAACCCCGCCAATGGCGCGCTGCTCCGCGCGAACAGCGACCTCACCGTCAAGGCCACCGGCACCGACACCACCCCCGGCGACACCCTCACCTACGAGTACAGCGTCGACGGTGGCGATTTCAGCACCGCCGCCCCTACCCTGCCCAACGGCAAGGACGCGGACGGCCTCCACACCGTCACCGTGCGCGCCACTGACAAGGCTGGGAATACCGGTACGACCACCTCCACGTACACGTACGACGGCATCGCCCCGACCGTGCAGATCACCAGCCCCACCCAGGGCCAGATGTTCACCAGCACCCCCGTGACCATCAGCGTGATCGGTCAGGACAGCGGTACCGGCGTCGCCAGCATCAAGGTGTATGCGAATGCGAATCCGAATGACGTCACCAGTCCCGACGAACTGATCGGTACGCTCGGCGGGAACGGTAGCGTCACCTGGTACCCCCGCAAGACGGATGGCAGCCCTTACACCATCAAAGCCATAGCAACCGACAGGGCTGGCAATACCAGCGGCAACACGACCAGCCCCGGCGCGACCGTGACCGACGTGAAGGTGCAGACGGCAAGCAAAGTTGACGTCGAAGACCTGCGCATCGAGGTACCCAGCGCGAATCCCAGGGGTGCCCAGTTCACCGATTCCGGACTTGCCTACGTTCGCGGTCCTCTGTTAGTCAGCGCCACGGCCACCACCAACGCCCCCAACTTCAGCCTGGCTGACCTTCAGATTGACGGTCAGACGCGCAGCAGCCTCACGGCACCTGCTGCCCAGCCGACCTTGCAGCCGACCTTCAACTTCGACTTCGACACCCTCAACGAGGGCCTGCACGACGTCGGCGTTCGCTTCACCGACTCACTGGGTACTGTGGGCATCAAGAAAGCCACCGTGTTCGTCGACAAGACCGCACCCGTTATCACGTGGAATACACCCAGCCTGACGAAAGCAGCTGTTAACCTGGACGCCACGGCAGTAGACGCCGCCTCAAGCGCCAACGTGCCGACCATTCCAGTCACTTACAGCGAGAACGGCAAAGACGTCGCAGTCCCGATTACCGGCGATGGTCAGCACACTGTGACTGCTACCGCCGCCGATAACGTCGGCAACATCGGCACCCGCACCGTGACCTTTACGATCGACTCCACGGCCCCGGAAGTCATCCCGGCCCTCCCGGACAACCGGGACAAGCCGCAGGAATTTACGACTGCGCCCATCACGTTGACGGCCACGGCTACGGACGCAACCACCAGCGTCACGAGCATCGAATTACAGGTAGGACTGCAAGGTACTGACACGAATCCGACTCAGTTCGTCACGCTGGGCCGCCAGAACGGAGCCTCGTACAGCGCAGTCTTCACGCCGTCTGAGGCAGGAAGGTATGCAGTCAGATACATTGCCCTTGATGCGGTCGGCAATTCGAGCACCGTTGAGCGCCACTTTACTTACTCCGTGTCGACGCCCCCCACAGAAAAGGCTCCAGAACCTAGGCTCTCTGTTGTTGGGAGTGGACCTTACAGCGGTAACATTAGCGTCAGCGTCTCGGGCAACTACGATAGCCTGAGCCAAGTTGACCGGATGATTTTGGAGATCACGGATGCCAAAGGGGTGGTCGATAATTCGACCTACGTGACGACCCAGTCACAAACGACCTTTAGTGTGGACTCCACAAAGTTAGCAAATGGAGAGGCCTACCTCTCGGTGATCGCTTACACCAAATCTGGGCTCCGCACAATCACCAAGCCACCGCTGACAATAGAAATTAGCAATATTCTAAATCCCACGATGGCGATTGCCGCTCCTAGTGACGGAGCCTTGATTACAAGCCCCGTCGTACCTGTGCGCGTGACCATCACGAATGCGGGAACTCCGTCACTTATTACGGTTGGCTCGCTCGAGATTGAGTTGTATGATTATCGTGGGCAACTTGTCTCGGTCAAGAAAGAAACCGTAAATGATTCGAGCAACCCCGCACGTAAACAGGTGCAGTGCATCTACTCAAACGGCGGGATGAATGCGACCTGTGACACGACTTTCGATATCGCCGGTTTGCCAGCTGATAGATACACAATTCGTGCCAAGGCCTTCGCAGAAGTCACCGGAGGTAGTCCTTCCACTCAAGAGATAAGGGCGACCAGCTCGTTCACTTCCAATACGTCGAGCGTGAATCCACCCGCCGCAACCATCAGCTTCCCGACCGCAGTAACTCTTAACCAAGTTGACGCCAATGGAAATTACAAGCGTGTCCCCGCACGCATTGATAGTGGATCCGGATTCTTCGCAACAGTTAGTGATGACAAGGGCGTTCAATACGTTGAAGCCCGACTAGTTGGACCTTATGCCGAAGGCAATATCGAAACAGACGGTACTCGTCAGTGCCAAGCCAGCGGAAGCATCATCAGTGGCGAGAACGAAATCAATGTTTTGCTATTGAATGTACCAGGAGCTGGCAACACTGTATACACGCCCCAAGATATATTTATTCCCAAGCTCGATATTGACGGCTCCACCTATGTACCTAATAGCAAAGCGGGACAACGTTACGACCTACGTGTTACTACCGCCGACACGGAAGGTAACCGTAACATCCAATGTGTTCCAGTGCAGGTCGAGCGCGGTCTAAAACGTCCAAGCTATGATGCGTCCAACTCTACGACGCCCAGCACTCCTAGTAACACTCCCGGCGAACTGACTTACACGAGCGGCACCTGGATTCTCAACAGTATCCCAGCAAACTCACGCGTGGTGGCTATTCTCTACTCCAACGGAAAACAGGTAGGCACCGAATTCTTTGCAAAAACGAATGGCAACTCTCTGACGGTGTCGCAGACCTTCTCTGACGTCGGCACCTACGAAGTGAAATGGCTGATTGAAGATATGTCGGACATAGCGCCCACTCAATTGAACTCTACAGGGGTCGTGACGACCCAGGCTGGGGGATACATCAACGTTGCGCGTAACCCCAAGTAAGTAAGACAGCAAAGAACGCCCCCCACCGCGTTGGTGGGGGGCGTCTTTTTACTGATCTCGTTCAGTTTTTGATGGTGTATTCGGCGAAGCCGTCGTCGCGGGTGCGCAGGAGGGCGGCGCCCTGGGGGAGGTATTTCTGGGCGTTGGGGCTGCTGGTGTAGAGCAGGGTGGCGCCGGGGATGGGGGTGAGTTTCCAGTTGCCGTCGGCGGTGGGGTTGACGGTTTTCTGTTCGTTGAAGTATTTGACGAGGGCTTCGCGGGTTTCGTCGGGGGCCTGGAGGATGATGTTCTTGCCGTTCAGGCCAGGGAAGCTGCCGCCGCCGCTGGCGCGGTAGTTGTTGGTGGCGATCACGAACTGCTGGGCAGGGTCGATGGGTTTGCCCTGGTAGCTGAGGTTCTTGATGCGGCGGGCGGCGGGGTTGGCGACTTCGCCGCGGTTGTTGTAGCGGTTGGGTTGGGTGACGTCGATTTCGTAGGTGACGCCGTCGATCACGTCGAAGTTGTAGGTGGGGAAGGTTTCGTCGACGAGGGCCTGGGGTTCGGTCTTGGTGGGGTCGATCTGTTTGAACTGTCCGGCGCTGCGTTCGAGCCATTCCTGGACCTGCGCGCCGGTGACGAGGACGGCCTGGACGGTGTTGGGGTAGACGTACAGGTCGGCGACGTTCTTGATGGCGAGCGTGCCGGCGGGGATGTCGGTGTAGTAGCTGGCGCCGGCGCGGCCGCCGGCTTTGAAGGGCGCGGCGGCGGACAGGACAGGCAGGTCACGGTACTGGGTGCTGCTGAGGGCGGCCTTGACGTAGGCGGTCTGGGCGTTGCTGACGAGCTGGACGCTGGGGTCGTCCTGCATGAGGGCCCAGTAGGAGTTGATGGGGGCGCTCAGGTCGGCGACCTTGCCGCGCACGTAGCCGAGGGTGCCCTGGTGGGCGGTGTCGACGGCGGCGGCGACGGTGGTGTCGGCGGTGACGAGGCTCTTCTTGGCGGTCTTGTCCCAGATGGGGCGGATGCCGCCCTGGGCGTCCACGATGGTCCACTTCTGGGTTTTGCGGTCGAGGCTGAGTTTCAGGTCGGCGACGCCGAGGTTGTTGCCCCAGAAGCCGGGCATCAGGACGACCTTGCCGTTGATGGTGCCCTTGGCGAGGTTCACGCCGGGGACGTCCTTGTAGGAGGCGCTGGGGAATTCGAGGTGGCTGTGGCCGGTCAGGACGACGTCCAGTCCGGGGACTTTGGTGAGTTCCGCGCCGGCCTGTTCCTGGCCGGGGGTGTACGGGCCGGAGTTGATGCCGGTGTGGGCGAGCGCGACGACGATGTCGGCGCCTCTGGCTTTCATCTCGGGGACGAACTTCTGGGCGCTCTGGATGATGTCCGTGACCTGCACCTTGCCGTCCAGGTAGGCCTTGTCCCAGTTGAGGATCTGGGGGGGCGTGAAGCCGATCACGCCGACGTTGATGTAGTACGGGCGGCCCTGGGTGTCGCGGACCAGTTTGCGCTGGATGACGTAGGGGGTGTAGCGGTTGCTGCCGTCCATGTTCAGGACGTTGGCGTTCACGTATGGCATGGGTGCGGAGGCCAGGACGCGGTCGAGGTAGTCGAGGCCGTAGTTGAATTCGTGGTTGCCGAGGGTGGCGCCGTCGTATTTCAGGGAGCGCATGGCCTGGTGCATGGGGTGCAGTTCGCCGTCCTTGATGGGGGCGATGCGGGCGGCGTAGTCGCCGAGGGGGTTACCCTGGATCAGGTCGCCGTTGTCGAACAGCAGGGTGTTGACCTTCTCGGCGCGGGCCTTGGCGATCAGGCTGGCGGTGTATTCCAGGCCGAACTCGCCGGTGGGTTTGTCCTGGTAGTAGTCGTAACCGCGCGCGGCAGTGTGCAGGTCGCTGGTTTCGAGGATGCGGAGTTCGACGGTCTGGGCGCCGGCTGCGCCGAGCAGCAGGGCCGTCATCAGGGAGATAGTTTTAAGCACGCCGTCAAGGATAGCGAATAGCGTCAGGGGTGTATCTGCCGTTCCCAGGTGAGTGGCAGGTCATTGAAAGACCGTGCCCGATGGTCATGCCGGTGTGCATGACGGGCGGGGGTCTGCGTTACAGGCTGGCGGCCAGCGTGCGGAACAGCGCGGGTGGGGTGGGGTGGGCGGCGCCGTCCTGCCACGCGAAGCGCAGGTCGCGCAGGGGGCCGCCTTCTGCGACGCCCATGCCGCCGGGGAACAGTGGAGTGTAATCGGGCGGGGTGGTGACGGGGACCGCGCCGGGCAGGTCGAGGGCAGTGCGGACCTCGCGTTCATGACCGAAGTGCAGGACGTGCGTGCCGTCCGGGGCGGCCCAGCTGAAGCGGGCGGCGGTGGGGGCCAGCGGGCCGGGGTGGACGATGTGTCCGGTGCTCAGGCCGGGGCGCAGGCGCAGCGTGATCTCCAGTGACTCGCCCAGCAGGCCGAAGCTGCCCACGAACGGGCGGGTCAGGTCGTAGCCCTGCACGTTCTTCACGGTGCGGCCGCCCGCGCGGATCACGCGGCCGCTGGGCGCGCGGAAGGTGACGCCCAGAATGTCCGACGCGAACGGGAAGGTCTGCCCGAAGCCCCGCGCGTGATCAGGTCGCCGACCGTGCCGGGCAGGTTCACGCGCGGAAACGGTGGGTACAGTCCGGCGGGCAGCGCGGCGAACACCTCGGGGAGGGTGGTGTCGCCGCTGACGGTGATGGTCTGATCGCCGGGGGACAGGTCAAGGATGGTCATGGGCGGCCTCCGGCGGTGATAGTTGATGGTTGAAAGTAGATGAACGAACGGCCGGGCTGTCTCCGTTGACTCTCAACCATCAACTATCCACTCCTTCCGCAGGAAGGATCTTGCCGGGGTTCAGGGCGAGGTGTGGGTCGAGGGCGCGTTTGACGTTCCACAGGGCCTTCAGGGTGCCGGGGTCGACGGCGTCGGTCATGAAGTCGCGTTTCATGGAGCCGATGCCGTGCTCGCCGCTGAGGACGCCGCCGTGCCGCAGGGCGACGAGGGCGATTTCGTGCGCGAGGTCGTGGACGGCGTGGGTGTCCTCGTGGCGCGGGTCGAACAGGATGTTCGGGTGCAGGTTGCCGTCTCCGATGTGCCCGAACTGCACGAGCCGGAAGGGGCTGGCGTCGCCGAGGGCGCGGATCTCGCGGACCACGTCCGGGAGGGCCGAGCGGGGCACGACGATGTCCTCGTTCATGCGTTGCGGGCGGATGCGACCCAGCGCGGGGCTGACGCTGCGCCGCGCGCGCCACAGGGCGGCTCCCTCGGCGTCGGTGGCGGCGCGGCGCACGGTGCCCCCGGCGCGTTCGCAGGCGTCGGCCACGAGTTGCAGTTCGTCCTGCACGGTGTTCAGGTCGTCTCCGTCGGTGTCGACCAGCAGGACGGCCTCGGCGCCTCTGGGCAGGCCGAGGTTCAGGTAGTCCTCGACGGCGTTCGTGCAGGCGCGGTCCATGAATTCCAGTTTGCTGGGCACGGCCCCGGCGGCGATGGCAGCGCTGACGGCCTCGGCGCACGCTCCGACCTCGGGGAAGTGCGCCATCAGGGTGCGGGTGTGCGTGGCAGGCGGGATCAGGCGCAGGGTGGCCTCGGTGATCAGGCCCAGGGTGCCCTCGGAGCCGATCAGCAGTCCGGCGAGGTCGAAGGCGTCGCGGGTGACGTGGTGCAGATCGCCGTCTGCGTCCACGAAGCTCAGGGCGCGGACGTAATCGCCGGTCACGCCGTACTTGAAGCACATGGGGCCGCCCGCGTTCTCCGCGAGGTTCCCGCCGATGGTACTGGTGCGGAAACTGGCGGGGTCCGGCGGGTAGATCAGGCCGTGCGGTCTGGCGGCGTCGCTGACGGCCAGGGTGATCACGCCCGCCTGCGCCTGCGCCTCACGCCGTTCGGGGTGGATGGTCAGGCGGGTCATGCGGGTGAAAGAGATCACCAGTCCGGGTTCCGTGGGGGCCGCGCCGCCCGACAGGCCACTGGCCGCGCCGCGCCCCACGATGGGCACGCCCGCCGCGCGCGCTGCCCGCACGGCGGCCACCACGTCCCCGGTACTTTCGGGCAGCACGACGGCCAGCGGCGTGGCACCGAACTGGATGGCGTCGTAGCGGTAGTTCAGGCGTTCGGACAGGTTCGACAGCACCTTGCGCGGCCCCAGCAGACGCGTGAGGTCGGCGGCCAGGGCATGGTGCGCCCCCCCCGCCGAGGCAGGCTTGCGAGCACGGGAATTAGTGGTCAGCGCCAGTTTCTCCATGCTCACGAGCCCGCCCCTCCATCAACCATCAACCATCCCCTATCCCCTTTCACAGTTCCCCCCGGTACGCCAGGTCGAGGATTTCGATGGTGTGCATGACAGGCGCGCGGTCGCCCTGGCGGCGCACGTGGCTCTGGATCTGGGTGTGGCAGCCGATGTTGCCGCTGGCGATCAGGTCGGGGGTGGTGGAGAGGATGTTCTTTGCCTTGCGCTCGCCGAGTTGCGTGGCGAGTTCGGGTTGTTCGAGGTTGTACGTGCCGGCCGAGCCGCAGCACAGGTCACCCTCGGGGATTTCGAGGACGGTGACGCCGGGGATGGCGCGCAGCAGGTCGCGCGGCTGGGCGCGGACGCCCTGCGCGTGGGCGAGGTGGCAGGCGTCGTGGTACGCGACGTTCAGGGGTCGGCTGGCGGGCAGGGTGGGTTCCAGCGTGCCGTCGGCCAGCAGGCCGCCCAGGTACTCGCTGATGTCCATGACCTTCGCGGCGAAGGCCTGCGCGCGGGCCTCGTCGGGTTCGCCGTGCAGGACCATCGGGTACTCCTTGAGGCCCGCGCCGCACCCGGCAGCGTTCGAGAGGATCGCGTCAAAGTCGTCGGGGTTGAAGGCGTTCAGGTTGGCGCGCACCAGTTTCAGCGCCTCGTCTCGCGCGCCGGTGTGCAGCGCGGCGGCGCCGCAGCAGCCCTGCCCGTCGGGAATGACGACCTCGATGCCGTTGCGGCTCAGGACGCGCAGGGTCGCGGCGTTGAAGTTGGGCGTCAGGGCCTGCTGGGCGCAGCCGACCAGGAACGCCACCCGCCCCCGCCGCTGCCCGCGCGCGGGCGTGAGCTTCGCGCTGGGCTGCATGGCGGGCACTGATTCGGGCAGCAGGTCCAGCGGGCTGCGCAGCGCGGCGGGCAGCACCGGCGCCAGCGGCTTGGCGAACTGCCCCAGGCGGGCGGCCACGCTGAACACCTTCGGGGCGGGCAGGATCTTCAGGATCGCGGCGCGCTTGGCCCGGTCGAACGGACTGCGCTGGCGCTGCGGCTCGCTCCAGCCCCGGAACGCGGTGATCAGTTCCCCGTACGGCACGCCGCTGGGGCAGGCGGTCACGCAGGCCTGACAGCCCAGGCAGCGGTCCAGGTGCGGCGCGGCGTCCATCAGTGGCAGGCCGCCCTCCAGCACCTCCTTCATCAGGACGATCCGGCCGCGCGGACTGTCCATCTCGTCGCCCAGCAGCGCGTAGGTGGGGCAGGCGGGCAGGCAGAAGCCGCAGTGCACGCAGGCGTCGACCGCGTGAGCCATGACCTCGCCCTGCCCGCCGAGGGTCTGCACGGGAATGTCGTTGTTCAAGCGTGGAACCTCATGCCCTACAGGATAGGCGCGGCTGGACGGGAGAACTGGGCGTGCGGGCGCTGTGGGCTAGGGGGGTGCCCCGCGCCTCGGCGTTACCTGGTCAGCCAGCGAAGGATCAGGTCCGCACTGCGCACCGGGCTCAACCCTGACACGTCCAGTGTGGGTGCGGGCCACTCGCTGCGATCTCCATTCAGCCAGCGATCCCACTGCATGTCCGGCCAGCTTCCCTGGGTGATCACGTCCGGGCGCCACAGCGGGTCGTGGTGGTGCAGGCGCAGCCATGCCGACCAGTTCAGGACATCCTGCGTGTCCTGACCGTCACCGCGCGTCCGCAGGCGCCCGATGCGCTCGACGTCACCGACGTCCAACAGGGCGTGACGGACCGTTGCAGTGCCGGGCATCGAGGGGGCAGCCAGCACCTCGCCTAGCGGGCACGGCCCGAGCAGCCCGAGAGTTCGCCCCGTCCCCAGAGCGGCCCGGATCCACTCATCGGTCACCTGCTGCCGCTCGGCTTTACCACCACCCCGCCACCGCTCGTCGAAGTCGTGCCAGTCGACTTCCGGGCACGCGCCTTTCAGGTGGGGCAGCAGGGTGGTCTTTCCGACGCCGGACGCACCGGCCAGCACGATCAGCATGCGCCGACTCTGACAGGTCCAGGCCCGGCAGACATCCGTCACCTGACCTACCGTGACTACGCGCAGCTTTTCCCCGTGCGCTCAGGCGCAGACTGCCGGGCATGAGTGTTTCCTCTCCCCTGCCGCTGTCCGTGCTCGACCTCGTTCCCGTGCCGCTGGGGTCCAGCGCGGCCGAGTCGGTGGAGGCCGCCTTGCAGTACGCGAAGGCCGCCGAGGACGCCGGGTTCACGCGGTACTGGGTGGCCGAGCACCACAACATGGGCGCACTCGCCTCCAGCGTGCCGCTCGCGGTGCTGGCGGCGGCGTCGCAGCGCACCACGCGCATCCGCCTGGGGTCGGGCGGCGTGATGCTGCCCAACCACGCGCCGCTGAGCGTGGCGGAGGGGTACCGGCTGCTGTCGGCCCTCGCGCCGGACCGGGTGGATCTGGGCCTGGGGCGCGCGCCGGGCACGGACGGCCGCACGGCCCGCGCACTGCGCGGCGCGCAGGGAATGATCGAGGAGTCCTTCGAGCGGCAACTCTCGGACCTGATCGCCTTCGGCACCGGGCAGTACCCGGCCGGGCACCCCTTCGCGGGCACCGTGGCGGCCCCGGCGGGCGAGGGGCTGTTCCCGCCGCTGTGGATTCTGAGCAGCAGCGGCTACGGCGCGCACGTCGCAGCGAAAGCGGGGGCGGGGCTGGCGTTCGCGTGGCACATCAACCCGGACACGGCGCAGGCCCGCGCCGCCGCCGACGCGTACCGCGCCGCGTTCCAGCCCTCGGAAGCCTTCCCGGAGCCACGCGTGATCGTCGCCGCGAGCGTCGTCACCGCGCCCACCGCCGCCGAGGCCGAGGAACTGAGCCTGCCGCTGGGCCTGATGTTCCTGCGCCTCACGCGCGGCGAGAGCGCCCCCTACCCCACCGTCGCCGAGGCAAAGGCCTACCCGTACACCCCGCAGGAACGCGCGCTGGCCGACTCCATGCGGCGCCGCGCCATCATCGGCGACCCGCAGAGTGTGGCCGCGCGCCTGCTCGCCCTGGCCCGCGACGCGGCCGCCGATGAGGTGATCGTCAGCCTGAACATCCCCGACGCCGCCCAGCGCCGCGACACCCTGAAACTGGTCATGGACGCCGTCCGCGCGCAGGAAGCTCGGGAACCCGCGCTGGTGTGACCGTGGGAGCAGCGAGGCGGGCAACTGGCCTCAGCTGCTCGCCTCATCGGCACGGGCATAGACGCCCAGACGGATGCCGAGGAGTACGACGGTCAGGAACCCGGCCATCCAGTACCAGAGGAATACACCCGTTTCAAGGTGGCCCCGGCAGATGGCCAGGAACGTCGGATCGGTGGAGCAGTGACCGTACCGGATGTCCCACAAATATTCGGCCCACAAGAGGAACACGGGCGGCACGGTGAGACACGCGAACAGATGTGCCGGGACGATGAGGTAAGCCCACCAGCGGGAGTGCCGCAGGAGCCACCGCCGCCGGAACCGAACGGTGAGCAGGTAGGCGAGGAGTGGGCTGCCGATCAGCGGCCCTACCGTCCACAGGAAGTCGAGCATGACTCATGGTGCTCATACGCCCGGCCCCCTGCCGTCCATCTTTCAGCTGAACTGCACCTTCTTCGGTTCCGGGAGGCGCGCGGCGATGATCGCGCTGGGGATCAGCAGGCTCAGCGCGGCCAGGGCGGCGGTGGTTGGGCTGGTGGCGTCGGCCAGCGCGCCGACGAGGAACACGAGGAGGCCCGCGAAGCCCCAGGAGAAGCCCATCATGATCGAGCTGGCGACGGCGACGTGGCCGGGCGCGTACTCCTGCGCGGTGACGACCCCGACGGGGATGCTGGCGTTCACGGCGGCCCCCACGATGAAGGTCAGGGGGTAGAACCACCAGTTGGCGGGGCTGGAGAGGATGAGCAGCGCGAAGAAGGGGATGGTGGTGAGGATCGCGCCGCGCAGGACGGTCACGCGGCCCAGGCGGTCGCTGAGCCGTCCTCCGACGATGCCGCCGATGGCGCTGGCGACCGAGTACACGGCGAGCGTGATGGCGACCTCGCGCGCCCCGTAGCCGCGTGCCAGGAGCATGAACGGCAGCATGGCGTTGTAGCCCATGCTGGCCAGCGAGCGCAGGACGGCCATGGCCCACAGCCACACGAGGGGGCCACGGAAGATGCCGGCGTAATCGCGCAGTGGGATGCGCTTCGCCTTCTGCACGCCGCTGGGGGTGACGGCGAAGGTGATGGCGGCGACGACCACGCCGATCAGCGCGAACCACGGCAGGTGCGTGAGGCCCACCCCGGCGAAGACCGGGCCGAGTGCCATCCCGGCGGTGCCGCCCGCGCTGAACAGGCTGGCCCAAAGGCCGCGTTTGTCGGGGGGGCTGTGCTGCGCGACGTACGCGGCTCCGGCCGGGTGGAAGAAGCCGCTGCCGAGTCCGGCGACCGCGACGAGCAGGATCAGCGCCCCGAACCACGGGACGAAGCCCATGAGGGTCAGGCCGATCCCGGTCATCAGGGGCCCGAGCGCGGCGGCGTAGCGGCGGTCGAGGCGTTCACCGAGGATGCCCAGCAGGGGTTGCAGGACGCTGCTGGTCAGCGAGTACACGCTGGACAGCAGCGTGACGGCGGCGATGCTGACCCCGTATTTGGCCTGTAGCGCGGGGGTCAGGGGGGTGAGCATGGCGCTGTAGGCGTCGTTGATGAAGTGCCCGGCGGTGACGGCCACGGCGATGGCGGTGGCGTGGCGGGTGGCGGTGGCGGTGACGCTGGCCTGCATATGGGCTGCACGGTACTGCGCGCGGCGGGGCAGCGTGGGGGTGGCAGGCGACGAAGGGCGCCGGTGCGTCCGGACTGGCGGGCCGCTATGGCCCCGCCCCCCCGGACGCACCTGATCGTTCAACGTTCGGTGAAGATGCCGGCATGGGTTGTGACAGCCCCGCAAGACCCATGACCCTACCCTGGGGTATGACTGACCCGTTCCGCGCCTCGATTGCCCGCGCTCTGCCCAGCCCGGAGCGGGTGCGGGAGTCCCTGCGGGGGCTGAGCGGGCCGGACCTTCAGGCGGCGGCCGATTACTTCAGCCGGACCCTGCCGGAGTTCGACGTGGCGGTCGCGCTGCCGGGCGCGGCGGGGCTGGCGCAGGCGGTGGCGGACCTGCGCGGTGCGTTCCTGGTGATGGCCGGTCGCACGGCGGCGGGCCGCTGGGAGCTGTCCGCCCCGGACCTGGCCGGCATCACGCGGGAGCTGGGGGCGGGGCGGCGGCCCGCGCGCGCCGTCCTGTTCACGCCGCAACTGAAAAGCGGCCTGAAGGAGCTGGAGGTCCTGCTGACCGCCGCCCGGCCCGGCTGGCTGATCCCGGCACTCGCGGCGGGCGTGGCGCGCACCGACGCGCTGGGCCGCGCCCGCCTGGAATTACAGGGCGTGCAGGTGGTCACGCCGGTCATGCTGGCCGACACGCCCGGCGGTCTGGTGTTCGAGCGCCGCTATCCTCACTCGGCCTGACCGGCACCCTGCCCGGCGCGGTAGTGCGCGAGCGCGCGTTCCTCGGCCGGGATGCGGATGCCCAGCAGCAGCGCGGCGTTCAGCAGCGTGAAGGCCAGCGCGGTGCGCCACGCGCCCACCGCGAGCGGCGCGGCGGCGAGTTCCAGGGCCACGACCGCGTAGTTCGGGTGCCGCAGGTAGCGGAACGGGCCGCCCGTGACGCGCTGCCCGCCGGGCACGATCAGGATGCGGGTGTTCCAGTAGCGGCCCAGCGTGCGGATCACCCAGTAGCGTAGCGGCTGGGCCAGCAGGAACAGCAGCAGCGCCGGGACGTTCACGCGCCCGCCCGCCGCGCGGCCTTCCAGGAACGTGAATATCATCCAGGCGGGGTGCAGCACGAAGAACAGCGGGTAGTGTTCCTGGCCGTATTCCACGGCGCCCTGCTCACGCGCCCAGGCCTCGTTGCGGCGCGCGACCCGCAGTTCCAGCAGGCGCTGCGCGGTCAGGAAGGCCAGCAGGCCGCCCGCCAGGGAGCGGGCCTTCACGCCTGCTCCAGCAGGGTGTCGGCGGCCTCGTCGGCGCTCAGTTCACCGCGGGCCACGCGGGCGTACAGGTCGCCGCTGCGTTCTCGGGCCAGCCTCAGCAGCCTCTCCTGCACCAGGGACCGGACCTCGAACTCGGCGCGGGCCTCGCGGCGGGCCAGCAGGCCAGCCTCACCCAGGTGCGCGCGGTGCGCCTCGACGGCGTCGATCAGGGCGTCCAGGCCGGCGGCCTTCGAGGCGATGGTCTGCCGGATGGGGGCCATCCAGGTGTGCTCGTCGTGCGCGCCGAGGCCCTGCGCGGCCATCAGTTCCCGGACGGTCCGGGCGGCGCCGGGCAGGTCGGCCTTGTTCACGGCGATCACGTCCGCGATCTCCATGATCCCGGCCTTGAAGGCCTGCACGCCGTCCCCGCCGGCCGGCGTGAGGACCAGCAGGGTGTGGTCGCAGGCGGCGGCGACGTCCACCTCGGACTGACCGACGCCCACGGTTTCCAGGATCACCCAGTCGAAGCCCGCGCCTTCCAGCAGGGACAGCACAGACATGGTCCGCGCGGACAGGCCGCCCAGCGCACCCCGGCTGGCGAGCGAGCGCACGAACACGCCCGCGTCGGCGTGATGGCGCAGCATGCGGATGCGGTCCCCGAGGATCGCGCCGCCGCTGTAAGGGCTGCTGGGGTCCACGGCCAGCACCGCGACCCGCTGCCCGCGCGCGCGGAGCGTGGCGATCAGGGCGTCGGTCAGGGTGCTCTTGCCGCTGCCGGGGCTGCCGGTCACGCCCAGCACCACGGCCCGCCCCCCCTGGCGGGCGGTGCGTTCACGGGCGGCGCGCAGCAGGGGCCGGGCGCCCGGCAGGCCCGCCTCGGCCAGCGTGACGGCGCGGGCCAGGGCGCGCAGGTCCCCGGCGCGGTAGCGGGCGAGCAGGTCGCCGGGCGGCGGACTTCCGGCTGGGGTCAGCGGGGCGGTCACGGCCTGCCCCGGCCGGAACGGGTGGAAGGAAGGGAAGGCATGTGCCCCCCAGGCTAGCGCATGGGCGCGCGGCGGGGTTCAGCCGCGCAGGACGCGGATCACGTCGGCGGCGCGGTAGGCGGCGGGCAGGTCCCGCAGGTCGTTCAGGCGGTCGCCGCTGGTCAGCAGGGGCGGCTCGGTGTGCCCGCCGCGCTGCACCTGCGGGTACCCGGCGTCGGCCATCAGGGCGTTGCACAGGCACTTGCGTCCGGTCGTGTCGGCGGCCTGTCCGCCCTTGGCGGTGTACGCGGCGACGGGTTCGCTGGGGCAGCGCCAGCCCACGCCCCCCTGTGGGGTGCGGTACGCCTCGCGCAGGTACCCGATGTCGCACACCCGCTCGCGCGCCGCGTACGCTCCGGCCTGCGAGAGCGTGCCGGGCAGGTTCACGACCTTGAACGGAAACCCGGTGGGCGAAGCGAGCGGGTCCGTGAATACCTCCAGCGTCCCGGCGTGCGCGCGGGCCTGCACGTCGGCTTTCAGGTCGGCACGCAGGCCGGACTCGGCGGCGAAGGCGAACAGCGTGCCCACCTGAATGCCCGCCGCGCCCGCTGCCAGCGCCCGCGCCAGGGCGTCCGGGGTGCCGTGACTGCCGGCCAGCCAGAACGGCAGGCCCAGGGCGCGCAGGGCGGGCAGGTCCGCCCCGTCCCGCTCGCCGTACACCGGCTGACCACTGCTGTCCAGGGTCAGGGGGCCGCGCGGCGGGGCGTTGTGCCCCCCGGCCGTCGGCCCCTCGACCACGAAGCCGTCCACACGCCCGCTGGCCTTGCGGGCCAGGACGCCTGCCAGCACGTGCGAGGACACCACCGGGTAGAACTTCGGGCGGGTCAGGGCGGCGCCCGCCCCACCGTATGCGGCCGGGTCCAGGGTCAGGGGCACGGGGTCGCCGCCGCGCACGTCGAGGCTCAGGGTGGCGGGCTGCCCGGCGGCCAGAGCGTCCAGCACGCGCGGAATGTCACGCGGAATCCCGGCGCCCATGATCACGGTGTCCACCCCGGCCAGCATTGCCCCGAACAGGCACGGCAGGGTGTGCAGCTGCAACTTGGTCAGCAGGTTCAGGCCGACCGGGTTCGCGTGCCCCTGACGGGCCAGGAATACCTCGGTGAACGCGCCCAGTACGGACAGTTCCCAGGCGTCGCGGTGCCGTTCGGCGGTGGGCAGCGGCACGCGGGCGTACGGCTGCCCCGGCGCACGGCCCGCCGGGAGGAAGAACCGCTGCACGGTGCGCGCCGCGAGGGCTGCGTCCGGGAAGTGGTTCAGGGCCGCGCGGACGTGCCCGTCCGGGTCGCCGTCCTGAAGGCGGCGCAACAGCACGGTGTCGATGCCGGTGCCGGACACGACGCCCAGTTCGCCGGTCATGGACACGGCCCGTGCCAGCCGCCAGTCCGAGACGGCCACGCCCATGCCGCCCTGAATGATGCGCGGCAGCGCCGGGGCAGACGGCAGCGCCGGAGCCGGGTGCGGGGCAGGCCGCAGTGGGGTGAGGGGCAGGCCGGGGAGCGTGAGGGGAGCGGGGTGCGTCATGGCTTCACCTGCCGCCGCTGGGAGCGGGCCGCGCCGGACCGTCCGGGCGCGGCGCAGAGGAAGCGGCGGTCCTGCCCCGAGTGTCCGCCCGGCAGTGGGTGGGGACGCGCTCCTGCGGACGGGGTGCATCTTTGCACCGCATCCCGACCGCCGCCCTGCCCTTCTGCCACAGACGCAGCGCGGCCGGTCCCAGGGCAGGACCGACCGCGCACAGACGGGAGATGCGGGCTTACGGGGCCTGTCCGAGCACGTCGTCGGCCTCGGTGGCTTCCAGCAGGCTTTCCAGATGGGCGTCGTCGTTGAAGCCCAGCAGCATGCCGCTGCCCGCACCCAGCAGGACGCGCGTGACCGAGGTGTTCGACACGCTCAGGCGCGCCCAGGCGTTGGCGGGCACGCCGCCCAGCGCCAGACCCACCGCCACGCGGACCACGCCGCCGTGCGTGAACACCAGCACCCGCTGACCGGGATGCCGCGCCTGGATCTGCGTGAAGGCCTCGCCGCTGCGGGCGTACAGGTCCTCCATGCTCTCCCCGCCGGGGCGGCGGGTGCTCCAGGGTTCGGCGCTCAGGGCCTGCAGGTACTCGGGAAAGCGGGCGCGGATCTCGTGGATGGTCAGGCCCGCGAGTTCGCCCACGTCGATCTCGCGCAGGCCCACGTCGGTCTGCACGGGGGGCGCGCCGTGCAGGCGCTCGGCGACGATGCGGGCGGTCTGCGCGGCGCGGTTCAGGTCACTGGTGTACACGGCGTCGAAGGGTTGCGCGGTCAGCCGCTCGGCGAGGCTGGACGCCTGCAACACCCCGATGGGACTGAGCGGCACGTCGGTCTGCCCCTGGTAGCGGCCGTCGGCGTTCCAGGTGCTCTCGCCGTGGCGCACGACCCAGAATTCGGTGGCGGTGGCGCGGTCCGGCGCGGCGAACCCGGTGGGGGCCAGCCGCCTGGTCAAACGGCTCCCGTGAAGGTCACGCCCTGACCGGCCGTCATCTGGCCGATCACCCAGGGCTGCTCGCCGGCGGCCCGCAGGGCGTCCAGCGCCGCCGTCTGCTGCGCGGCGGGCAGGATGAACAGGAAGCCCACGCCCATATTCAGCGCCCGGAAGGCTTCCTGGCGTTCCACACCGGCGCGCGCCACGATCAGCTCGAAGACGGGCGGCACGGTCCAGCTGCCGGTGTCGACCTGCATGCCGATCCCGGCGGGGAACACGCGGGGCGGGTTGTCGATCAGGCCGCCGCCCGTGATGTGCGCCATGCCGCGCACATCCACCCCGGCGGCCTGCAGGGCGTCGAAGGCCGGCAGGTACGAGCGGTGCGGGACGGGCAGCAGGTCCGCGAGCGTCTGGCCGTTCAGGTCCTCACGCGCCTCGTTCCAGTCGAGGTCGTCCAGGGCCATGCGGGCCAGCGAGAAGCCGTTGGTGTGCAGGCCCGAGCTGGGCAGCGCGATCACGGTGTCGCCCGCCTCGATGCGCGCGCCGGTGATCAGGGCGGGGCGGTCCACGACGCCCACGATGGTACCCACGATGTCCAGTTCGCCGTCCACGTACACGCCGGGCATCTCGGCCGTCTCGCCGCCCAGCAGCGCCACGCCGAGCGCCTCGCAGGCCTGCGCCGCGCCGGTCACGACCTCCGCGACCCGTTCGGGCGAGAGTTTGCCCATGGCGACGTAATCCAGGAAGAACAGCGGGCGCGCGCCCTGCACCAGGATGTCGTTCACGCAGTGGTTCACGATGTCGCCGCCCAGCCCGCCGAAGCGCCCGGTGCGGACCGCGACCTTGGTCTTGGTGCCCACACCGTCGGTACTGGCGACCAGGACCGGGTCTTCCATGTGGCCGAACGCGGCGCGGAACAGGCCGCCGAAGCCGCCCAGGCCGCCCAGCACGTTGGGCGTGTGGGTGCGGGCGACCGCGTCTTTCATCAGGTGGACGGCGCGGTGTCCGGCGTCGATGCTGACGCCCGCGCGTTCATAGGCTGACGCCTGCGCGCCTTGCTTGCTTTCAGTCATGTGCTCCTGCCTCCTGCGGTCCGCTGCGCGGATGTTCAGTGCAGTGTAACCAAACTCGCGCTGATCGGGGCGGAGAGGGGCAGGCCGTTCAGGGGCGCGGGGGACGCGCGGCGCGGCGGGCCAGCAGCCAGCGGATCAGCCCGGCAATACCCACCACGCCCGACAGCAGGCCCAGGCCCCACAGCATGCGCTGCGTGTCCCCGCTGAGCCACACGACCAGCAGCGTGACCGGCAGCGCCCCGATGGCGGTGGCGATCATGAACGGCCGGAAGCCCATGCGGGCCGCGCCCGCCACGAGGTTCATCACGTCGGCGGACAGGACCGGCATCAGGCGCACCATCAGCACGCCCTGCAGGCCGTAGCGGGCGGCGAAGTCGTGCGCGGCGCGGCGGGCGCTCTCGCCGGCCAGGGTGCGGACCAGGGTGTCGCCCAGCAGGCGGCCCAGGCCGTACCCGGCGGCCGCGCCCAGCAGCGTGCCCAGGTACACGATCAGGAATCCCTCGTAGGGGCCGTAGGCGCGGGCGGTCACGGCGGTCATGACCAGCGCCGGCAGCACCGGCAGCACCGCCTGCAACACGAAGCCCGCGATCAGGGCGAGCGGTCCGGCCCAGCCCAGCCCGTCCACGAAGGCGTGCGTGACGCGCGGATCGCTGCTGGTCAGGGCGGCGTACGCGCGGCCCAGGAACTCGCGCACGTCCGGCTGGAGGGCCGCGCCGCCGATCAGCAGCAGTGCGCCGCCCAGAATCAGCCAGCGCAGGTAGCGGGGTGGGTGAACTGCGGCGGTCATCGCGGCCCAGTGTAGGCGACAGGCGGATGAGCTGCGACCATCAAAAGTTACGGTTCCTGCTGGGGCCGGGCCGGAAGGCCCGTGGCGAGGGCGGGCGCCGGGGCGGCCTGTGCGGATGCAGGGCGGGGCGCGGCGGCCAGTGGCACGGTCAGGTCGTCGTGGGCGTACTGCCAGCCGGGCGGCAGGTGACCGGCGCGGCGCACGTCCACCCCGTGCGACAGGTGCGTCAGGACGACCCGTCCCGCCGCCTGCGCCCAGGGGAGGGTCAGGGCCTCGCGCACGTCGTACACGCTGCGGCCGGTCAGGGGGGCGCCGGACTCGTCCTCGAAGGACGTGCCGAGCAGCAGGGTGTCCAGGCCCGCCCCGCCGGGCGCGCGCAGCCACTCGCGGGCCAGCTCTGGCGGGATCCCGATGGCGTCCGTGACGACCGCCGCCGACCAGCCCGCCTGCCCGGCCCCGGCGGGGCGGTCCAGGCGGTAGGCATGGCTGTGGCCGTTCGCGCCGTGCGGCACCCGGAAGGCCCGCACGACCACGCCTCCGACTGGGACGCCCTGCGCCGGGATGGGCTGCACCGGCCCCCCCTCGCCCGCCGGGAAGGCGTACGGGAAGCGCGCGGCGATCTCCGGCACGACCTCCGGCGGGGCGTACACCCGCAGCCGCCCGGCGGCGTACCGCACATAGTCCAGCAGGTCGCCCAGGCCCAGCAGATGGTCGTTGTGCGCGTGCGAGATGAACACCGCGTCCGGCACGAGCGGGCCGTTCAGGCGGGCCAGTCCGGCGTGCGTGTCCGGCCCGGCGTCCAGCAGCGCCGACTGCCCGCCCGAGCGCAGCAGCGTGGCGGTGCGGGTGCGGCGGTTCACGCCGGGCTGTCCGTCCACGCCGCGCGCCTCGGCGCAGACGGGACAGGCGCACCAGAAGCGCGGCACGCGCTTGCTGTCGCCCGTGCCGAGCAGCGTCAGGGTGTCGGTCTGGTCGGGGCTGATGTCGGCTGGGCCAGTCGCGGGGTCATCGGTCACGGAGTCATCGGTCACGGGGTCATGAGGTCACGCGCGGCGCGGGCGAGGTCGCCGCTGCCCGCCAGACTGCTGCCCACCAGCACCGCGTCTGCCAGCCCGCGCACGGCGGCGATGTCCTGCGGGGTGCGGTAGCCGCTCTCGGCGACCAGCACGCCGCTGAAGCCCGCCTCGCGCGCCCGGCGGATCAGGCGCGGACTGACGTTCAGGTCGATCTCCAGCGTGGTCAGGTCGCGGTTGTTCACGCCGATGATGCGCGCGCCCGCCTCCAGCGCGATGTCCAGTTCGCGCTCGTCGTGCACCTCGACCAGGGCGTCCAGGCCCAGGTGGTGCGCCGCGCCCAGGTACTCGGCGGTGTGTTCGTGCAGCACGCTGACCATCAGCAGCGCCGCCGACGCGCCCCAGTCGGCCGCCTCGCGCAGCATGGCCGGATGCACCACGAAATCCTTGCGCAGCGCCGGGAGTTCGGTCACGGCGACCACCTCCAGCAGCGCCTCGCGGTTCCCGTCGAAGTAACGCGGCTCGGTCAGGACACTGAGGGCCGCCGCGCCGCCCGACGCGTACGCCCGCGCCGCGTCGGCCGGGTCGAGCGGCGCGATGGCTCCCTGGCTGGGACTGGCGCGTTTCACCTCGGCGATCAGGGACAGGCCCGGGGCGCGCAGCGCCGCCTCGAAGCGCCGCGCGGCGGGACGGGCCTCGCCCAGGGCCGGATCGGCGTCCCGGTAATCCCCGGCGCGAAGGTCCACGATGCGGCCCAGCACGCCCGGAACGCGCGTCAGGTCAGGGGCACTCATACGGACTCCGATTGAATGGTTTGCAAGAACCGTTCAATCCGAGCGGATGCGAGCGGGAGTCGAACGGGTTCCGGACGTGGAGTTGGCAACCCGGTGTTGTTCCGGGTTGTTAACGGAACAGACGGAATCCGTATCAGAACAGACATGCGCCGAAGCATAGAGCATTGCCCGGCAGGCCAGAAGCCGGCGGCGCCCCGGTCAGCGCGGCGGCGCGGCGTGTTAGCCTGATCCCCTATGAGTCTCGCCCCAGGCAACGGCCCCGTACAGATCACGCAGGACCAACTTCAGGCCCGCATTCACGAAATCGCCGCGAAAATCCGCGAGGACTACCACGGCATGGAACCGCACCTGATCTGCGTCCTGAACGGCGCGTTCATGTTCCACGCCGATCTGGTGCGCGCCATCGACATGCCCTGCACCATCGATTTCCTGCAGGCCAGCTCGTACGGGAACGCCAAGCAGAGCAGCGGCGAGGTCCGGATCGTCAAGGACCTGCAGTTCCCGATCAGTGACCGGCACGTGATCCTGGTCGAGGACATCGTGGATACCGGCATCACCATGAACTACCTGCTGCACTACCTGGAAGGGCGCGGCCCCGCCAGCCTGAAGATCGCGGCGCTGCTCAGCAAACCCAGCCGCCGCAAGGTCGAGATTCCCGTCGAGTACCTGGGCTTCACCATTCCCGACGCGTTCGTGTACGGTTACGGCCTGGACCGCGCGCAGTTCGACCGGAACCTGCCCTTCATCACCAGCCAGGAGTGAGCTGGCGGCGGGGGAGCGGCCGACCTGGGTGAACCGGGGCCGGCCGCTTCCCCGCCCTGCGTTCAGGGCAGGGTGACGGTGGTCAGCATCGCGTAGTGGTCGCTGATCTTCGGCCGGTCCTGCCGGACGCGTTCGTCGGCGCGTGGCAGGTCCGGCGAGTACAGGAAGTAGTCGATGGTGCGGTCGGCGCGGCCCACGGCCGGGTCGTTCGCCTCGTGCGTGAAGAAGGCCGGGTTGCCGCTGTCGATCTGCGCGGGGCTGGGGAACGACGCGAACCTCGCGAGCAGCGGGGCCAGTTCGGTCTGCGGGTTGAAGTACGCCCGCTCGCGCTCGCGCAGACGGTTGTAGGCGGCGCGGGTGCCGAGCAGGTTGAAATCCCCGCCCATCACCCAGGGGGTCGGCGCAGCGCCGAGCAGGTCGTTCACGAACGCCGCCTGCCGCTGCATGGTGTCGCAGCCCTGCGCGAAGGCGTCCATGTGCGTGTTGAAGGCACTCAGGGGTGCGCCGCCCTGCACGGGCAGGGTCACGCCCAGCACCGCCCGCCTGAAGTTGAACGCGACGGTGACCGGATCGCCGCAGATGCGCGGCAACTGGTAGCGGGTGGCGGTGTCCAGGCGGTAGCGGCTGAGCGTCACGAGACTCAGGCCCACCCGGCCCATGATGGACGGGTGCGGCACGAACGCCGCCCGGTGGTAGTACGTGGTGGCCGCGCAGGGGAACGCGCCGCCCAGCCGCGCCTGTAGCAGCGCCAGCTGGTCCTGGTAGTCGGTGCGGCGGCTGTCGCGGTCGACCTCCTGCAGCAGGATCAGATCGGGCTTCTCCTGCTCTATGGCGCGCGTCACCTCGTCCAGCGTCCGGGCGAGGCTCCCGGGGCTGGGGCGGGTGTCGGGGCCGTCGCCGTTCAGGGTGTCGTAGAAGAAGACGTACCCGCGCCCGGCGAGGTACTGCACGTTCCAGTTCATGACCCGCACGGCCTGCCCGGCGCGCAGGGTGGGGGCCGAGTCGGGGCAGTTCAGGTCGGCCGCCTGCACAGGTTTCGGGTGGTCGGTCAGGGCGTACACCACGCCCGCCAGGACGCCCGCGAGCAGCAGCAGTCCGGCCAGCAGGCGCGGCAGCCACCGCGTCAGGATTCGCTTCATGATGCCCGCAGCATAGAGGCCGGGCGCGGGGTGTGGGAACCTCCCCCCCGCCGGGACCGTACCGTCCTTGCAGATGCCCCCGTCATCCCTGACCGCGCCGCCGCCCTCTGAGCCGCCCCCGCCCGAACCGCCCACGTCTGAGCCGCCCGTTCCGGCCCTGTTCCTGCCGCCCGGCCCGCTGGTGGTCGCCGGGCGTCCGCTGGCGCAGCTGCCCGGCCTGACCCTGCGGGCGGGCGAGGTGCTGCACCTGCACGGCCCGAACGGCGCCGGCAAGACGACGCTGCTGCGCGCCCTGGCCGGCGAGCAGGGGGGCGTGGACGGCGCGCGGGTCGCAGGCGACGTGCCGGGCAGCCGGACGGCGCGGGCGGCGACGGCGTGGGTGTCCACCGACGCGCCCCTGCCGGACGACCTGAACGCCGGGGAGTTCCTGCAGTTCACGGCGGCGCTGTGGTCCCGCCCGGCCGCGCCGCTGCTGGCCCTGGCCGGGACGCTGGGACTGGACCGCTGGCTGGACGCGTGGCCGCAGGACCTGTCGCGCGGCACCCGTCAGAAGGTCGCGCTGAGTGCCGCGCTGGGCCTGGGCCTGCCGCTGACGCTGCTGGACGAACCGTTCGGCACGCTGGACACCGCCGCCCGCGACGCGCTGCTGCGGGCCGTCCGGGAGCGGGCGCAGGCGGGCGGGGTGCTGATCGTCACGACGCACGGGGACGAACTGGCCCCGCTGCACCCCCGCACGCTGACGCTGGACGTGGCGTGAGCGGCCGACCCGGGCCGCCAGAACGGGCCGTGTGGGCCGCGCAGGCCCGGGCGTCCCGCCGCGCGTGGCGGCAGACCTGGGGGGCGTGGCGGGCCGCCGGGCTGCCGCTGATGGCGGCGTACCTGGGCGGCGCGGCCCTGATCGCGCTCGTCAGTCTGTGGCAGACGTACCGGCCCACGCCGCTGGACCTGCCGCTGGCGCTGCTGCTGCCCGTGGTGTGCGCGGGCCTGCTGCTGGCCGCCCTGAGCGCCCGGTCTGGCCGCCCGCCGCTGACCCTGGGCGGCGCGGACCTGAGCTGGCTGCGGTCGCCCGCCGCGCCGTGGGCCGCGCTGCTCTGGCCGCTGCTGAGGACGGCTGCACCGTGGCTGCTGGCCGGACTCGCCGCCGGGGGGCTGCTGCTGGCGTGGCACGCCGGAAGCTGGGCGGTCGCCTCGGCCCTGCCGCTGCTGGCGCCCGGCGTGGCGCTGGTGCGGGCCGGGGCGCACGCCGCCCGCCTGACGGGGCGGCCCGCGCCGATCCTGCTGGCCGGGACGCTGCTGCCGCTGGCGGGCCTGCTGCACCCGGCGCTGCTGCCGGTCGGCGCGGCCCTGACCGGCGCAGCCGCCGCGTGGACGTGGCGCCGCTCCCTGCACGCCGATCTGCCCCCGCGTCTGCACCGGCAACTGGAGATTCAGGCGCTGCGGGTCGGAGCGCGCCGCCTGCGCCTGCCCGCCCCGGTCATGACGGCCGACGGGCACCGGCCCGCGCGGCCCTGGTCTCCCCCGCTGCGGCGGGCCACACCCGCCGGGGCGCTGCTGTGGCGCGCGGCGCTGTCCGTCCTGAACCGCCCCCTGGCCCTGCTGCCGGCGCTGCTGGGCGGCGCGGCCCTGGCAACCGGGGCCCCGGCGCTGGCCGCGCTCCCGCTGACGGTCACGCTGGCGGTGCGGCCCCCCACCCTGCCGGCGGGCGCGCCGCTGGACGCCCGCACGGCCCGCCTGCTGGCCTCGCTGCCGGCTGGCCTGGGCCTGGGTGCCTTCTGCCTGCTGGGCGCCCTGCTGGCCGGGGCTGGCGCGGCGGTGGCCCTGACGGCGCTGCTGAGCCCCTGGGCGGCGCACGCCGTTCACTCCTGGCTGGGCGATACGCTGCCCGGAACAGGTGCAGCGGGGCAGGCGGCGTTCGGCGCGGCCCTGACTCCCGCCCTGCTGGGAACGCTGTGCGGCGCGGCCGGGCTGGCGGCGCTGGCGCCGGTCGCGGTGCTGGGCCTGGGCGTCCTGTGCCTGCTGGCCCCGCCGCTGGGCTGAGTAGCCGGGCTGGGCCACGCCTGGGGGCCGGGTGCCCCTGGGCGGCGCGCGGGGGGCCGGGGTAGCCTGCGCGACATGAGACGAACGGGGTGGGTGGTCGCGGCGCTGGTGGTGGTGGCAGGCGCGGCCGGGTGGTGGCAGTCCGGGGCGCGCTGGCGCGGGGAGCTGTACTGCTTCGCGCAGCCCGGACAGGTGTGGGAGGTGGGCGCGGTCCCGGCGGGCGCGACTCCCACCTGCCCGGACTCGCGCAGCGTGCGCGCCGAGGTGCGGGCCGGTCAGACCCGCGTCGAGCAGTTCAGCTTCCCAGACTGGCAACCCGAGGCGGTCCTGGACGTCCTGAAGGCCGGGGGGTTCACGCAGCTGACCGCGCGGCCCGACGACGGCGTGCAGCTTGAGGTGGTCCTCACGCGCGGCCGCGAGCGGGTGCTGTACCTCGCCGCGCACCAGGGGGCGGGGACGTTCGTGACGCTCAGCAGCACCCCGGCCCGCTGACCGGCCCACTGAATGCTGGCCCGCCGGCGTGACGAACGGCCGGGCGGTGCGCTACACTTTCAGGCATGATCCGCTCTGCGCTTACCATCCGGGGACGCCTCGACTGACTGCCCAGGTCCGTTCGAGCGTCCCCGGCTGACTGCCGGGGCATTTTTTTTGATGATGGTCGGTAGACCAGCCTCAGCATCAGCAACTGCAAGTGCTTCCATCAAGCATCCACTATCAACCCAGGAGTTCCCATGACCCAGATGAACGACCCCCAGCCGATCAACATTGCCGAGCCGCGCATGGAGCGCTACAACCCGCACGCCATCGAGAAGAAATGGCAGGACACCTGGGAGGCCAGCGGCCTGTACCGCTTCGACGAGAACGCGCCGGGCGAGAAGTTCTACGCCCTGACGATGTTCCCGTACCCCAGCGGAAACCTGCACATCGGTCACTGGTACGCGAACGTCGCGCCGGACGCGCGGGCGCGCTGGCTGCGGATGCGCGGGTACAACGTGCTGTTCCCGATGGGCTTCGACGCCTTCGGTCTGCCCGCCGAGAACGCCGCCATCAAGAACCGCACCAACCCGGCGACCTGGACATACGCGAACATCGAGCGCATGACCGGGCAGTTCCAGGCGATGGGCACCATGATCGACTGGAGCCGTCAGTTCGCCACCTGCGACCCCGAGTACTACCGCTGGAACCAGTGGTTCTTCATCGAGTTCTACAAGCGCGGGCTGGTGTACAAGAAGGGCGGTCTGGTGAACTGGTGCCCGAAGGACCAGACGGTGCTGGCGAACGAGCAGGTCGTGAACGGCCACTGCGAACGCTGCGGCACGGCCGTCGAGAAACGCAACCTGAGCCAGTGGTACATGAAGATCACGGACTACGCCGAGGAACTGCTGGACTTCAGCGGCGCCGACATGCCCGAGAAGGTCAAGCTGATGCAGACCAACTGGATCGGCAAGTCGGTCGGCGCCGAGGTGACCTTCGACACGCCCGCCGGACCGGAAACGGTCTTCACGACCCGCCCGGACACCCTGATGGGCGCGACGTTCATGGTGCTGGCCCCCGAGCACGCCAAGGTGGCAGAACTGACCACCGACGAACAGCGCGCCGAGGTCGAGGCGTACGTGGCCGCCGCCGGCCGCAAGACCGACGTGGAGCGCCAGCAGGAGGGCGAGAAGACCGGCGTGTTCACCGGCAGCTTCGCCACGCACCCCATCACCGGTCACCAGTTACCGATCTGGGTGGCGGATTACGTGCTGGTCACGTACGGCACCGGGTCCATCATGGCGGTGCCCGCGCACGACGAGCGTGACTTCGCGTTCGCCCGCCGGTTCGGCCTGGAGATCACGGAAGTCATCCGGCCCGAGGGTGGCGAGCCGATGGCCCCTGACGCCCAGGAGGCGTACACCGGCGAGGGCGTCATCGTGAACAGCGGCGAGTTCGACGGGCTGCCCGGCGGGAAGGCCAGCATCGCCGGCATTGTCGAGAAACTGGAAGCGCGCGGGATCGCCACGGCCAAGACCACGTACCGCCTGCGCGACTGGCTGTTCGCCCGCCAGCGTTACTGGGGCACGCCGATTCCCTTCGTCCACTGCCCCGAGCACGGCGCGCAGCCCGTCCCCGAGGATCAGCTGCCCGTGCGCCTGCCCGAGAACGTGGAGTTCACCCCGACCGGCCAGAGCCCCCTGAAACTGGATAAGGCATGGATGACGGCCACCTGCCCCGTCTGCGGCGGCCCCGCCGAGCGCGACACCGACACCATGGACACCTTCGTGGATTCCAGCTGGTACATGTACCGCTACCTGAGCCCCGACTACCACGAGGGCCCCTTCGACCCCGCCAAGGACCCCATGATGCCCGTCGACCTGTACACGGGCGGCATCGAGCACGCGATCCTGCACCTGCTGTACTCGCGGTTCTGGGTGAAGGTCATGCGTGACATGGGCCTGACGAAGCACAGCGAACCCTTCGCCCGGCTGCGCAACCAGGGCATGATCCTGGGCGAGGACGGCGAGAAGATGAGCAAGTCGCGCGGGAACGTCGTCGACCCGGACGACCTGGTGCGCGAGTACGGCGCGGACACGGTCCGCACGTACCTGATGTTCATCGCGCCGTGGGAACTGGGCGGCCCGTGGGACCCGCAGGGCATCAACGGTCCCGCCAAGTGGCTGTCGCGGGTGTGGAACCTGTACTTCGAGGACAAACCCACCGGCCCCGCCGAGACGATCAGCGAGGCCGACCTGCGCTTCGCGGTGCACAGCACCCTGAAAAAGATCGACGGTGACTTTGAACGCCTGAGTTTCAACACCATCGTCGCCGCGCTGATGGAACTGACGAACACGCTGGTCAAGGCCAAACGCGCCCCCGCGTTCGGCACGCCCGCCTGGGACGAGGCGCTGGACATCTTCGTGCGCCTGCTGGCCCCGGTCGTCCCGCACATCGCCGAGGAAATCTGGACCGGGCGCGGCCAGGACGGCAGTGTGCACACCGCCGCGTGGCCCGCCCTGGACGAGGCCGCCGCCACCCGCGACACCGTCACCATGGGCGTCCAGGTCAGCGGCAAGGTGCGCGGACAGGTCACGATCTCCAAGACCGCCACCCAGGAAGAAGCCCTGAGCGCCGCCCGGGCCGTCCCGGACGTCGCGCGCTTCATGGAAGGCAAGGAGATCGTCAAGGAGATCTACGTGCCGGGCCGCATCATCAACATCGTCGTCCGCTGACGACCCAACCGGCGTGGCCCCACCTGTCCCATGCGGGCGGTGGGGCCGCCGTGCTGCTTCAGCCCGCCCTCGCGCCTCTGCGAGTCGGCGTCTACTTGGTCCCCGCGAGCTACCCGCCTGGAGTCCGGTTCAGTCGCCGGCCTGCGGGCCACGCTGGTTGGACTGGACTGCCTTCCATGCCTGCGGAGTGGGGTAGCGGTTGAGCTGGCGGGTGGTGTTCAGGCTGTGGCGGGGGCCGCGCAGGGCGAGGTAGGCGACGCACAGGCCCAGGACCACACCGGTGATGACCTGCAGCAGGACGATGAAGCCGATGACGGAGAGCAGGGTCATACCCCAGGGTGTCAGCTGCGTGTGAGCAGGCGGGGTGGGTGGGCTTGAGGTGACGTTCAGGCTTCGGCGCGGATGTGGTCGCGGCCGGCGTTCTTGGCGGCGTACAGGCGGCGGTCGGCCTCGCCGACCAGGGCGTCGAAGTCCGGCGGGCCGGGCGGGGCGGAGTGGGCGGTGTCGGCCACGCCGATGCTGAGGGTGACGCGCAGGTCCGGGATGATGTCCTGCCAGGGGTGGGCGTGCATGCGGCGCTGCAGTTCCTGGCAGGTCTGGGCGAGGTCGGCGGCGGTGGCGTCCGGGCGCAGGATCGTGAATTCCTCGCCGCCGTAGCGGGCGGTGACGTCGCCGGGCCGGGCGACGCTGCGGATCAGTTGCGCGGTGTGTTGCAGGACGGTGTCGCCCAGCTGGTGGCCCCAGGTGTCGTTGATGCGTTTGAAGTGGTCGATGTCGATGATGGCGGCGGCCAGGGGGCGCTGGGGGGTGCTGGCAGCGGCGAGGCGTTCGCCCTCGTGGAAGAGGTGTTCGCGGTTGGTCAGCTGGGTGAGGTGGTCGGTGCGGCCCAGTTCGCGGATGCGGCGGTTCAGGGCGCGGAGTTCCTGCAGGTGGACGTTCAGTTCGTCGTTGCGGTGGCGTTCCTGTTCGGCGATGTCCTGGAGTGCCTGGATGCGGTGCAGGACCTCGAAGCTCTGGAGGTTCTGGCGGCGTTCGGCGGCGTGGCGGCTGCGTTCGAGCCGCAGGGTCTCGCTCAGGTGGTGCAGGGCGGCGGCGTGGTCGCCCAGGGCGGCGTGCGCGGCGCTGAGTTCCTCGTGCAGGACGGGCAGATTCACGTGCTCGCCGAGGCGGCGGGCGGTGTCGACGGCGGGCGTGAGGAGCGCGACGATCTGTGCCGGGGGGGCGTGGCGGGCCAGGGCGAGGCGCGCCGTGATCTGCACTTCCGGGTTGGTGTGGGACCGGCCGAAGTGTTCCAGGCGGGCGCGGGGCTCGGCGGCGGCCGGGTCGTTCAGGGCGCTCAGGGCGTGGAGGCGCGCGGCCTGCACCTCGACTTCCAGGGTGGGCTGCTGGTCCATGAACGGGAAGGCCATCGCCTGCGCGGTGTGGTGCAGCGTGACGTGGTGGTCGCCGGCACGCTGGGCGAAATCGGCGAGGTTGGTGTGCGCGACCGCGACCCCGTGGGCGTAGTTCATGCCCTGGAAGATCAGGAGCGCCTCGGTGATGTGCTGGCGGGCGCGTTCCGGGTCACTGAAGCGCAGTTCGACGCCCAGGTCGTGCAGGGCGGTCGCGGAGAGTTCCGGGTCGCGGATGTGCCGGGCGAGGTCCACCTGCTCCTGGTACAGCGAGACGGCCAGGTCCGGGCGGTTCAGCTGGCTCTGCAGAGCCGCGAGGATGTTCAGGCCGCGTCCCAGCCACACGCTGGGCGGCTCGAGCCTGAGGCGGTTGAGGCTGAGCGTGACGCGTTCGACCGCGTCGGGCAGGGCGCCGTCCCGCCACAGCAGGTATCCGGCGATCACGCCGGCCTGCGGGTCGTCCGGGCCGCCCAGTTCCGGCTGGACGAGCGCGCGGGCCAGGGACGGCTGTGCGTCACGGGCGTCCCAGGCGGTGTCCAGTGGGGAGAGGGCGGGGGGCGGGGTGTTCATGTACTCAGAACACGATAATTGAACTGACTCCAGCGTGTACCGGCAGTTGCCTTCATGTGTGGGGTGACATGACCGCCCCCACCGGGGGGCCTTCAGGGAAGCGCGGCCCAGAAGGCGTCCAGCGCGGCCCTGACCTCGGGCGTCTTCTCGAAGTGGGGCAGTCCGTCCGTGCCCTCGATCCGCACGGCGCGGACGCCGGCCTGCAGGGTGAACGCCTGCAGGCGTTCGAAGGACACGAAGCCGTCCTGGTCGTACAGGACCAGCGTGGGGATGCTGAGACGGCTGTACAGGTCGGCGTAGGCGTCGGCGGTGAACAGGCGGCCACTGATGAAGTAGATCGGGGCGTACTTCGCGCCGGGCTGGCGGGTAGTGTCCAGCGAGTAGTCGATCAGGCCGCCGTCCACGGGTCCCCGGAACGAGCGGCTCAGGAAGTACTGGATGCTGGGCCGCGTGCGGATGACGGCGTACAGCGGCGTACTGAAGGTGTTCAGGCGGTCGTACAGTTGCTGGCCGCCGTCGTCGGCGGTGGCTTCCTGGGTGCCGCCGCGCGGGCTGCCCAGGCCGCTCGGGCTGATCAGGACGGCGCTGCGGACCCGGCGGTCGAGCAGCGCGGCGCGGGCCACGAACTCGCTGCCCAGGCTCAGGCCGACCACGTCCACGTCGGTGTTCAGTTCGGCGATCAGGGCGTTCAGGGCCGCCGTCATGAGTTCCTTGGTGTACGTCACGTCCGGGCGGTCGCTGCTGCCGAAACCGGGCCATTCCAGGGCGTACACCGGGCGGGTGCCCACGTAGGCGTCCCAGAGGGGTTTCATCTCGTAGGCGCTGGCGGCGGCGTTCACGCTGCTGGTCAGGACCAGCGGTCGGCCCTGCCCGCGGTCATCGGCGTAGTACGCGACCCGGCCAAAATTCGGGATGGTCAGGTACCGCCGCTCGCCACTCACGGCGGCGCGCAGGTTCACGGGCCGGTTGGGCTCGGCCGGTTGCACCTGGGCAGGCGCGGGCGAGGCAGGGGCTGTCTGGGCCAGCGCGGCGGCGCCCAGGGTCAGCCCGCCGATCAGCAGCGCGGTCGTCAGGGGGCGCAGGCGGCGGCGGGCGGGCAGCTCGGTCTGGTTGTCTGGGCGGGTGCGCTTGAGCTTCATTCCTGTATGCTCGCCCACCGTTGCGGGCGGAACTGTCCTGTCGGGTACGCTCTGCGCCGGGGGGGCTGCGCGCACTCCGAACACCCCGCCCGCTTCCGGTGGCGCCGCTGCTCTAGACTGCGCGGCGATGCGTGCTGATCTGCTGTCCCGTGTGTTTTCGCTGCTGCCCGAACGGTCGGACCGTCCGGAACTGACCGGGTATTACGGGATGCTGCGCGATTACCCCGCGCGCGGCGGCAAGGGCATCCGCAGCGAACTGCTGCTCGCCAGCGCCCGCGTGCACGGCGCGCAGCCGCAGGCGGCCCCCACGCCGGGAACGCCGTGGGACGCGGCGCTGTGGCTGGCCGCCGGGCTGGAGATGTTCCAGAACTGGGTGCTGATCCACGACGACATCGAGGACGACAGCGAGGAACGCCGGGGCCGCCCGGCCCTGCACCGCCTGCACGGCGTGCCGCTGGCCATCAATGCCGGGGACGCCCTGCACGCGTACATGTGGGCCGCCGTGCACCGCGCGGGCGTGCCGGGCGGCATGCAGGCCTTCCTGGACATGATTCACCGCACGGCGGAAGGGCAGCACCTGGACCTGTGCTGGGTGGAGGGCCGCCGCTGGGACCTGCGCGAGGACGATTACCTCGAGATGGTGCGCCTGAAGACCGCGTACTACACGGTGGTCGTACCACTGCAACTGGGGGCGCTGGCAGCGGGAGCGCAGCCGCACGCCGGGTTCCACGCGGCGGGACTGGCGCTGGGCGCGGCCTTCCAGATCCGGGACGACGTGCTGAACCTGAACGGCGACCCCGTCAAGTACGGCAAGGAGATCGGCGGGGACCTGCTGGAAGGCAAACGCACACTGATCGTGCTGCACTGGCTGGCGCACGCGCCGCACGATCAGCGCGAGGTGTTCCTGGAGCAGATGCGCCGCGACCGCCCCGACAAGGACCCGGCCGTGATCGCGCAGATTCACGGGTGGCTGCTGGAGAGCGGCAGCGTGGCCCACGCGCAGGCCTACGCGGACGCCCTGGCCCGCGAGGGCCTGACCCTGCTGGAAGACGCGCTGACCGGCGTGCCGGACCCGGCGGCGGCGCAGGAACTGCTGGGCGTCATCCGGGAGCTGGCGACCCGCGAGGCCTGAACCGGTAGCGGGCAGGCCTCAGCAGGGCAGCAGTTTCAGCGCAGCAGGGTCAGGGCGGCGTGCGCGAACACGCCGAACGCGGCGTTCAGGGCGCGGATGGTCGGGTCGATGGGCTGCCCGCCTTGCAGGTACAGGCCGGCGTTGAATTCGATGCCGAAGGCGGGCACGCCGCTGCGTTCGCTGTGCGCGCGGCTGAGGGTGTCGGTCGCCCAGGGTTCCCCGATCGTGACGCGCGGGTCGGGGCTGGCGGCGATGATGGGCGCGAAGGCGTCCTGGCAGGCGCGTTGCAGTTCACTCCACAGGGCGTGCGGGAAGGTGGGCTGTGCGGGCGTGCCGGGCATCAGGCAGATGGCGGGGCGGGGCACGCCGGTGTCATTGCCCAGGGCGGGGCCGGTGGGGGCCATGGAGTGCCCCACGATCATCAGGCGCGCGCCGCGCAGTTCGGCGGTCAGCTGGGCGTCGAAGGGGTCCCAGATGCGCCGCAGCCGCGTTTCGCGCGTGTCGTCGCCGGGCGTCCAGCCGGCCGGGTACAGGGGCGCGCGGTCGAAGCCCATGACTTTCAGGACGCCGTTGTCGTCGAGGTCGTCGCGTTCGCGGTTCAGGTCGGCGGCGAAGCGGCTCCAGGGGGCCTGGGCGTGGCGGGCGCCGGGCACGCTGAACAGCAGGTCCGTGTACGGGTCGCCGTCCAGGAAGATGCGGCGCAGGAACGCCTCGCGGCGGGGCGTGTCGAAGGCGTCGTCGCCCAGCATGTCGCGCAGCACGTCGGCCGGGAGTTGCCCGGAGGGGTGCGGCGTGACGATCAGCAGCTCGCCTGTGCGGGGCAGGTCGCCTGTGGGGTGGCCGGGCGCGGAGGTCATGCGCGGAGCATAGCGCTGCCCGGCCGGAGGGGCGTTCAGCTCAGCGGGGCCACAGGCGGTTCATCCAGCTGGCCGGGTTGGTGCCCTCGCCCCGCACGCGGATCTCGAGGTGCAGGTGCGCGCCGGCGCTCAGGCCGGTGTTGCCGACCTCGCCGATCTTCTGGCCGCGCGTGACTTTCTGCCCGACCTTCGCGGTCACGCGGCTCTGGTGAAAGTACAGGCTGGTCACGCCCGCGCCGTGGTCGATGACGACCAGCCCGCCGCGCACCGGGTAGCGCCCGGCGATCACGACCGTGCCGTCGTTCACGGCCAGGACGGGCGTTCCGGTCCTGGCGGGGTAGTCGGTGCCGAAGTGGTACGCGACCGGGCCGCCCGCCGTGTACGTGCGCGGCTGCCCGAAGGAACTGCTGGTCGGCGCGGCGCCCTTCAGGGCCGGCGCGAACGGCCGCGACCAGGCCTGTGGGGTGCGCCGGGCGTAGGCCTTCTCGACCAGGGCGTCCTCGGCCTTGCGGGCGGGGTCCTGCAGCACGCCGCTGACCTGCGGTGAGAGGTTCAGGTGCTGGATGGGCTGGTCGAGGCCCACGACCGGGATGCGGCCCCGCACGAGTTCGCCGCCCACACTGACCTCGAACACGACCGGGGTGGTCTTGCCCAGCACGACCCGGCCCGGCACGACGTACTCGCCGGCCGCCCCGACGGGGTTCAGGATCTCGGCGGGCTTGCGGACGTCCTCGCCGATCTCGCTGGGGAAACGCACAGTGGCCTGCGCGGCCCGCGCGCCGCTGAGCTGCACGGTAAAGGCCTCGCCCATGCGCAGGCTGGCGGGCACCGTGACGTTCACGCCCGCGATACGCGCGGTGGGTGGCGTGGGCGTCAGTTGATCGGCTGGCAACGGGGCGGGCAGGCCGGGCCGGGCGGGCGCGGCGGCCTCCCCCGGCAGGCGCAGTTGCTGCCCGACTTCCAGGGTCGTGCTCCCCAGGTTGTTCAGTTTCATGAGCGCCTCGGGCGTGGTGCCGTTGGCGCGGGAGATCGAGTACAGCGTGTCGCCGGGTTTGACGGTGTAGGCCGCCGCGCCGCCCACCAGGAGCAGCGCGGTCAGCAGCAGGGAGCGGCGGTTCATGCCCCGCAGGATAGGGGCCGAGCGTGAGAGGCGCACCTGACCGGCCGGTCTACAGGTCGAGGGTGAGGGTGACGGGGCCGTCGTTCGTCAGGTCGAGGACCATGTGCGCCCCGAACACCCCCTCGCCGACCGGGAGGCCCAGCCCTCGCAGCGCGGCGTTGAAGGTGCCGTACAGCGCGCGGGCCTGTTCGGGCGGCGCGGCCCCCGTGAAGCTGGGGCGGTTGCCGCTGCGGGTGTCGGCGTACAGCGTGAACTGACTGACGCTCAGCACACCGCCGCCGATGTCCTGGACGCTGCGGTTCATCTTGCCGTTCTCGTCGTTGAAGATCCGCAGTTTGGCGATCTTGGTGGCCATGGCGCGGGCCGTTTCCTCGGTGTCGCCGGGCGCGACGCCCAGCAGGACCAGCAGGCCGGGACCGGTCTGCCCCGTGACCTCGCCCTCGACCGTGCAGGTGGCGCGGGTCACGCGTTGCAGGGTGGCGCGCACGTCAGTTCTGCGCCCCGCCGCCCTGCGGAGCGGCGTTCAGGCGTTCGCGGACGCTGCCGATGGCGTCTGTCAGCAGGTCGGCCTCGGTGAAGTCGAGGTTCCCGCGGGTCTTCTCGGCCAGCATGGTCAGCAGTTTCAGGCTGCGTTCGGCGGTCTGGCGGGCGCGGCGTTCCTCCAGCAGGCCGTCGCGGGCGGCACTGGCGGTCGCGGCGTTCAGGTCGCCCAGGGCCGCCTCGGCGGTCGCCTGCAATGAGTTGACAAGTCCAACGAATTCCGGGTGAGGCATGCGCCGAGCATAGCGGGCGGCGGCGGGGGCGGGTGTCCGCCCGGTGACGGTGGGAGCAGAGAGACGCTGAGGGCAGGAATCATACGGATTCCGTTTGTTTCGCTGACAACCCGGAACATCGCCGGCTTGTCAGCTTCACGTCCGGAACCCGTTTCTCTCTCACTCGCTTCGCTCGGATTGAACGGTCTTTGCAGCCCATTCAATCGGAGTCCGTATCAGAACAGGCCCGTATCAGAACAGGCCGGGCTGGCCCTGCATGTCGGGCGGGGCGGGGTCCGCGAACTGCTGCGGTTCGTGGTCGCCGCGCAGCACGGCCGCCGCCTCGCGGATGTCGCGCCACGTGAGGCTCTTGGGGCCGCCGGGCGCGCGGGTGTCGCGGCGCAGCAGGTAGGCGGGGTGCAGCAGCGGCATCAGCGGGGCCTCGTACGTGCCGCCCTGCCCGTCGTCGTGCCGGTACCGGAACCACTGGCCGCGCAGGGCGCTCATGTTCAGGCGGGTGTCCAGCAGGTAGGCGGCGGCGGTGTGCCCGACAGCCAGGATCACGCGCGGACGCAGCCGCGTCAGCTGCGGTTCCAGCCAGTGGGCGGCGCAGGTGCGGGCCTCGTGCGGCAGGGGGTCGCGGTGGCCGGGGGGGCGGCACTTGACGACGTTGGTCAGGTACGCCTCGTCCCGCCCGATCCCGGCGGCGTGCAGGATGCGGTCCAGCAGTTGCCCGCCCGGCCCGACGAAGGGGCGGCCCTCGCGGTCCTCGTGCGCGCCGGGGCCTTCACCCACGATCAGCAGCGGGGCGTCGGCGCGGCCCTCGGCCACCACGACCTGCGTGCAGCCGGGCCGCAGGTGGCAGGCGCGGCAGGCGCGGTTCTGGCCTTCCAGGGTGGCGAGGGTACCGACAGAGAGGGTGCCGGCGGGGTGCGGGTCGGTCACGCCCGCAGGATAGGGCGGCCGGGGGTGCGTAACAGCGCAAGGGACGCCCCCGAACCGTGCGGGGCGTCCCTTGCTGGTCGTACTCCTGGTCTGTGCTGCTGCTGGTACTACCTGCGCGGCGCTACCTGAGCGGGCGGGTCAGCCGGCCTGAACGGTCTGGGCAGCCTGGACGGCGGCCAGTTTCGGGCGTTTGCTGCGGGCCTCACGGCGGGCTTTGGGGTCCAGGCCGATCAGCAGGAAGAAGTTCTCCAGGGCGTTCTCTTGGCCCTTGATGTCCGGGTGTTCGTGTTCGGGCGTGCCGGTCACGAAGGGCAGCGCGCGGTACAGGTCGAGGGCGTGGGCGATCACCTCGTCCGGGGCGTGCGTTTCGGCGTGCGTGCCGAGGCGGGCGTAGATTTCACGGCGGCTCTCGGCGTGTTTCAGGAAGGCGTCCGGGTGGGGCGTTTCGGCGGCGCGCAGCATGTCCTGCCGGGCAATGCGGCGGTAGTGCTTCAGGCCGGTCTGGATCTGTTCGGTGGTCATGGTTTCCTTCATGCTGTCCTCCAATGCACCGTGGTGGGCTGGTGGGGCCGGGTGGCCGTCGAGAGCGGAAGTGCTTGCGCCGAGTATAGGCGTTGCGGCGGTGCGGGCGACAGTCGGCGGGAAACACGCCCGTCGTTGCCGGGGCGGCAGCACGCTCCTGCGGAGGCCGCGTGCACTGGCAGCGGTGATCACAGCGGTTTTCAGTTCGGCGCGCTGCTTGTGCCGGTAGTCGCCCTGCTCGATTCGGAGATCTGGAGGAGCATCTCCAGGCCACCTCCCTCATTATGAGCACTCAGTGAGTGCGTGAAAAAACCTTCAATGCCGTTCGGAGGTGCCTGACAGGGGCCAGACGCTACTCGCTCCGCATGAGCCCTTTCCTGAGAAAGCTGAGTCTGGGGCGGTCAGTTGACCCTCAGCCCACCGGCTCCCGCACGCATAAACACCGTATAGGCGCATACTGGGGGCCGGTTTTCCCATGAATGAAGGACAAATAAATAAAGGCACGCTAAACTTCAGGCGTCGATGAAACTCTCCCACGTACTTCTGACCGCACTTGCCCTGAGTGGCACCGCCAGCGCCGCTACCTACACCGTCAAGGCCGGTGACACCCTGTACTCCATCGCCAAGGCCACCGGTGTGGACGCCAGCACGCTGATGAAACTCAACCGACTGAACAGCAGCACCATCAACGTCGGTCAGAAACTGACGGTCAGTGGCGCCGCCAGCGCCCCCGCCGCCCGCGCCACCACTGCCGCCGCCCCCGCTGCCCGGGGCAGCACGTTCATCCGCTCGGCCGCCACCCGCTACCTCGGGATCCGCTACGTGCTGGGCGGCAACGGCAATGGCGGTATCGACTGCAGCGCCTACACCATGAACGTGTTCCGCCAGATGGGCATCAACCTACCCCGCACCGCCGCCGCCCAGTGGCGGGTCGGCAGCCCCGTCAGCCGCCGCGACCTGCGCGCCGGGGACCTGGTGTTCTTCAACACCATGGGCCGCACCGCCAGCCACGTCGGCATCTACCTCGGCGACGGCATGATGGCCAACGCCAACTCCTACCAGGGCCGCACGGTCGTGGAGCCCCTGTTCAGCAACTCGTACTGGGCCAACCGCTACGACGGCGCCCGCCGCGTCCTGAACTGAGCGCCCGGAGTTTCACCGACACCCCCCGCCCACCCCGGCGGGGGTTTTTTCATGGCGCGGCTCCGGCCAGCACGGCCAGCGGCCCGGTGTTTCTGTAATACGGATTCCGTTTGTTTCGCCAACAATCCGGAACTTCACCGGATTGCCGGCTCCACGCCCGGAACCCGTTTCTCTCTTACTCGCATCCGCTCGGATTGAACGGGCTTTGCAGCCCATTCAATCGGAGTCCGTATAACACCGGGCCGCCGCCATGCACCGCAGAACGGTTACTGCCGGATGATCTGCGCGTCTTTCGGCAGGGCCTTGATGCTGGCCGCCGTCAGTCCGGCGTTCACGCGGTAGTTCGAGACGTTCAGGTCGGCCAGGGTCTTGCCGCCGCTGTTCAGGATCTGAATGCGGGTGGGGCGCCAGCCGGCCTCGGTGATCCACACGCGGGTGCGGTCGGTGCCGCCGTTCTTGGGCGTGGCTTCCAGCTGGAACAGGCGCTTGCCGGCGCTGCCGCTGGTGCCCAGCAGTTTGACGTTGTAGCTGCTCAGCATGCTGGCGGTGTTGCTCAGCTGCGTGAAGTCCAGGCTCAGGCCGGCGGTACTGGCGGCTTTCTGCGCGCTGGTGACGGTGATCTGGTTGGTCAGGAACAGGTACTGGCGGATCTCGTTCTTGTCGGCCACGACCACGTTGTCGGCCAGGGCGTCCGGCGCGGCGAACTGCACGCGGGCGACGTTCTGCGCGGGAATGGCCTTGATGGTCATGTCGATCTTCTGACTGCTGGTGTCCAGGGTGGCGTTGCCGCTCAGGCGGAACGACACGTCCCTGGCGGCCTTCTGGGTGGCGTCCACCCGGCTGATGATGTCCTGCGCGGTCTGGGCACTGGCGACCGAACCGAGGGCCAGCAGGGCGGGAGCCAGGAGGGTCAGGGAGAGCTTCTTCATGCCGGCAGTATCCCGTCCGCCCTCATGAGAAGGGGGCCGCGCGGCTGATGGGAAGTTCATGCAGGGGCGGAAAAAAGCGCTGCTGGACACAGTCGAGCGGTCCAGCAGCGGCCAGCCTCTCCCCCGGCGGGGGTCAGGGCATCGCTCAGGGCAGCGGCAGGGTGTACCCCATGCGCACACCAAAGCCCGCCTGACCCTGGAGGGTGCGCCCGGCGCTGGCGTCCAGGGTCAGGGTGCCACTCCCCGCCAGGAGGCTGGCGCTCAGGCCGGTCCGCAGCGGCGAGCTGACCGTCCGCCACGGCTCGTAGGCGGCATACAGGCGCACGCTGCTGCCCTCGCCGATCAGGTCCGGTGCGGACAGGCTGCCGGTCACTCCGAAGGTGTTCAGGCCCGCCAGTGCGTCCACGCCCACGCTCAGGCCGTTCTCGGTGGCGTAGCTGACACCGCCGGTCAGGCCCAGCACGTCCCGCCCGGCCAGCACGCCCGCCCGCCAGGTCAGGGTGCCGGTGGGTTTGGTGTCCGGCAGGGTGTCGTCCATGCCCATGGCGTCGTCCACGCCCAGGGGATCGGCCTCCGGGGTGTCGGTGGTCGGCAGGTCGGTGGTGGGGTCGGTCGTGGTGGGGTCGGTGACTGTCTCCGGGGCGGCAGGTTCAGGGACCGGGGTTTCCTCTGCCGCGTCCGGATCCGTCCCATCGTCGCTGGGCGGCACGGGGCGCGTCAGGAGGCGGCGGCCCTCCACGCCCACGCTCAGGTGCGGCTGCGCGCCCAGTTCGCCGCCCACCACGGCGATCAGGTCGCGGCTGACGCGGTACCGGGCGCCCAGCGAGGCGTTCCAGCCGCGCTCCCGCAGGTCCGCCGGGGCCTGCGCGAACGGCGCGAGCGGGTCCACGTCCGTGATGGGCGCCGTGAAGTACGCGCCCGCGAGGTTCAGGGCGACCGGCCCCACCCCGGCGCTGGCGTGGCTGTCCAGGCGCACGCCGCCCTGCCAGGTCACGGCGAGGTCCGTGCGGGCGGTCGCGGCGCCCAGCGGCGGCAGGCTGAGGCTGCGGGCGTACCCGACCTGCGCCGCGCGGCTGCCCACGGCGGCCGACACCTGCCCGCCCAGCAGGTCCAGCTCCGACACGCCCACGCGGCCCCACAGTCCGGCGTCCGGGGCGCGGTACGACACGCCGAAGTCCAGCGTGGCGGCCTGCGCGGACGACACGAGCAGCGCCGCGCCGAGCGTGACGGGCAGCGAACGGGAACGGCCGGAACGGAGGGTGGGTCGCATGCGGGCAGCGTAGCGCAGCGGCCCGGCCCCCTCCAGCCCCGCTCCCTTCACGCCTGTCACGTTCATGCCTGTCACCTTCACGCCTCCGCACCCGCGCCGAACCTGACGCGCCCGGTCAGGTTCCCGTGCGGGGGGCGGGGTAGCCTGACGGTATGCGCCTGCTGCCTGTCGCCGCCCTGAGTACCGCCGCCCTGTCCCTGAGTGCCTGCGCGCCGCTGCAACAGATCGTTCAGGTGCCGCAGGTGGAGGTGCAGAACGTCACCCTGACCAGCCTGACGCTGCCCGGCGGGTTCGGCAGCGCCCCCGTGGCGAACCTGAGCATGAACCTGCAGGTGACCAACCCCAACCCGGTGCCGCTGCGCATGGCGAACATCGCCGGGACGCTGATCATCGACGGGGCGGCCGTGGGCGACGTATCGTTCCCGAACGTCGATATCGCGGCGCGGGGCGTGAGCAACCAGCGGGCGGACCTGTCCATTCCGGTCACGCTGAACACCGCCGCGTCGTTCCTGAAGGTCGCGCGCGGGCAACTGGTCACGTACCGGGTGGATGGGGGCTTCACCGCGAACTTCGGGCCGCTGGGATTGCAGCAGTTCGGGCCGTTCACGCTGTCGCAGGGGCAATGGAAGCAGGCGCCCATCCTGCCGTTCTGATACGGATTCCGTTTGCTTCGCTGACAGATCGGAACACCACCGATCTGCCAGCTCCACGTCCGGAACCCGTTTTTCTCCTACTCGCTCCGCTCGGATTGAATGGGCTTTGCAGCCCATTCAATCGGAGTCCGTATGAGCACCGGGGCAGGACCGCGCCGGGACGCTACGCTGTGCGGGTGACCGACGCCACTTCTGCCCTTCCGGACCCGCAGCGGGCCTGGGCGTTCCGGCCCGCGTCTCCCCTGCCCGGCGTGCCCGGCGGGCCACTGTCGGGCCTGACCTTCAGCGTGAAGGACCTGTTCGGCGTACCCGGCTGGCCGCTGCACGCCAGTACCCGCGCGCCCGTCCCGGACCCCGGCGAGAGCGTGCTGGTGCGCCGCCTGCTGGAGCTGGGGGCCAGCGCAGTCGGTAAGACGCACCTGCATGAGATCGCGCTGGGCATCACGGGCGCCAACGGCTTCGGCGGGACCGCGCACCCCACCCGGCCGGAGTGCGTGCCGGGCGGCAGCAGCAGCGGCGCGGCCGTCAGCGTGGCGCTGGCGCAGGTGGAGTTCGCGCTGGGCACCGATACCGGCGGCAGCATCCGCGTGCCCGCCGCGTGGTGCGGCGTGCGGGGCTTCAAGCCCACCAAGGGACACGCCGACTGGAGCGAGGCGGGCGTGCTGCCCCTGTCCCGCACCTGTGACCACACCGGGCCGCTGGCGCGGGACCTGCGCACCATCATCCGCGTCCACGAGGCCCTGACCGGCCAGCCCGTCCCCCCGCAGGACTGGGCGGGACGACGCGTGGGCCTGTGGCTGCCGGACGGCTGGGTCACGCCGGACGTGCACGCCGCCGTGCTGGGCGTGGCGGGCACCCTGGAGGGGCTGGGCGCCACCGTGACGCCCGTGGACTTCCCGGAGGTGCTGGACGCGTACTCGCCCATCGTGCTGAGCGAGGCGGCCGCCGTTCACCGGGACGCCCTGACACTGGACGGGCCGGGCTTCCTGCCGTTCACGCTGGCGGCCCTGCGGCAGGGCGCGACCCTGAGTACCGACGAGGTGCAGGCGGCCTTCGCACGCCGCGCCGCGTACCGCGAGCGGTTGGACGCCCTGCTGGACACCTTCGACGTGCTGCTGGCCCCCGCCGTGCCCACCCCGCCCCCCCTGACCGGGCAGGACGAGGTGGACCTGCCGGGCGGCCCGCTCCCGCTGCGCCGCGCCGTGCTGCGCCTGACCGCGCCGTTCAGCCTGCTGGGCGCCCCGACCGCCGCGCTGCCCACCGCGCACCACGCGGGCGGGCAGCCGTTCGTGGGCGTGCAACTCGTCGGGCGGCACGGGCAGGACGACACGCTGCTGGCCCTGGCCCACGCGCTGGACACCGCCCCCGCCACGGGCATGCCGGAGCCTGCGTGAAGCGCGCCG
The DNA here is from genome assembly GCF_002017875.1 of Deinococcus sp. LM3. Taxonomy (NCBI): domain Bacteria; kingdom Thermotogati; phylum Deinococcota; class Deinococci; order Deinococcales; family Deinococcaceae; genus Deinococcus; species Deinococcus sp. LM3. The sequence continues at coordinate 2,585,585 of NZ_MUFV01000001.1, read as the reverse complement.
CCCTCCCTCTGGCCGTCCTGCTGGCCGCCTGTGCCCCCGCCACGCAACCCGCCGCGCAACCCGTGTACTCCTATGCGGGCGAGGCGCGGTTCCTGCTGACCCCACAGAAGATCCGCGTGACGTACACCGTGGACCCCGTCACGCACGAGGCGCGCGGCGAGTACCGCAACCTGACCAGCGGCGGCACCTTCCTCCTGCGCGGCACGCAACTGCCCAGACCCGGCGGCGCGGCCACCCTGACCGCCACCGTCGACCCCGGCGACACGCCCCGCCTGAACGCCAGCCTGCTGGGCTTCGGCGTCAGCAACGTACCCCTCAGGGCCAGCGGCCTGCTGAGCGCCACCGTCACGGACACCATCCTGAGCGGCACCCTGACCGTGGGCGGCGTGAGGCACGCCCTGATCCTGCGCGCGGAACGCTGACCGCACCCACAGCGCATCAGGCGCACGGCATCAGGCCCGCTTCATGAGGGGTGCGTACGCTGCGGCCCATGCGCCGCCACCCCGCTCCCCTCACCGTGACCGCCGCCCTGCTGCTCCCCCTGGCCCTGAGCGGCTGCGCGTTCGGCGCGTACTTCCCGCCCACCACCACCCTCGAACGGCAGATCAGCGGCGTGTACGAGGGCGTCGGCGTCGGCCCCACCGGACGCGTCCCGTACCGCCTGACCCTCGGCCTCGTCGAACGCGACGGACGCGCCAGCGGCAGCCTCGTCAACCTCGAAAGCCGCCGAGTCTACGCGGGAAACGGCCCCTTCAAACGCCTCGCCGACGGCACCGAACTCACCCTGAAGCTCTACGAGAACGGCACCCACCGCGCCAACCTGTACCTCATCCGGCGTGACAAGGACGGCACCGTCACCCTGGACGGCCACCTGCGCACCGTCCTCCTGGGCCGCGAAGCCCTCGGGTACACCCTGCAACTGCGGCCCATCCCGCCAGCACAGCCCTGAGCCGCCTCCGCACCCCGGGCCCGTCCGCTAGACTGCCCTCCGACCGCCCAGCGCGACACAGCGGGCAGGCAAAGGCCCCGGAATCCATCCGACCGGCTGAGAGGAGAGACACACATGAAGGCAATGATCGTCACCTACGGGTGTCAGATGAACGAGTACGACACGCATCTGGTCCAGTCGCAACTCGTGAGTTTCGGGGCAGACATCGTGGACAGCGTGGACGTCGCCGATTTCGTGCTGCTGAACACCTGCGCCATTCGCGGGAAACCCGTCGAGAAGGTCCGCAGTCTGCTGGGCGACCTGCGCAAGATCAAGGCCCGCCGCCCCCTGGTGATCGGCATGATGGGCTGCCTCGCGCAGCTGGAAGAAGGGCAGCAGATGGCCCGCAAGTTCGGCGTGGACATCCTGCTCGGGCCGGGCAGCCTGCTGGATATCGGCAAGGCACTGGAAAGCAACGAGCGCTTCTGGGGACTGGCGTTCCGGGACGAACTGCACGACCACGTCCCGCCCGCCCCGGCCGGGCAGTTGCAGGCGCACCTGACGATCATGCGCGGCTGCGATCACCACTGCACGTACTGCATCGTGCCCACCACGCGCGGCCCGCAGGTCAGCCGCCACCCGGACGACATCCTGCGTGAACTGGACCTGCAACTCGCGGCGGGCGTGCAGGAAGTCACCCTGCTGGGCCAGAACGTCAACGCGTACGGCGTGGACCAGGGCGCCCGACTGGGCGGATACCCCACCTTCGCGAACCTCCTGCGACTCGTGGGCCGCAGTGGCGTGCGCCGCGTGAAATTCACGACCAGCCACCCCATGAACTTCACCGAGGACGTCGCTGCCGCCATGGCCGACACGCCCGCCATCTGCGAGTACGTGCACCTGCCCGTCCAGAGCGGCAGCAACAGCGTCCTGCGCCGCATGGCCCGCGAGTACACCCGCGAGCAGTACCTCGCGCACGTCGCGGACATCAAGAAACACCTCCCGCACGTCGTCCTCGCCACCGACATCATCGTCGGCTTCCCCGGCGAGACCGAGGACGACTTCGCGCAGACCCTCAGCCTGTACGACGAGGTCGGGTACGACAGCGCGTACATGTTCGCGTACAGCGCCCGCCCCGGCACGCCCAGCTACAAGCACTTCGACGACCTGCCCCGCGAAGTGAAAACCGAACGCCTCGAACGCCTGATCGCCAGGCAGAAAGACTGGAGCGCCCGCAAGAACGCCGCCAAGGTCGGCACCACCCAGGAAGTCCTGATTCGCGGCGACGCGCACAGCGACGGCTTCCTCGAAGGCCACACGCGCGGCAACCACCCCACCATCGTCCCCGCCGCCATCGGCGCGACCGGCCCCGGCGTGTACCGCGTCCGCATCGACCACGCCACGCCGCACATGATGTACGGCACCGTCCTCGGTCCGGACGGCCACCCCCTGCCGCAGGTGCCGCGCCTGGACCCGCAGGCCGCCGCCCTCAGCGCCCCCCTCAGCATGGCCTGACCCGCCGCGCCACACGGCCCGCCCCGGCACGCCCGGCGGTGGGCCGCCCCTTTGCCCCGCCGCGCAGCATTCACGGAACTGAAGGTTTCCTCAGTGGCGCGTCACGTGCAAATCAGACTCGACAGGCAAAGTGAGAGGCATGAAGAAATTGATGCTGGCAGCGGTGGGATTGACAGGCATTCTGGCAAGTTGCGGTTCGTTCGGTGTTGCACCAGATGGGACTAATGCTGTTATGGGCAAGGTCACGACGGAGTACAAGGTTGCAGGAGCTGACCCCGTACGCTTCGTGGGCTGTGACCGGATTACCAACCCGACGGACGGACGTGCGACGGACACCCAGGTGGTCGTCAACTTCACAGCTGCTGGCAACCTCTCAAAGGTGGATGTGGCTATCGTTGGAGCCTCTGGAACAAAGAAAACCCAGACAATTCAGGCTGCTAATCTGAAGAAGAACTCCAACAACGACTATCAGGCTATTTTCGAATTTAAATCCGCGAGCAATGATCTGATCCCCGCGAGCATCATCGTCAGCCCCAACCCCCAGTTCAGAGAGCCTCGTAATGTAACCGTGGACGGTCGTGACAGAGTCGGTAGCTTCCATGCCGAGATTCTGGTGTACACGACTGGTGGCGACACCTTCCCCATCACGAGCCAGTACCTGGGCCGCGATGGCAACATTGACGTTTACAGTAAGTGCACCCTCACCAGCACCGCTCAGCCGCTCAGCCAGTAATTCCCAGCTTCACACTTTCGGCCCCTGCTTTGCGCGGGGGCTTGTTCTTGTTCTCAGGTTTGCTGAGGGGTTCATCACGTCCCGGTCAGGTTCGGCGGGCACAGTGAGAGGTATGAAGAAACTGGCGTTGGCGGCAATCGGGTTGGCGGGCATCCTGGCGAGTTGCGGAGCGACTGTGGTAATCGGCACTTCTGATCCGGTGCGGAATTTCCGCCTGCTTTCGTATCAGAGTCAGTACACGCTGCCGTCTGATTACGTGGATACGGCGACGGGCACGCGTTACCCTAAAGGGACTTCGATCATCTGCGACAACTGGAACACGCGCCTGAGCGTGACGCTCGACTGGGACGGCACGGTCGATCTGGTGGGGGCGCGACTGGTGGGCCGGGATTCCATGGAGACGCGCACGGTGTACTCGGAGCCGCTGGGGGACCTGTATTCAGGGAACCCTTCTGTGTTCGAGTTCGTGGTCGGGCCGAACACTGCGCCGCTGAGCGTTGGGAAAGGCGGGATCAGCGCGCAGGCGATCGTGGTGACGCCCGTGAATACGTTCACGGTCAAGGGGGCGACGTTCGTGGACGTGCAGGCGCAGTCGTCGGACGGTACGAAGAGCCCGGTGCGCCAGAGTGTTCAGGCACTTCCTGTGGCAAACTGCTCCTGATTTCTGACCTGTGAGTGCCGCTCCCACCGTTGACTGGTGGGGGCGGTTTTGTTGTGGGTTCAGCTGAGGGGGGTGAGGCCCGCTTCGATCTGGGCGCGGCGGGGTTCGAGGAACGGGGCGAGGATCAGGGTTTCACCCAGGTGGTCGGGGTGTTCGTCGACGGTGAAGCCGGGGCCGTCGGTGGCGAGTTCGATCAGGATGCCCTGCGGTTCGCGGTAGTAGATGCTGTGGAACCAGTGGCGGTCGACTTCGCCGCTGGTGCGCAGGCCCAGGCTGGTCAGGTGGGTGTTCCAGTCGTGGTACTGGTCGTCCTGGACGCGCAGGGCGATGTGGTGGACGCCGCCGGCGCCGGGGCGGGCGGGGGGCATGGCGGGGTCGATGCGCAGGTGCAGTTCGGCGTGCGGGCCGCCGTCGTGCATGGCGTAGACGTGAATGGTGCGCCCTGGTTGTTCGGGGTCGGGGTACGTGCCGGCGGGGGTCATGTGGTAGGCGCGTTCGAGGACGCGGGTGGTGGGGAACAGGTTCGGGAGGGTCAGTTCGCTGGGGCCGAGGCCGTGAATCTGTTTGTCGGTGGGGACGCTGCTGCCTTCCCAGGGGGTGCCGTGCGGGCCGCCTTCCACGAGGCTGAGGCGCTGGCCTTCGGGGTCGCTGAAGTCCAGGTGGGGGCGGCCGTGGCGGGTGGTGGGCGTGACGGTCAGGCCGTGGGCGCTGAGGTGCGCGTGCCACCAGTCGAGGGTGCCGTCGGGGATGCGGAGGCTGGTGCGGGTGACGCTGTTGTTACCGGGTTGTTCGGGTGGGACGGGCCACTGGAAGAAGGTGAGGTCGCTGCCGGGGGTGCCGGCGCTGTCGGCGAAGAAGAGGTGGTAGGCGGTGACGTCGTCCTGGTTGACGGTCTTCTTGACGAGTCTCATGCCGAGGACGCCGGTGTAGAACTGGAGGTTGGCGCGGGCGTCGGCGGTCACCGCGGTGACGTGGTGCAGGCCGTGCGGGGTGAGGGGCGTGGTGGTCATGCCCACAGGGTAAATCGTTTGACATTAAGCGATTGTGACGAGCCGACAGCAGGAGGGGCCGCCCCCACCCTCCCCCGTGGAAAGGGGTGGGTGAGGGGTCCCCCACAACGAAAGAGCAGACCGCAGGGTCACCCCCACAGCCCACTCCCGCCTGTCTATAACGCTTACAGCACTTCGAACAGACCGGCTGCGCCCATGCCACCGCCCACGCACATGGTCACGACCACATGCTTCGCGCCCCGGCGTTTGCCTTCCAGCAGGGCGTGCCCGGTCAGGCGCGCGCCGCTCATGCCGTACGGGTGCCCGACGCTGATCGCGCCGCCGTTCACGTTGTACTTGGCGGGGTCGATGCCCAGCGTGTCGCGGCAGTACAGGGCCTGCACGGCGAACGCCTCGTTCAGTTCCCACAGGTCGATGTCGTCCACGCTCAGGCCGTGGCGTTTCAGGAGTTTCGGCACGGCCAGCACGGGGCCGATGCCCATCTCGTCGGGTTCCAGGCCCGCCACGGCGAAGCCCTTGAACAGTCCCAGCGGGGCCAGTCCGCGCTCGCGGGCCATGTCGCCGCTCATGACGACCACGGCGGCCGCGCCGTCCGACAGTTGCGAGGCGTTCCCGGCGGTGATCACGCCACCCTCGATGACGGGCTTCAGCTTGCTCAGGCCCTCCAGGGTGGTGTCGGCGCGGTTGCCTTCATCCAGGCTCAGCGTGACCTCGCGGGTGCTGATCTCGCCCGTGGCCTTGTCCTGCACTTTCATGCGGGCCGTCATGGGCACGATCTCATGCTCGAACAGCCCGGCCTGCTGCGCCGCCGCCGTCCGCTGCTGGCTCATCAGGGCGTACTCGTCCTGCGCCTCGCGGCTGATGCCGTAGCGTTTTGCGACCACCTCGGCCGTCTGAAGCATGGGCATGTAGATCTCGGGCTTGTGCTCGGTCAGCCACTCGCCGCGCAGGCGGTACTGGTTGGCGTGCTCGTTCTGCGTCAGGCTGATGCTTTCCAGGCCGCCCGCCACGAACGCGTCGCCCTGACCGGTCATCACGTGGTTCGCGGCCAGCGCGATGGTGTTCAGGCCGCTGGAGCAGAAGCGGTTCACGGTCACGCCGGACACGCTGACCGGGAATCCGGCGCGCAGCGCGATCTGCCGGGCGATGTTGCTGCCGGTCGCGCCTTCCGGGTTCCCGGCGCCCATGATCACGTCCTCGATCTCGGACGGGTCGAGCCCGGCCCGCTGCACGGCGTGCAGAACAGCGTGCGCGCCGATATCGGAGCCGTGCGTGTCGTTCAGGAAGCCCCGGTAGGCCTTGCCGATGGGGGTGCGGGCAGTGGAAACAATGACAGCGTCTTTCATGGTTGGTACTCCTTCAGATTCGGTTACCGGACTGCGGATCGAACAGGATCGCGCCGGGGAAGAGGACTTCGATGGTTTCCAGCAGGAGGAGAGAATCGTTGAAATGATCCATGTCCGGATCAGGCTTCCGGCCGCTGACAGTCACCACAGCCACGTACTCGCGTTGGCGTTCGGCGTCGGTTCTGACGATCTCTAGCATGTGCGCCCTGATCGCGCCGAACTCCGATTCCGGCAACGAACCATCGTCGATCGCAATGAAGAACGGGTAGGAGCCAAAACGCACCTCAGCCGCCCTGATCGGTCCGGACGCGGCCAGCACACCCCCAGCCTGGGCGGCAATCCTGGCCATCACGTCTGTCAGGTCACTCCCGGCTGGGAGCAGGGCGTGCGCGAGGTACGGCGTCATGCTCAAGGGTCAGGCCCGCCCCTTCTCGGCGTCGTACTGGGCAAAGGTCTTGCCTTCCTCGGCCAGTCGTTTCAGCAGCGGCGCGGGCGTCTGGCCGTACTTCTCCAGGTCCGCGACCACGTTCTTCAGGCCCTGTTCGCTGGCGTATTGCATGGGGCCGCCACGGTAGGCGGGGAAGCCGTACCCGTAGATGTAGATCACGTCGATGTCCCCGGCGCGCTGCGCGATGCCTTCCTCCAGGATTTTCGCGCCCTCGTTCACCAGGGAGTACGCGAGGCGCTTCGTGCTTTCCTCCTGGGTGATCTCGCGGGGCGTGATGCCCTTCTCGGCGCGGTAGTCCTCGATCAGTTTCTGCATGTCGGCGTTGGGGATGGGGCGGCGGGTCTCGTCGTAGTCGTAGATGCCGCCCTGCGTCTTCTGGCCCTTGCGGCCGGTCTCGACGATGCGGTCGAGCCAGCCGTCGGGTTTGGGTTGCCCGGCGACCTTGGCCTGGTGCTGGCGGATGGCGTACCCGATGTCCAGTCCGGCCATGTCGCTCATCTGGAAGGGGCCCATAGGGAGTCCCAGGGCGTTCATGCTGGCGTCCACGTCCTCGGGGCGGGCGCCTTCCTCGACGATCTGGCGGGCCTCGTCGCCGTAGCGGTGGACCATGCGGTTGCCGACGAAGCCGTCGCAGACGCCGACGACCACGCCGACTTTCTTGATCTTCTTGGCGAGGGCCATGCTGGTCGCCAGGACGGTGTCGCTGGTCTTCTCGGCGCGCACGATCTCCAGCAGTTTCATGACGTTGGCGGGGCTGAAGAAGTGCAGGCCGATTACGCTTTCGGGGCGGCTGGTGACGCTGGCGATCTCGTTCACGTCCAGGGTGCTGGTGTTGCTCGCCAGGATCGCGCCGGGTTTGGCGATGCCGTCGAGTCGCGTGAAGATGTCCTTCTTCACGTCCATGTTCTCGAACACGGCCTCGATGATGATGTCGGCGTCTTTCAGGTCGCCCATGTCCAGGGTGGGGGTCAGGAGGGCCATGCGCGCCTCGACGTCCTCCAGGCTCATGCGGCCCTTCTTGGCGGTGTTCTCGTAGTTGCGGCGGATGACGCTCAGGCCACGGTCCAGGGCTTCCTGCTGCGTCTCGACGATGGTGACGGGAATGCCGGCGTTCAGGAAGTTCATGGCGATGCCGCCGCCCATGGTGCCCGCCCCGATGATCCCGGCCGACTTGATTTCCGTGGTGGGCGTGTCCTTCGTGATGCCGGGAATCTTCGCGCTTTCCCGCTCGGCGAAGAAGATGTGGCGCAGGCCACGGCTCTGGGGGCTGTCCTTGGCTTCCATGAATTTGGTCGCCTCGGCGTCCCAGCCTTCCTGGAAGGGAACGGCAGCGGCCATCTCGGCGAGGTCCACGATCAGCGACGGTGAGAGCTGCCCACGGTGCGTCTTCCTGATGCCCTGGCGGGCAGCGGCGAACACGTCGGGCGTGGCGCCGGGCACGCTGCGTTCGCTGATGCGCGGCAGGGGTCGGGTGTCGGCCATCTCGCGGGCGAACTCGACCGCTCCGGCCAGCAGGTCGCCGTCGATGATGCGGTCGATCAGGCCGAGCTGGCTGGCTTCCGTGGCCTTGATGGGGTTGCCGCTCAGCATCATGTCCAGCGCCTTGGCGGCGCCGACCACGCGGGGCAGGCGCTGCGTGCCGCCCGCGCCGGGCAGGACGCCCAGTTTCACCTCGGGCAGACCGACCTGCGCGCCGGGCACGGCCACGCGGTACGTGCAGCCCATGGCGAGTTCCAGGCCGCCACCCAGCGCGGTGCCGTGAATGGCGGCGACGGTGGGTTTGGTGAACGCGTCGAGTTTCTCGATGGTGCCGCGCAGGTCCGGGGACTGCTCGCGGGGCAGGTCGAAGGTGCGGATGTCGGCCCCGGCGACGAAGGTGCGCCCGCCTCCGATGATGACCACGGCTGTCACGCTGTCGTCGGCTGCGGCGGCGTCCAGTCCGGCTTTCAGGCCCTCGGGCACGCCCACACTGAAGGCGTTCACGGGCGGGTTGTTGATGGTCAGGATGAGGACGTCGCCGTCGCGGGACTGCTGCACGAGGCTGGGCTGGCTGCTGGACTCGGGGGTGCTCACGGTAGGGCCTCCTGATGGGTGGGTGATGTGGTTGTGGTTCGGCCCCTAGCTTTTCACGATTTCTGAACCCGGTCAAACACGTTCACGTTCAAGATGTACGTCAACGTTCACTTTGGGGGTGACAGTCGGGTATGCTGCGCCTCATGAGTGAATCCATGAAGGCCATCCGGGTCGAACGACTCGGCCCCCCAGACGTGATGGAACTCCAGGACGTTCCCGCCCCCACCCCCGGCCCCGGCGAGGTCCGCATCGAGGTCGAGGCCGTCGGCATCAACTTCGCGGACGTCCTGAGCGTCGCCGGGGAGTACCTGACCCGCACCCGCGTGCCGTACACGCCGGGCATGGAATTCGCCGGGATCGTCGAATCCCTCGGCGAGGGCGTCACGGGCGTGCAGGTCGGGCAGCGGGTGGCCGCGCTGGGCGGCAGCGGCGCCCTGGCCCGCTACTCGGTCGTGAACGCCGCCGGGCTGATCCCCGTCCCGGAGAACCTGAGCGGCGCGCAGGCCGCCGCGTTCCCCGTGTCGTACTTCACCGCGTACCACGGCCTGAAAACCCTGGGGCGCGGCGTGGAGGGCGAGTGGGTGCTCGTGCAGGCCGCCGCCGGGGCGCTCGGCACCGCCAGCATCCAGCTCGCCAGGGCGATGGGCATGCACGTGATCGCGCTGGCCAGCACCGACGAGAAACTCGCGCTGGCCCGCGACCTGGGCGCCGACGTGACCATCCTCCAGGACGACCCGGACCGCGTGCAGAAAGTTCGTGACGCGGCCGGCGGCAAGGGCGTGCCCCTGATCCTGGAAGTCGTGGGCGGCAAACGCTTCCAGGAGAGCCTGGACATGGCCGCCCCGCAGGGCCGGATCATCGTGATCGGGAACGCCAGCCGCGAGCAGGCGAACCTGCGCCCCGTGGAACTCATGAAACGCAACCTGACTGTCACGGGCCTGTGGCTGACCAGCCTGATGAACGACCGCGCCGCGACCATGCAGGCCGCGCAGGCCCTCGCCGGACTGGTCGGAAGCGGGAAGGTCACACCGCAGGTCGGCCCCACCTACGCCCTGGCCGACAGCGCCCGCGCCTTCCAGGACCTGCTGGACCGCAAGACGACCGGCAAGGTCATCATCGAACCCGCCCGCTGACCCGGCCCTCCCTGCTGACCGCCACCCCGCCCCTGCGGCCGGTGGCGGTTTTTCGCGTGCCGAACGGCCCGGCAGCGGACCTGACCGACAGCTGATCACGGCCCGGTCATGGTGGGCCGGGCACCATGACCCCCGACATGACCCGCGAGAGATCCGCCGCGCCGCTCACGCTAACGCCCCCGTAACGCCCGGACGGGCACACTCGGAGACACCGCTGCCCATTCCTCCCACCTGCTGCCTGCCGACCGATCACCGAGCCGCTTCACCCTGGAGGTTCCTGCCATGCCTGCTACTCCCCCCACCCGGCCCGCCTGCCTGCCATCCCACCGGCCGCCCGGCCGTTCCCTGGTGACGCGGGTGGTGATCGTGGGAGGAGGCCCGGCCGGACTGGCCGCGTACCGGGCGATCCTGCGCGCCTGCGGAAGTGCCGTGCGGAGCGGTGACGTGCACCTGAGCGTGATCAGCGGCACGCCGGACTTCCGTGCGCCCGGCCTGAACGCCGACGTGCTGGCCGGACACCTGACGGCGCAGCACCTCTGCACGCCCCTGCGCCGTCTCATGCCGCGCGCGACCGTGCTGATGGGCCGGGTGGCGCAGGCGGACCTGACCATGCAGCGCCTTCAGGTGAGCCGCGCCGATCACAGTCCCTGCTGGCTGGGCTTCGATCACCTGATTCTCAGCGAGGCCCGCCCGGACGCGGACACCGGCCCGCTGGCCGCTCGCCTGGACACCCACCGGCCTGCCCATGTCACCGTACTGGACGGCGACGGGGCCGGGGTGGAACTGGCCCTGGCCGCGTGCGAACGGCAGCGGCAACGCGACCCGGAGCGCGGGCCGGGCCGCGTGACCCTGCTGTGCAGCAGCGAGTTGTCCGGCGGGCGTCCGGGCGTGGGTTCACCCGTGCGGGCGGCGCTGGCGGCGGCCGGGGTGACCGCGCACGAACTGACCCGCGCCGTCCACACCGCGAGCGGCGGGGTGCGTGACCAGTACGGCCGGCTGCACCCGTCCGACCTGACCGTGTCGGCCGACGCCGCGCCGCCCGTCCTGCCCGGCACGGAGAGCCTGCCCCGTGATGGGCGCGGTTCCCTGCTCACCGACGCGACCCTGCGCGTTCCGGACCCCGCGAACGTCTGGGCGGCCCGAACGCCCGCGCAGGGCGCCCACGCCGGGCGGAACGTGGCCCGCGCCCTGCGCCGCCGCGAGGCGCAGCCCGTCCCGGACGGCCAGTGGACGGCCCACAGCCTGCGCCTGGGCCACTGGAACGCCGTGACCTACCTGCGCCTCCTGCCCACACCGACCGGGGGCGGGGGCAGGAGTCTGATCCTGCGGGGACGGCTGGGCTGGCTGGCGCGGACGCTGCTGCTCAGCGCGGCCCTGCCTCGCCCGGCAGAGCGGCTGCGGGTCGCGCTCGCCCTGCTGCGCCCCGCTCCGCGCGCCGGGCGGGACGTCCCGGCCGCGCCGCGCGCTGCCGCCGACCGACCCACCCCGGTCTGAACCGGCCCCCGCCCACGCGGGAAAGGGCCACGGGGGAAGGGGGCCGGGCGCCGCAGGGAACGGTTACTGCGTGAAGAAGCGCAGCAGGGGCCGCCACCAGGGAATGCCGGCCAGGATGACGATCATGGACAGGCCGGTCCACAGGGCGGCCGCGCGGAATTTCAGGGGATCGCTGGCGGCCTTGCGGCTCTGGACGCTGCCCAGCGTGGCGAACACGGCGGCCAGGACGCCCAGGCCCAGGTGTTCCCACTGGAAGCTCTCGCGGGGCGCGCCAGCGAACACCGGAATGTTCTGCATGCCCATGAACGCGAACAGCATCAGGCCCAGCACCAGTTGCAGGTGCAGGCTGCCCATGAACGCCACGACGGGTCGGCGGTCGGCGGGCGTGAAGGGCCGCCCGCTGCTCAGGCCGGGAATGGTCTGAGACAGTGCCCACAGGCCGGTCAGCAGGATTACCCAGCGGTTGAGGTTGTGGAGGGTCAGCAGCACGAGGTACAGGGTCGCCATGCCCGACAGCCTAACCTGACCGATCGGTAAGCTCAAGGGACACGGGCGCGACGGGACGTGGAGCAGACCTCACAGCGCCCCTGCTCACGCCATCTCATACGGATTCCGCTGGGAGCCTGACATAAATCATGAGAAACCCTGAACGACGTTCCAGCCGAATGGCGATCGTCGACGACGTGACGGTTCAGGATCACAGGCCTGGGAGAGGCGCAGCCTCTCCAGGACTGGCGTTCGACGTGTCAATGCCTGGCGAATGGCACGCAACCCTATCTGCGCATAACTCAAGCCCCGTGTCCAGTGTGGATCGACCTCCCGTCGTTTCCCCTCCTCCGTGACGGCAGTTCCCTCGCTCAAGACCATCAGGTACGCCATTCCCAGCACGCACCAGAGTTTCTCCAGTTGGTGCGCCTGATCCAGGCGTGTATCCTCCAGGTTGAATGCCCCGCTCTTCAGGTCGAGGAAGGATTCCTCGACCTGAGTACGTTGGTGATGCTCCGCAAATGTTCGCCTGTTGCAGGGCTGATTACTCACGATGAACCACGGATCACGCTGCCCAAAGGGCCGCACTGCCGCGATGTTCACGGGCCCGTACTTCTGCCCCGTGACGTACACCCCATGCCGCACGACCAACTGACCGTGTTGGCTGAGCTGTGACTGAAATTGCCCCAAGGACGCTCCGTTCTGATCAAAGAGGTGGATGGGACCCTTGCCGCGCATCATCCACCGCCATCTGAAGGTGGTGAAGTCGTCCATCAACGTGTGATCCAGGAAGCCCCGGTCTGCATAGATGCAGACCTCTTCGACCTGTGGCAGGTGAACGAGCAGACACTGGACACTGGCCAGCACAGGGTAAATCTCCTGATTCCCCACCGTAGAACTGCCATGACGGATGACACGCCAGGACAGCGGCACGGCACGCCCCCGGTAGAGGAGGGAGACGCAGATCACGCACCAGCGTTTGAACAGGAGAGTGGTGTCCAGGGCGAGGGTGATGCGGGCATCACCCCAGTCACGCAGTGCGACCTGCATGAGGTGCTGGTAGACCGCGCGCCAGGGGACGGTGGAAGACGTCAGTGCGCGGAGGAATCGTCGTTCATGACTCTGGGCGTATCGGGCTCGGGAGACCACGAAAGGAGCACCACGCGGCTGGGTGAGGAATGCAGGTCAGGAGGAGGCCGGCAACCATCCAGGCGAACGTTCGGGCATGTCGCTGATCCGACCATGGGGCAGTTCGCAGGAGGTCGAAGATGCGGTGGAATAGGATGGAGGCGTCCCCGTCAGTGTGCTGTTCTTGTTTCATGGCCATTCAAGAATGCCCCGTCGGGGGCATTCTCATCATTTGTGTCAGGCTCCCAGCGGATTCCGTCTGTTTCGCTGACAATCCGGAACTTCACCGGATTGCCAACTCCACGCCCGGAACCCGCTTCTCTCCTTCTCGCTCCGCTCGGATTGAACGGTCTTTGCAGCCCATTCAATCGGAGTCCGGATCAGAACACGACAGTCTTGTTGCCGTGCACCAGCACGCGGTCCTCCACGTGCGCCTTCACGGCGCGGGCCAGCACCTGCCGTTCCACGTCGCGGCCCAGGCGCATCAGGGTGTCCGGCGTCTCGCGGTGCGTGACGGGAATCACGTCCTGCGCGATGATCGGCCCGGCGTCCAGCTCCTCGGTGACGTAGTGGCTGGTCGCGCCGATCAGTTTCACGCCCCGGTTGAACGCCGCGCGGTACGGGTTGGCGCCCACGAACGCCGGCAGGAACGAGTGGTGAATGTTGATCACGGGCCGCCCGAACGAGCGCAGCAGCTCGCCGCTCAGGATCTGCATGTAGCGGGCCAGCACGGCGAAATCCACGTTCGCCTCGTGCATCAGGCGCACCTGCTCGGCCTCGGCCTCGGCCTTGTTCTCCTTGGTGACCTTCACAACGTGGAAGGGAATGCCGAACATCTCCGCGTCGCGGCGCAGGTCCTCGTGGTTGCTGATGATCAGCGGGATCTCCACGTTCAGTTCGCCCCGGCGCTTGCGCCACATCAGGTCCAGGAAGCAGTGGTCGTAACGGCTGACGAGTACGGCCATGCGTTTGGGCTGCGTGGTGTAGTGCACGCTCCAGTCCATCTCGAACGGCGTGGCGACCACGTTCGCGAACGCCCGCTCGAACGGCTCGCGGGCCAGGTCCAGCCCCGCGAGGTGGAATTCCATGCGCATGAAGAACGTCCCGCCCTGCGGGTCCGTGCTGTGCTGGTCACTGTGGATGATGTTCGCGCCGTGGTTGTGCAGGAACTGCGAGACGGCCGCGACGATCCCGCCCCGGTCCGGGCAGGCGATCGTCAGTACGGCAGTGTTCAGGGGGTCGGGCGCGGTTGAAGCTGGGGCCGTCATATCCGGCGAGAATACCCCGCGCGGCGGGTGGTAGCCTCGCGGACGTGCAAACAAACACCTCTTACGTGGCGTACGACCCGGACCTTCACGCGGCCCTGCTGGCCGACTACTGCCTGTCGGCCGCGCCCGGCGAGCGCCTGCTGGTCGCGGGCGGGCAGGCGGCCACGCCCCTGATCCGCGCCGTGACCCGCGCCCTGCTCACGCGCGGCGCGCGGCCCGTCGTGCGCGTGGACTACCCCGGCCAGCAGGAGGACTTCGCGGAACTCGCCAGTGACGCCGTGCTGGACGCCATTCACCCTGCCGACCTGAGCGACGTGGAAGCCCTGGACGGCAGCCTGCGCGTCCTGACGCCCGCCCCCGCCCACCCCGTGGACGCCGCCCGCCGCGCCCGCCTGCTGGCCGCGAACGCCCCCGTCGCCTCCGCCCGCGCCCGCCGCAAGTGGAGCCTGACCCTGTACCCCACCGCACACGCCGCCGCGCAGGCCGGCATGAATGAGGCGCAGTTCGGGGATTTCGTGATGCGCGCCATGTTCCTCGACCGGCCCGACCCGGTCGCCGCGTGGGCCGAAGTTCGCGCCACCCAGGCGCGCCTGATCGAACGCCTGACCCGCGCCGACGTGGTCCGCATCGAGGCGCCCGGCACCGACCTGACCCTGCGCGTGAGCGGCCGCACCTGGGCGAACAGCGACGGGCGGCGCAACATGCCCAGCGGCGAGGTCTTCACCGGCCCACACGAGGACAGCGCCGAAGGGATCGTGACCTTCACCGTGCCCGCCGAGTACCAGGGGCAGATGGTGCGCGGCGCCCGCCTGGAATTCCGCGCCGGGCAGGTCGTGACCGCCAGCGCCGACGAGGGCGAGAGCGCCCTGCACGCCGCGCTGGACACCGACCCCGGCGCGCGCCGCCTGGGCGAACTGGGCATCGGCACGAACACCGGCATTCAGGTGCCCACCGGGAACATCCTGTTCGACGAGAAGATCGGCGGAACCGTGCACCTCGCCATCGGCAAGAGCTACCCGGAAACGGGCGGCGTGAACGCCAGCGCCGTCCACTGGGACCTGATCACCGACCTGCGCCAGGGCGGCCGCCTGAGCCTGGACGGCGAGATCGTGCAGGAAGACGGCGTGTTCCTGATCTGATACGGAATCCGGACAGCGGCCGCCAGTCGCTGGTCAAGCTGTCGCCGGTCACGTGACATCTGAGGAAGGGCGTGGGCAGGGGCTGCGCTACGCTGCCCGGCATGAGTGGCGTGATCTGGGTGTTCAGCGGCAGTCCGGGTGCGGGCAAGAGTACGGTGTCGGCGGCGCTACTGGGCCGCTTCCCGTTCGGGCTGCACCTGTCCATTGACGATCTGCGTGAACAGGTGGTCTCCGGGCTGGCGCAGCCAGCGCTGGATCACCCGCCGGAAGCCGTGCGGCAGTTCGCGCTGGCCCGCACGTCGGCGGCGCAGACGGCCCGCCTGTACGCGCAGGAGGGCTTTGCGGTGGCCATCGAGGATGTGCTGTGGCCGGACGATCTGGCGTTCATGGCGCGCCACTGGGCGGGTCTGGACGTGCGCCCGGTGCGGCTGCACACCACCCTGGAGGTCGCACACGAACGCAACCGGACCCGCACGAACAAGACGTACGACACGTCCGTGCTCGTTCCCCTGATCGACGGACTGTACGGGCAGATGCCGCCCGAACTGTTCCGCGAGGCTGGCTGGGCAGTCGTGGACAGCAGCGCCCTGAGCCTGGAGGCGACCGTGGACGCCCTGCTGGCCCTGACGTGGCCCGCCAGGTCTGAATTCGGTCAGTCCTGAAGCACGGCCTCGCACTGACCGAGCGGGGTGTCCTGTTGCAGGTACGAGCGGGTCAGGTCGCCGTACACGTGCGTGCGGGGCGGGCCGCCGTCGCGGATCAGGCAGCCGTACAGCACGCCCGGCTGCCCGGCATTCCAGACGATCATGGTTTCACCGCTCAGCGGTTCTCGGGTGATGACCGGCGCGGTGTTCGGGAACAGGATGCGCGCGGCGAACAGGCCCGTCTGGTTGGTCGTGAGCTTCGGCACGGGCCGGTCCCGCCAGAACAGCTGCGTGCGGTCGCTGGCGATCTCATCGCTGAACAGGCCGGTGCGGGCCACGGTTCGCAGGGGCACCGGGCCGTCCTGTCCCGTGACGATCCAGGTCTGACCGGCGTTGAAACTGCTGCGCGGGTCGTTCAACAGCGCGCAGCTACCCAGCAGGGCGGGCATGAACAGGGCAGGCAGGAGCGGCGCGGTCAGGCGGCGGATGGGCATGCCGTCAGTGTACGGACGGCCAGTGCCCCGGCGCGGCGCACCTGAGCGGCCCCCTTACCCGATGACCTTCCGGACCGTCCCGGCCAGGGTGGGCAGGTACATCACTGCGAACTGGCCGCGCTGGTCGGCCCAGACGCGGTCCATGTCGCTGTAGCGCATGGCGACGTACCCCAGCAGGGGGTCCATGATGTACACCTGCCCGGTCGCGTCGTTGTACCCGACCAGCACCCGCCAGTGCGGGATGACGGTGCCGGTGTCCGTGATGTGCGATTGCAGCGCGATGATGGGCAGCCCGGCCCGGATGGCATTCTTGACGGTGTTCAGGTTCCCGCCCGTGAACAGCCGGGCCTGCATGCCGACCGTGGGGGCGTAGTTCACGATGGCCTGCGCGGTCATGTACGAGCGTTCGGTGGGGCGGGTCTGGCGGCTCACGTCGGCCATGCTGACCTGCCGCCCGAAGTACGCGAGGACCTGCGTGATACTGGCGGGGCCGCAGGCGTTGTACGACTGCCGGACGAGCGGCATGCCCTTAAGGACGTAGCCGGGCACCTTCGCGGCGGCCTGCGCGGGGGCGGGTAAGGCGAGGCTGGTACTCAGCGGGGCGGCGCACAGCAGGGTCAGCAGGAAGCGGGCGGGGAACGGCACCGGGGCATCATGCCGCGCGGGCCGTCACGGGGGTCTTTCAGTGCGGGACACGCCGGGCCGGCAGAGTCAAGATCTTGCATGTGCAGGTGCGTTTGACCTGACCACGTACTACATGTAGACTCCGCGCTGTCGTTGCCACCCGGCAGCACTACCACCTAGCAGCACTTCGCGGGAACAGAGGGAAATCCGGTCACGCCGCCCACGCGTTGGGAGGTTCAGTCCGGTACGGTCGCGCCACGGTTTCAGTCCGGACGCTCGCCCAGCGAAGATACGCCCATCTCACGGTCCCCCGCGGTAGGGGCACAAGGCGGTTTCTCTGATGCGTACATGGGGTTCATCCTTGCGGCCTTCCGGGCTGCTCTCTGCTTCCGGGCCTGTTTTACGGGGCAGGAGTCCGGCGTGAGGCTGGTGTTCGATTCCCTGACCGGGAACGTGCGCCGCTTCGCGCTGGCGGTGTCGCGGGAGGCGGGTGACGTGCCGGTGCAGTCCGTGCGGGACGCGCCGCCCGCGCCGGGTGAGCCGTTCCTGCTGCTGACGTACACGTTCGGGCAGGGGGAGGTTCCGGCCAGCACGGCGGCGTTCCTGCGGTCGCACGCGGGGGGGCTGCGGGGCGTGGTCGCCAGCGGCAGTTACCACTGGGGCGCGAATTTCGGGCGGGCGGGGGACCGGATCGCGTCGGAGTTCCGGGTGCCGCTGGTGGCGCGTCTGAACAAGGGTGGCACGGTCTCGGACCGTGAGCAGGTCACGCGCTGGGTGCGGTCGCACCTGCCGGGTGGGGGGGAAACGTATGGAACGCTGGATTGAACTGAACAACCGGGTGCTTTCGGGCACGCACATCGACACGAGCCATGACGCGCAGGCGCTGCGGGCGTACTTCACGGAGAAGGTGAACCCCAATACCGTGACGTTCCCGACGCTGGCCGAGAAGGTCGCGTACATGACCGAGAAGGGCGTGTGGGACCCGGCGGTGTTCGCGCGGTACCACCCGCGTGACGTGAAGGCCGTGTTCCAGCGGGCGTACAGCTACGACTTCCGGTTCCGGTCGTTCATGGGGGCGTTCAAGTTCTACAGCGAGTACGCGACCATGACCCCGGACCGCCAGCAGTGGCTGGAGCGCTTCGAGGATCGCCTGAGCGTGACGGCCCTGGCGCGCAGCAGCAGCGTCGAGGAGGCGCTGGAACTCGTGCATCATCTGGTGAACCAGACGTTCACGCCGGCCACGCCCACCCTGATGAATTCCGGGAAGGCGAACACGGGGCGGCTGGTCAGTTGCTTCCTCTTGCAGGACTGCACGGACAACCTGGATTCCATCACGAAGACGCTGTCGTTCGTGGCGGAACTCAGCAAGGGCGGCGGCGGGATCGGCGTGGAGGTCAGTAACCTGCGCGCGCGTGGCGAGAGTCTGCGCGGCATTCAGAACGTCACGAAGGGCGTGATGGGCGTGGCGAAGATGCTGGACAACATGCTGCGCTACGCCGATCAGGCCGGGCAGCGGCCGGGCGCGGGGGCGATCTACCTGAGCGTCATGCACGCCGACTTCCTGGATACCCTGAGTGCCAAGAAGATCGCCACGGACGAGGACGCGCGCCTGAAGACCCTGTCGGTCGGGGCGACCGTGCCGGACGTGTTCATGCAGAAGGTCCGGGCCGGTGAGGACATCTACCAGTTCTACCCGCACTCGCTGTTCCAGGCGACGGGGCGCGAGTTCACGAGCATCGACTGGACGCGCGAGTACGACGCGCTGGTCGCGAACCCGGACATCCGCAAGAAGCGCGTGTCGGCGCGGCGTGTCATGGAGGAGATCGCGGTCACGCAGGGCGAGAGCGGGTACCCGTACCTGCTGTTCGAGGGCAACGCGAACGCCGTGAACCCCATCCCGAACGTCGGGACGATCAAGATGAGCAACCTGTGCAGCGAGATCCTGCAACCCACGCTGCCCAGCACCTTCCACGCCTACGGGCAGGAGGCGAAGGATCAGGTGGGGCTGGACGTGAGCTGCAATCTCGCGTCGCTGGTGATCGAGCAGAGCGTCGCCAGTGGCGACCTGGGCCGCGTGGTGCGCGCCGCCGTGCGCATGCTGGACGACGTGGCCCGCTCCACCAGCATCACGGAGGTGCCCGCCGTGCGCCGCGCCAACGACGAGATGCGCAGCATCGGCCTGGGCGCCATGGGCCTGCACTCGTTCCTGGCGAAGAACGAGATCGCGTACGGCAGCCCCGAGGCGCTGGAGTTCGTGGACGTGTACTTCGCGGCCGTGCACTACCACGCCCGCCGCGCCAGCATGGAGATCGCGCGCGACACCGGCTTCGTGTTCCGGGGCTTCGAAGGCAGTCGCTACCAGAGCGGCGAGCACTTCGCGCAGTACCTCACGCAGGACTTCGCGCCCCGCACGCCCGAAGTCGCCGCGCTGTTCGACGGTCACCAGCTGCCCACCCGCGAGGACTGGGCGCAGCTGGTACAGGACATCCAGACGCACGGGCTGGCGCACTCGTTCGTCATGGCGATCGCCCCGACGGGTAGCATCAGTTACGTCAGCAACGCGTCGGCCAGCATCATGCCCATCACGGAACGCGTCGAGACCCGCACCAGCAACAAGGCCCGCACCATCTACCCCATGCCGCACTTAAGCGAACTGACCGAGTGGTTCTACGAGGAAGCGTACGACATGGACCAGCGCCGCGTGATCGACACGGTCGCCGCCGCGCAGAAGCACGTGGACCAGGGCATCAGCTGCACGCTGTTCATCCCCAGCAGCGCCACCACCCGCACCCTGCAACGCTACTACCTGTACGCCTACGCCAAGGGGCTGAAAACGCTGTACTACACGCGACTGCGCAAGGTCAGCATCGACGAGTGCCTCAGCTGCGCCGTCTGACGGCGGGCCGCAGGCCCCGAGCGGAGCGAGAGACCGACCCGGCAGCGGCGTGCAGTGGAATGGACGGGAGTGCCGTCCTCCCGTCCGTGGAACGGAACGCCGCGCCCCCACACCGAACCCCTCCCCCACCCCCCCCTGTGAGACTCCCCATGACCCGAACCCCCTTTACTGCCACGAACTGGAGCGAACCCGAGGACAGCTTCTCGGTCACGTTCTACGAGAAGTACACCTCGCAACTGTGGTTCCCGGAAGAGATTCCGCTGTCGAATGACGCCATCGTCTGGAAGTCCCTGACCGACGCCGAACGCTGGACGTACATGCACGCCTCGGCCGGCCTGAACGCCCTGGACACCCTGCAGGGCGAGGTCGGCATGCCCGCCCTGCGTGGGCTGGTGCCGGGCCACATCCGCAAGGCGACCCTGCAATTCCAGGGCATGATGGAAGACATTCACGCCCGCTCCTACAGCCTGATGAACAAGACATTCCTGTCCACCACCGAGGAGCGCGCCGTGTTCGCATGGGTGGAATCACAGCCGCAACTTCAGTTCAAGATCGCGTTCATTCAGGACGTGTTCGCCGACCCGGACACCAGCGACTTCGGGCTGTGGCGCAAGATGGTCGTGTCGTGCATGCTGGAAACGGCACTGTTCTACAGCGGCTTCTACTACCCGCTACTGATGGCCGGGCAGGGCCGCATGGTGTCGGCCGGCGAGATCTTCAACCTGATCATCCTCGACGAGGCCGTGCACGGCGTGTACGTGGCGCTGCTCGCCCAGGAACGCTTCGAGGCCCTGAGCGAGGCGCAGCAGGCAGAAGCCCTGGCGTGGTTCGACGGCGCGCTGGACACCCTGTACCGCAACGAACTGGCGTACACCGACACCCTGTACGCCGGGGTGGGCCTGACCGAGGACGTGGGGCGCTTCATCCGCTTCAACTTCAACGTGCTGGCCGACAACCTGGGCCTCCCGCGCCGCTTCCCGGACGAGGACATCAACCCGGTCGTCCTGAACGGCATCCGCACGCGAGGCACCACGCACGACTTCTTCAGCGCCAAGGGCAGCAGCTACGCCAAACTGAACGTGGAACCCCTGGCCGACGAGGACTTCGCGGAACTCTGGCCCGAACGCACGGCGGTCGCGCATGACTGACACCGATCAGAACCGGCCGTTCGTGCTGTTCACGCAGGACCAGTGCCCGCAGTGCGAAACCCTCAAGCGCATGCTGGCCCTGCCCCTGCGCGGCGCGTTCGACGCCCAGATCGAGGTCCTGCACCGCCAGGAACAACCCGACGCCTTCGCACAGCTCGCCGAAGCACACGCCCTGGCCCGCACACCCGCCCTGCTCCACTGCCCCAGCGGCAAGTTGCTGCTCGACACCGGCAGCCTCAGCGCCGTCAAAGCGTTCCTGACGCAGGGGTAAACGATCAATCGGGCGGATCGGACCTCTGCTTTGTCACTTCCAATCGCTGCTGAACGCGTCGGAGCGTCACTGTGGACTCTTCAGCGTGGGGGTCAAGGATGTTCCCCGAACTAACCCGCATCAAGATTCCCAGATTCCAGAGCAGCTGGCCGAATCTGAGATCAGGGTGATCGTCGACTTCCTGTAAAAGCAGGGTCAGCAGGGCAAAATTAGCTTCCTGACGGTCAGTCGTCATCTCCCCCATCCCCTACTTCACGCCCAGCGCCGCCAGTTCCTCCCGGAGCTGCGCGGCGTTCTCGTACCGCACGGCGTGCATGCCGACCGAGCGGGCCGCCTCGGCGTTCTGCGCGCGGTCGTCGATCATGACGGTCTCCTCGGGGCGGAGGCTGGCGAGGTTCAGGCCCAGGCGGTAGATGGCGGGGTTGGGTTTCATACGGATTCCGATTAATTAGCCAACAAGGGCCACCAGTAGAAGAGCGTGTGACGAGTGACCAGATCAGGTTGACCTTCCAACCAGACGCAGCGATCCGAGAGTGCTGCCTCCACCTCCTTGATGCTCTTGAACGCTCGATTCGCAATCGGTACATCCGTCAACTCCCACAGCCGTTCCGCTGGCTGCAATTCCGGCGAGTACGGCGGCAACGTCACCGTCTGAATCCCCTCAGGATGCCCGTCATCCGGTGGCAAATGGAAACCGGCCCCATCCTGAACGACCAACACACGATGGTCGGCGCCCGCGCCGACCTTCTGCGCAAACGCCGTCATGACGGCCGCATACGCCTGCTTGTTCACCACCGGGATCAACCAGAACAAGCTCTCGCCACTCTCCGGATTGACAAACGCGTACACATACAACCACTCGTATCCAGGCTGAACTGGACACGTCAACGGCTGCCCAGTTGGCGCCCACATGGAACGCCGGATCGGTTTGAGCCCGATTCGATGTTCGTCCATGCACCACAGAGAGACACGCGGTGAGAGACGCTCCGCCAGGCGGAGCGTCTCGGTCAGGACTTTGTTTTGAACGCTTCCTTGGCGGCCTCATCGCCGCCAACGTGCCGGGGTCGAGGGCGTTGAGGCGTGAAGCCCGCCGCCCGTAGGAATTCATAGGTGCGCCCGAGATGGACGGCCATTCCGTACTGCTGCTGAAGCCAGTCTTGAACGTCTTTACCGGACCACACGATGCCCTGCTCGAAGTCGGCGTGCAGTCGGGCAGCCAGGGTTTGTTGTTGCTCGGCCGTCAGGAGGCGGGGAGCGCCCTGGTTGGCGTGACGCGCGTCACGGAGGCCAGCGAGCCCCTGTTCGCGGTAGCGCTTGACCAGTCCGTAGACTGTGACCCGGTTGTACCGGGTCACTTGAAGGATCTCTGGCACGGGGCGTCCTTCTGCGAGGAGTGCGAAGAGTTGAGCTCTGCGTCGTTCGACGGCACAGGTACTGGCCCGGTAGAGATGCCAGAAGGTGTCAGCGTCATGCGCGAGAGGAGCGGTCAGAGGTATCTGTTTGATGCAACGATTATAATCTACTTAATCGGAGTCCGTATCATGACGCCCAGGTAGCAGGAACTGAAGAAGGCCAGCAGGAACTCGTGCAGGGCATAGGTGCGGATGCGGCACTCGTTCAGGTCGTGGCCTTCGTTGTTCAGGGCGTACGTACGGTACCGGCCACTCAGGTCACGGGCGATGGCCAGGGCGTCGTCGTGGGGGCGGCTCTCGGCTTCCATGGCGGCGCGGAAGGCCTCGCGGGTAAAGTCACGCGGGGCGTGGAACACCGTCTGCGACAGGTACTCGTCGAGGGTCATGCGGCCCAGTTCGAGTTCCGGCACGGCCAACTTGTGCCGCTCGGTAAACTCGGTCAGGTCCAGCCCGAAGCGTGAGAGAACATCCGCGCGTTGCTCGCGGTCCCAGCCGTTCGTGAGGAGCACCCCACCGATATCCCAGAAGACAGCCCTGATAGTCATGCGCGCAGGGTACGCCGGGGCGGCGGCAGACAGGCAGACGTACAAGAAAGTGTGAGGGGCTGGCTCCGTTCCCACAGCCCACCCCCCACATCATTTACTTCGTGTCGTACCAGTTCGGCCCGGTGCCTGCCTCGACGGCGAGGGGCACGGTGAGGCTGGCGGCGCCTTCCATGATGGTTTTCACGAGGCGGCTGATCTCTTCGGCTTTCTCTTCGGGCGCTTCGATCAGCAGTTCGTCGTGGACTTGCAGCAGGAGGTGCGCGCCGGTGCCCTGGAGTTCCCGGTCGAGTTTGATCATGGCGAGTTTTATGATGTCGGCGGCGGTACCCTGGATGGGCATGTTGTACGCGAGGCGCTCCCCGGCCTCGCGCAGAGTGCGGTTGGTGGCAATGAGTTCCGGGACGTAGCGGCGGCGGCCGTACAGCGTTTCGACGTACCCGTTCTGGCGGCCGAATTCGAGGGTGCGGTCGATGTACCCGCGGATGCCGGGGTAGGTGTTGAAGTACGTTTCGATGAATCCGGCGGCGTCGGCATAGGGGATGCCCAGGTCGTTACTCAGGCGGTGGGCGCTCATGCCGTACAGCACACCAAAGTTCACGGTCTTGGCGGCGCGGCGCTGGTTGGGGGTGATGGTGGCCTCGTCGAGTCCGAGGACCTGCGCGGCGGTGCGGCGGTGGATGTCCGCGCCTTCCTGGAAGGCCTGTTGCATCAGGGGGTCGTCGGCGATGTGCGCCAGGAGGCGCAGTTCGATCTGTGAGTAGTCGGCGCTGATCAGGCACATGCCGGGCGCGGCGATGAAGCCCTTGCGGATTTCGCGGCCGGCGTCGCTGCGGATGGGGATGTTCTGGAGGTTGGGGTTGAGGCTGCTGAGGCGGCCGGTGGCGACGGCGGCCTGCGCGAAGGTGGTGTGCAGGCGGCCCGTGGCGGGGTTCACGAGGTTGGGGAGGGGTTCGAGGTACGTGCCGCGCAGTTTTTCCAGTTCGCGGTACTCCAGCAGGGCGGGGATGATGGGGTGCTCGTCCCGGAGAGGTTCGAGGGCGGCGACGGCGGTACTGCGTTTGCCGGTCAGTTTGGTCTTCTTGCCGCTGGCGAGGCCGAGTTCGTCGTACAGGACCGCTTCGAGCTGGTCGCGGCTGCGGATCTGGAATT
The DNA here is from genome assembly GCF_002017875.1 of Deinococcus sp. LM3. Taxonomy (NCBI): domain Bacteria; kingdom Thermotogati; phylum Deinococcota; class Deinococci; order Deinococcales; family Deinococcaceae; genus Deinococcus; species Deinococcus sp. LM3. The sequence goes on along the minus strand of NZ_MUFV01000001.1, from coordinate 2,561,040 downwards.
CGCGTCCGGCCAGCGAGTGGATCTGCGTTTCGAGGATCTGGAGGCGGGCGGCGGTGGCGGCGGACAGGCCGCGCAGGTACTCGCTGTCGAGTTGCACGCCCCGGACTTCCATGCGGGTCAGCACGCCGGAGAGGGGTTTCTCCATGTCGTCGTACAGGGCGCGGCGGGTGTCGTCGAGCAGCGGGGGCAGCAGTGTCAGGAGCTGGGCGGTGGCGGCGGCGCGACCGGCGGCGTCGTCGGGCCAGGGGGCGTTCAGATACCGCTGACTGACGGCGCTCATGGTGGTGTTGGCCGGGTCGAGCAGGTACGCCATGAGCAGGGGGTCGTCGCCGGGTTCGGTGTTCAGGCCGCGCACGCGCAAGTGTGTGGCGAGGGCCTTGGCGGCGGCGGCCGTCACGGTCGGCTGGGCGGCGAATTCGGTCTCGCTGACGGTGGCGGGGTACTGCGCGCGGAGTTTCGCGGCCGCCTTCTCCTGTTCTTTCAGGGCTTTCTCGGCGGCTTTCTGCTGCGTTTTCGTCAGGGGCGCGGCGGGCGTGTCGGGGTTGTCGAAGAGGCTGCCGGGCTGGGTGTACACCTCGGCTTTCTTCCACTGGGGGGGTTCGTGGGTGGGCGCGGTCCGCAGTAGACCGCTGTACTCCCCGGCCGCCGGGTCGCCAGTCGCCTCGAAAGTGGCGGCGTCGGTCAGGGCGGCGGTCAGGTCGTCCTCGCGGGACAGGGCGTAGCCCCAGATGACCGTCCCGGTGGGGGCCTGCCAGGGGGCCGTCTCGGTGCTCAGGTCCGGCAGGGGATCGGCGGTGGGTTCGTCGTGCGGCGCGGTGTGGTGGGCGGCGTCGTGCACGCTGTCCGGCAGGGCCGTGCCCGCATCAGCGGCGTCCAGGGCGGCCACGTCACGCTTGACGCTCATCAGGTTCAGTTCGTCCAGCAGCTCTTCCAGGCGGGCCGGGTCGCCCGGCAGTCGCCCGGTCCCGAGTTCCACGTCCAGCGGCAGGTCCGTGACCATGCACGACAGCCCGTGGCTGAACTGCACGTTCTCCTCGGAGTCCAGCAGTTTCTGGCGCGTCCCGTCGGGTTTCAGGGTTCCGGCCTTCGCGGCGGCGTAGATGCCTTCCAGCGAGCCGTACTCCTGAAGCAGCTTCGACGCGGTTTTCGGTCCGATGCCCTTGGCGCCGGGAATGTTGTCGCTGGCGTCGCCGGTCAGCGCGCGGTAATCCACCCACTGCCGGACGGTCACGCCGTACTTTTCCAGCACCTCGTCCGGGCCGATCAGGCGGAAGTCGTTCGTGATGACGCGCACGTGGTCGTCCAGCAGCTGGTACGCGTCGCGGTCACTGGTCACGATCCGCACCTGCATGCCGGTGCCCTCGGCCTTGCGGGTCAGGCTGGCGATCACGTCGTCGGCCTCGTAACCGGGTTCCTCCAGACGGGGCAGGCCGATGGCGTCCACGATCTCGCGGATGCGGTTGATCTGGGCCGGGAGGTCGGCGGGCATCTCGGCACGCCCGGCCTTGTACCCCTCGAACTGCTCGTGCCGGAAGGTCTTGACCGGCGGGTCGAACACCACGATCACCTGATTACTTTTCTGCCGTGCCAGACGCAGCGTCAGGCGCAGGAACCCCAGGATGGCGTGCGTGCTCTCCCCCTGCCGGTTGGTGAGGGGTGGCAGGGCGAAGTACGACCGGAACGCCAGGGCGTGCCCGTCGATCAGCACCAGGGTATCGGGAGAAGCGGAGGTCATAACCCCCATTCTACTGTGGGCGTAATAAGGGGGCGCATCGCGAAGACACGCCCACTGGTCAGGACATCATACGGATTCCGTTTGTTTCGTTAACAGATCGGAACACCACCGATCTGTTAACTCCACGTCCGGAACCCGTTTCTCTCCTACTCGCATCCGCTCGGATTGAACGGCTTTGTAAGCCATTCAATCGGAGTCCGTATCAGAAGGCCCGGTGTGGGGGGAAACCGCCACCCGTCACGCGTTTAGTCCGCCGCTTGCGGGTAATGCTCCGGGTCCGCCACCCGCCGGTTACGGGGCCGCAGAGGCTGCAGGTCCAGTGGAAGATCCTCCTGCTCCCGCAGCAGCGCGCGGTCGTCACGCGTGAGCGCAACGAAGGCACCCAGCATGATCAGGAGAGTCAGGGCCGCCATGATCAGGAGCAGGTTCATACCAGCAGTGTGCGCCGCGCACTCATACAGGGGCATGACGGACCTCTCAAGAGAGCTCAACTTAACCTTCAGCGCCTCTACAGGGAACGCTGAGGCAACGTCCATCTCCGCTTCCCCGGCCCGACCACTCATACGGACTCCGATTGAATGGGCTGCAAAGCCCGTTCAATCCGAGCGAAGCGAGTGGGAGAGGGGCGGGTTCCGGACGTGGAGCCGGCAATCCGGTGAAGTTCCGGATTGTTGGCGAAACAAACGGAATCCGTATCACCGCAGCAGCACAGTCAAAACCCCGCGCTGAGGCGGGGTTGGCCCTCACCGACTTCACCCGGTCGGCCTGAATTGTGGGTGAATTCAGCCTAGGCTGGCCGCGTGAGCGCCCCTTATGACCCACATGGGCTGTCCTTGAAGGATCAAGAGCCGCTCAAAGCCCCCTGCCCTCAGCTGGTCTGCCGGAACGGCACTCTGCCCACTGCCTCATCTCGGATTCCGGGGAGCTTCCGGGTGTACCCGTGAGGTAGGCGCAGACGCACCGCGTAGTAGTTCGCGGCCCCGCCACGTAACTTCGGGTTCTGCTTGCCCCTGCCCAGAGCCAACTCAAGCTCTGCCCCAGCCTTGCACCGCACATGGATGCTGTCGCCCTGCCTTTTCGTGGTACGACGAGAAGCATGATCCAACAGCAACCCGTCGCACCTCGGTTTCTGTGGTTGGCCGGGCCGCTCCTGACCTTCACCCTGCTGTTCACCCATGACACCTGGGGCGTCGAAGCGATCGCACTTTACCTGGTACGGACTGCGCTGTTCGCGGTCATAGCCTTTGACTTCTGGCGATACCCGAATCCGAAACGCAGCGCCCACACGAACGCTGTCCTGACGGGCATCATGGTGACAATGGCCGTGGCGGCGACCATCCTCGGCAGTCTGGCCCTGTTCTACCTGTGGCGGGCTGCTCAGATTGATCAGCGACTGGGCGGCTGATAGGGACGAGTCCTGAATGCCGCTTTCGGCTTTCTGCGGGGGCCGTTGCGGTTGGTGATCATGGTCAGGTCCTTCCCTCAGTCCAATGGGCCAGCCCGCACCGCTCATCACTGATACGGACTCCGATTGAATGGACTGCAAAGCCCGTTCAATCCGAGCGAAGCGAGTGGGAGCAAAACGGGTTCCGGACGTGGAGCCGGCAATCCGGTGAAGTTCCGGATTGTTGGCGAAACAAACGGAATCCGTATGAGCTTACCGACAACATTCCTGGCCTCACCAGAGAGGCGCGCCACCCAGACGTGCCCTCCCTCCTCATAACGCAGAAAGGCGCGCACGTTGAAGTGCGCGCCCTGAATCTCCCCGCCGCCTGACGGCGTGTGGGGCCGCTGATGTTCAGCCGGTCTGTCCGAACTGCATTCTGAAGACGAACTTGGTGACGTCCGTTTTCAGGTTGTCGATCATCTCGTTGAACATGTTGGTCGCTTCGAACTTGTATTCGGTGAAGGGGTCGCGCTGGCCGTAGCCGCGCAGGCCGATGCCCTGGCGCAGGACGTCCATGCCGTGCAGGTGTTCTTTCCAGTGCTGGTCGACGACCTGAAGCAGGACGTAGCGGGCGAGGCTGGTGAGCATGGTGGTCCCGAGTTCCTCGCGGCGGGCGTCGAGGGCGTCCGCGACGGCTTTGAGGAGGGTGTCCTGCGCGGCGGCGGGGCTCATGGTGCGCAGCGCTTCGAAGTCGAAGCCTTCGAGTTGGGGGACGGCGTCGAGCATGGCGGCCTGCAGGCCCTCGATGTCCCACTGTTCGTGGCTGGCGTCGGTGGGGAGGTGCGTGGCGAGTTGCAGGTCGACGAAGTCGGCGATCATGCCTTCGGTGCTTTCCTCGACGTCGCTGTCCGGTCCGAGCAGCACTTCGCGGCGCTGGGCGTAGATGGTGTCGCGCTGTTTGCTCATGACGTTGTCGAATTCCAGCAGTTGTTTGCGGGTGCTGAAGTTGCGGTCCTCGACGCGGGCCTGCGCTTTCTCGATGGCGCCGGTGACCATTTTCGCTTCGATGGGCTGGGTGTCGTCCATGCCGAGGCGGTCCATCATGGCGATGACGCGGTCGTTGGCGAACAGGCGCATCAGGTCGTCTTCGAAGGACACGTAGAAGCGGCTGCTGCCGGGGTCGCCCTGGCGGCCGGCGCGGCCGCGCAGCTGGTTGTCGATGCGGCGGCTCTCGTGGCGTTCGGTGCCGATGATGTGCAGGCCGCCGAGTTCCTTGACGCGTTCGCGGTCGGCGAGGATGTCGGCCTGGACCTGGAGGGCCTGCCGGGCGAATTCCTCGGTCATGCCGGGGATCTGCATGCCGGCCTGCACGGCGTTCTCGTCCTGGCGGCTGACGGCCTTGATGAAGGCTTCGGCTTCGGGGGTGAAGCGGCTGATGCCGAAGTTCTGTTCGATGGCTTCACCGAGGATGAATTCGGCGTTGCCGCCGAGCATGATGTCGGTGCCGCGTCCGGCCATGTTGGTGGCGATGGTGACGGTGCCCGAGCGGCCGGCCTGCGCGATGATGCTGGCTTCCTGCGCCTCGAACTTGGCGTTCAGGACGCTGTGTTTCACGCCGGCCTGGGTGAGCAGGTCGCTGAGCTGCTCGCTGGTGACGATGCTGGCCGTGCCGATCAGGACGGGGCGGCCGGTGGCGTGCATCTGGGCGACTTCCTGCACGACGGCGTTGTACTTGCCCAGGCGGGTGCGGTACACGAGGTCCTCGGAGTCCTTGCGCAGGATGGGTTTGTTGGTGGGGATGACCAGCACGTCGCTGCCGTAGATGTCGAGGAATTCCTTCTCCTCGGTCTTGGCGGTGCCGGTCATGCCAGAGAATTTGTTGTACAGGCGGAAGAAGTTCTGGTACGTGATGGTCGCGAGGGTCTGGTTCTCGTTCTCGATCTTCACGCCTTCTTTGGCCTCAATGGCCTGGTGCAGGCCCTCGCCGTAGCGGCGGCCGGGCATGGAGCGGCCCGTGAATTCGTCGACGATGACGACCTCACCCTCGGCGTTCACGATGTAGTCCTTCTCGCGCTGGTACAGTTCGCGGGCGCGGATGGCCTGGGTGATCATGTGGGCCTTGTCCATGTTCTCGGGGCTGTACAGGTCCCCGAGGCTGAGCAGGCGTTCGATCTTGCTGATGCCGCCCTCGGTGAGGTGCACCTGCTTGGCTTTCTCGTCGATGGTGTAGTCGCCGGTGGGTTCGGTGCGGACGCCGGGTTCGGCGGGTTCGCCTTTCTGGAGGCGGCGGATCAGTTTGGCGTACACGTAGTACAGGTCGGTGGCCTTCTCGGCGGCGCCGCTGATGATCAGGGGCGTGCGGGCCTCGTCGATCAGGATGGAGTCGACCTCGTCGACGATGGCGAAGTTCAGGGGGTGTTCGGCGCGCAGCGAGAGGGCCTCGCGGCTCTGGGCCATGTTGTCGCGCAGGTAGTCGAAGCCCAGTTCGCTGTTCGTGACGTACGTGATGTCGCAGGCGTACGCGGCCTGCTTCTGCGCGGGTTGCAGTTCGCGGCTGGCGAGGCCGACGGTCAGGCCGAGGGTGCGGTACAGCAGGCTCATTTCTTCCATGCCGACCCGCGCGAGGTAGTCGTTGGAGGTCACGAGGTGCGCGCCGCGTCCTTCCAGCGCGTTCAGGGCGAGGGCCAGGGTGGCGACCAGGGTCTTGCCTTCGCCGGTGCGCATCTCGGCGATGCGGCCCTTGTGCAGGGCGTACCCACCGATGAGCTGCACGTCGTAGTGGCGTTTTCCGATGGAGCGGCGGCCCGCCTCGCGGATGAGCGCGAAGGCGGGAATGACCACGTCATCGAGGGTCTCGCCGCCCTCCTGAACGCGGCGGCGCAGGTCCATGAAGGCTGCGGCGAGATCTTCCACTTTCATGGTTTCTTCTTCCAGCGCGTTCACGGGTTGCACGATCGTCTTCACGATCTGCGCCACGTCGCGCTGGTTGTTATCGAATAATTTGTTCAGGACACGGAACATGACAAGTGAGTATAACGCGCGGCGCGGGCCGCACACGTTCGGATTTCAGTGAGCCGCGCATAAGCAACTTGAGTACGGATCACTCAGACACCATGAACGCCCGCTCCAGGGGCGGCGGAATACCCGTCCTCATGTGTGCCCCGTATGCTCTGCGCATGACCCTGCGTGTGCTGCCTGCCGCCCTGCTGCTTCCCGTCCTGATGGCGTCCTGCGCGCCCGTGGCGTCCCTGCTGGCCACCCGCGACGCCGAGGGGCCACCGCCGCGTCAGGCGGGGCCACTCACGGTCGGTGAGACCTGGACGGTCGGCGGCCCCATCGACGGCCGGAGCGTGGCGGCCACCATCGGCATCCAGGATCTCGTGGACGTGCCGGGTGGGACGGCCAGCGTGAACGAACGCGACCGCCTCGACGCCTTCGCGGCCGGGCGCGAGGGCTTCGGCGTAGCGCGTTACGACCCGGACCGCCGGTACCTGACGTTCTCGTGGGTGGGAACCGGGAACACCACCTACACCTGTGAGGTCACGACCCTGCTGAGCCTCCCCTACCAGGGTCGCCTGACCATGCTGCGCGGCGGGCAGCCGGTCGCCAACGGCACCTGCGAGGCGAACGTCCGGCAGTAAGGCCGCTTCTCCCGGCCTGCGTCCCGCCCGTCAGCGCCAGAGGTACGCCTCGTTCCACGCCTCGCCCCGGCGGATGAACGGGGCGCGGCTGCCCAGCACGCGGTGACCGCCCTTGACGGCGGCGCGCACGATCACGCGCGGGTCCAGGGTGGGGTACAACGTGCGAGCGAACGCCACGTCCTCTCGCACGTCGAGCGAGCCGCCACTGGCGACGGAATCGGTGCCCAGCGCGACCTCCACCCCGGCCGCCGCGAAGGCCGCCCAGGGGAACACCCCGCACTCCAGGTGGTGGTTGCTGCGCGGGCAGGTGACGACGGCGCTGCCTGCGCGGGCCACGCGCACAATGTCGTCCGGGGTGACGTTCACCATGTGGATCAGGGTGGGTTTCGCGTTCAGCACGCCCAGTTCGTCGAGGTAGCGCACGGGTGTCAGCCCCGGTTCCGGCGCGCGGCCGATCACCTCCGCGAAGGTGTCGGGGTAGAAGGGCGCCAGACGGTTGTCCCAGATGGGGCCGCCGCCGCGCGTGTACAGCTCGTGCTCGGCGGGGTGTTCGGCCACATGGATCTGCACGGGCAGGCCCTCGCCGGCGGCGTAGTCGCACAGCAGCCGCATCAGGCGGTGGCTGACGGTGTGCGGCGTGTGCGGGGACAGGCCCACGCGCGGCCCGCCGGGGCGTTCCAGACGGCGCCAGCGTTCAAGGCGCTCGCGGATGGTGCGGAAGATGTCGTCCGCCCTGTCCGGGAAGGTGCCCAGCGCCTCGTAGTACAGGACGCCGCTCAGGTCCTCGCGGGCCAGCAGGGCGTCCATGACCTCCGGGGCATGCATGTACACGATGTCGCCCACGCCGCCCGAGCCCAGGTCGCGCAGGGTGTCCGCGCCGTGCAGGGCGGCCTCCACGCTGCGTTTCTCGCGCTGCGGGACGACCACCTCCGGAATCCAGCGGAAGTACGGCAGGGCCGTGAACTCGTAACGGCTCATGTCCAGGTGCGTGTGGGCGTTCACGGGCGGCGGCGCGATCACGCCGCCCACCGCTTCCTCGCGCGCGTGCGGGTACGAGGCGCGCAGCGCGGCCGGGTCACCCGTCGCAGCGACCGTGCCGCCCACCACGACCACGCCACCCGGCGACTGCGCGCCCCCCATGCCGGTGAACAGTACGTCGCAGGTGAGCAGGCGGGGAGCGAGCGGGTCGGCGTGGTCGGTCATGGGCGGCATGCTACGCCGCGCGGCGCGGGGGCTGCCATCAAGGGGGGTACAGCAGGGCCGTTACAGCAGGGCCATCACAGCAGCGCGCGGATGCGGGCCTCGAGTTCGCGGGCCACGGCGTCCGGCCCCTGCGCCAGCGTGTGCGCGCCCAGGTTCCAGCGGCCGCGCTGCTCGAACTCGCTGGTGAACAGGCTGGCCACGCCGGTCGCGCGGCGATCCACCTCCAGGATCACGTCCAGGCCGCCGCCCGTGTGGAACAGCATCATCTCGACCTCGGCCACGCGGTACTGCCCGTGCGGGGGCGGAAGGCGAGTTCCTGCGCGACGCGGCCGTGATGGTGTTCGATCTCGCTGCCGCTCAGGCTGAAGCCCAGGCGCTGCGCGGCCATGATCAGCGTTTCCGCCTCGCGGCTGGGCAGGATCTGCAGGTGGTCCTGATCGCCGGGGTCGGCCGCGCCGGCGATGTCGGCGTCCGTGGCGAGCCACACCTGCGTGCCGGGCAGCGACAGCGGCGTGTCGAGCGGCACGGGCAGGCTGAACGGGAACTCGCGGGTCTCGCCGGCCCGCAGGTCGAAGGCCGGCACGACCTGCGCCCGGGTCAGCTGGTGCGTGACGTGGGTGTCGTCGTGCCGGTAACGGGTGGCGAGCCCCAGGTTGATGCGCTCGATGCGCTGCTCGACGCTGCCGCCCTGCACGGCCAGCACGCCGGTCAGGGTATCCCCGGCGCGCAGGCTGGGGTTGTTCACGCGGGCGTCGACCTTTGCGCCGCCCACACCGATGGCGGCCATCATCTTCTTCAGGAATCCCATGCTGCCCGGTACGGGGTCACGCTGACGTGGGTTCCCGGCTGCTGCCCCTGGATGGTTCAGGCTTTCTTGCGGGCAGGGGCCTTGCGGGTCGGGGTCTTGCGGGGGGTGGGCTGGCCTTCGGGGGCTGGTTCCGGTGAGGCGGGCGTCCCGGCGGCCGATTCCGGGTCGCGGGCGGCCATCATAGCGGCCCCGATGATCCCGGCCTCGTTCAGCAGGGTGGCGGGCACGACGCGGCTGCGCCCGACTTTCAGGTGTTCCTGCCACTTGTCGGCTTTCTTGCTGATGCCGCCGCCGATGATGAACAGGTCCGGGCTGAACAGCAGTTCCAGGTGTTGCAGGTAGGAGCTGGCGCGTTTGCTCCACTGCTTCCAGTTCAGGTCGTCCAGTTCGCGGGCGCGGTCGGACGCCCAGCTCTCGGCGTGCTTGTCGCGCAGCCACAGGTGCCCGAGTTCCGTGTTGGGGATCAGCACGCCGTCGTGGATCAGGGCGCTGCCGATGCCGGTGCCGAAGGTCAGGACCATCACGGTGCCCTGCACGCCCTGCCCCGCCCCGAAGCGCGCCTCGGCCAGGCCGGCGGCGTCGGCGTCGTTGATCAGGTGGACCTCGTGGCCGGTCGCCTCGCTGAACAGCGCGTCGGCGTTCAGGCCCACCCAGTCCGGGTGGACGTTCGCGGCCGACAGCGTGTGCCCGCGCTGCACGATGCCGGGGAAGGTCACGCCGACCGCGCCGGGCAGCCCGAAGTGCTCCACGAGTTCCTTCACGACGCCCTGCACGTCGCCGGGGGCGGCGCCCTCGGGGGTGGGAATGCGGCGGCGTTCGCCGGCCAGCCGTCCGGTGCGGGTGTCCACGGGTGCGCCCTTGATGCCGCTGCCGCCGATGTCGATGCCCAGGATCACGCTCATGCGGCCCAGCGTACCGCAGCGCGCCCGCCCGGTGCGCGCATCCCCCCCCGCGCCGCCACTGCCGGGGGGGATGCGGGGCGGGGATCACCGGTTGGACGGGGTGTAATTTTGAACCGGCGGCAGTATCCTGTCTGGATCATGGATTCAACCTCGCTGCGCGAACGCCAGAAGGAGCGCCGCCGCGCCCGCATCTACACTGTCGCCATTGACCTGTTCAAGCGGGGTGGGTTCCAGACGACCACGGCCACCGACATCGCCAAGGCCAGTAACGTCTCGCGCGGCACGTTCTTCAACTACTACCCGTACAAGGAAGCGGTGCTGCTCGACTACGGCAGCGAGGTCATGAACCGCCTGCGCGACCACGCCGAGGCCCGCCTGCACGAGGGCACCCCGCCCCTGACGGTGCTGTACGAGGTCTGGGACCGCCTGGCCGACGAGAACACCCGCGAACGCGACCTGTTCCCGCCGCTGGCCTACGAGGTCATGAACCCCAACCCCGAGCGCGCCCGCACGGCGTACCAGGCGCTGCCGCTGAGCAAGGTCATCGAGCTGATCCTGCGGCCCATGCACCAGGCGGGCATGATGCGCACCGACCTGAGCCTGCAGCGCATCAGCAACCTGATCGCCGACACGTACCTGATGGTCGCGCTGCGCTGGAGCGCCTACGGCACCGAACGCCCCCTGCAGGAAGAGATGCGGCTGGCCCTGAGCCTGCTGCTGGAAGGCGCCGTGAAACGCGAGCCGCCGCGCTCCTGACCCTGACCATGGGGAGGCGCGCGAGTGTGCCGCGCGATACACTGCGCCGCATGAAGGCCCTCCCCCATCCTCTCCGGGCAGGCGGCGCGTGAGTCAGCCGGAACTGCGGATCGGCACGGCCCGGCACGCCTTCCCGTTCAGCCGGGGCCTGCTGGCCGAGTCGCTCGTGAACGCCGGGGCCGATACCGCTGTCGCCGCCGCCGCGTCCCGCCGCATCGAGCAGCAGTTGCGGCTGGCGCGGCGCACGCTGGTCAGCCCATCCGAGTTGCAGGCCCTGATGGTCGAGGTCGCCCGCGACCTGGCCGGACCCGAGGTGGCCCGCGCCGCCGAGACGCAGACTCCGGCCTTCGTGGACATCCTGGTGATCGCGAAGAAGGGCGACCTGCCGTTCAGCCGGGGCGTGCTGGCCCGCACCCTCGAGGACGCCGGGCTGTCCGGCAAGGACGCCTATGCCACGGCCAGCAGCGTGGACGTGCGCCTGCGCCGTCAGGGCGTGCGCCGCCTGAGCGCCGAGGAGATCGACCGTCTGACCGAGGACGCCCTGGCCGAGCAGTACGGCGAGCACCTGCGCCTCACGTACCGCTACCTGCAACACAACCGCGGCAAGATCGGCGTGATCAGCGGCGGCAGCGCCGTCCCCAGCCCGTTCAGCAAGGGCATCCTGGTGCAGTCCATGCTGGCGGCCGGGGTGCCGCCGGACGTGGCCCGCAAGGTCGCGCGGGTCACGCAGCGGGACCTGCGCGGCACCGAGGACCGGCTGGTGCGCCGCGCCGCGATCCGCGAGAAGGTCGAGGCGCTGCTGCGCGACGAGGTCGGCCCGGACGTCAGCGCCCGCTACCGGCTGCTGCGCGTCATCCGCCGCCCGCCGCGCCCGGTGATCGTGCTGCTGGGCGGCGTGAGCGGCACCGGCAAGAGCTTCCTGGCCGCCGAGATCGCGTACCGGCTGGGGATCACGCGGGTGGTCAGCACCGATTCCATCCGCGAGGTCATGCGCGCCATGGTATCCCCGGCGCTGCTGCCCACCCTGCACGCCAGCACCTTCAGCGCCTGGGAGGCCCTGCTGCCGCCCGGCACGCCCCGCCCCGAGCGGCCCGGCCGCGAGACGCTGATCGCCGGGTTCCGCGATCAGGTGCAGCAGGTCAGCGTGGGCCTGAGTGCCGTCGTGCAGCGCAGCGTGCAGGAGGGCACCAGCCTCGTGCTGGAGGGCGTGCATCTGGTGCCGGGCTACCTTCAGGCCGGGTCGTTCGCGGGGGCGCTGGTCGTGCCGATGCTGGTCACGCTGCCGGACGCCGAGGAGCACCGCCGGCACTTCGAGAGCCGCAACGAGGAGACCGGCGCGAGCCGCCCGCTGCACCGCTACATGCAGTACTTCCGCGAGATCCGCGACATGCAGGACGAACTGGAGACGCTGGCCGCCGCGTACGACGTGCCGCTGCTGGACGGCCTGACCCTCGACGAGAGCGCCGAGCAGGCCGTGGACGTGGTGCTGCGCCGCGTGATGGTCGCGCTGACGCCCACAGAGCGCCGCGACCTGCTCGGCGACGACGCCGACGAACTGCTGGTCGACAACCGCGAACGCAGCTGATCCGGGCTGCGGCGCGGCCACGACCCACGAACACACACGAAACGCCCCGCCCGGTCCGGGGGGACGGGGCGGGGCGCGGGTGGGGGGTTCGGAAGGTTCATACGGATTCCGTTTGTTTCGCCAACAATCCGGAACTTCACCGGATTGCCGGCTCCACGTCCGGAACCCGTTGGGCTCCCACTCGCTTCGCTCGGGTTGAATGGGCTGCAAAGCCCATTCAATCCGAGTCCGTATCAGCGGACGCTGAGGCGCACGTCCACGTTGCCGCGCGTGGCGACGCTGTACGGGCAGACCTCGTGCGCGGCGTGCATCAGGGCCAGCGCCTGCTCCTCGGTCAGACCGGGGAAGTGCCCTTCGAGTTCTACGTCGAGCGCGAAGGCCAGTCCGGTCTTCTGCAGGCCCACGCGGGCGGTGACGGTGCTGTCGTCGCTCAGGGTGATCTTGGCGCGGCGCGACGCGACGCCCAGGGCACCCTGGAAGCAGGCGGCGTACCCGGCGGCGAACAGCTGCTCGGGGTTGGTGCCGGGGCCGTCGTCGCCGCCCATGCCGGCGGGCACGCTGAGGTTCAGGTCGAGGCGGCCGTCGGTGCTTTTGGCGGTGCCGGCGCGGCCGCCGGTGGCGGTGGCTTCTGCGGTGTAGAGGTTGCTCACGGGGTCAGCATGCACCGTCCTTCTCATGAAGATGGCGAGGCCGACTACAGAAGCGCGGCCCACCAGCGCTGCCGCGACCCGGTGTTCCTGACGGCGTGACGGATCTGCCCCCCTCCATCCGGTGCGGGGGCTTACCAGATGCGCACGCGGGCGTAGGCGCGGTCGGCGTACCCCTCGTGGTCCGGGCGGTGGGGGCGCACATACGGGAAACGGGTGATGAGCAGGGGGTCGGCGCGCAGCAGTTCCTGAAGGCGGCGTTCCGTGGCGGCCAGGGTGTTCATGACGGCCGGGTAGCCGGCGGTGGCGAGGCTGACCTCGTGCGGGCCGGGCGGCAGGCGGTGCACGCGCAGGTGCTCGTCCGGGACGGGGTCGCCGTTGATCAGGCCATACCCGAACGGCCCGGCCGAGTTGGCCAGCGAGGCGTGCGCGACCAGCAGCGGCGCGATGATGGCCTGCGCGGGGTCGCTGGCCTGAAGCTGCCTCTGCGTGAACTGCCCGGACCCCTGCGCCAGCAGCGCCTGAACGACCAGTGCGCGGGCCTGCCCGGCGGCCGTGAGGGACGGCAGGGCGGCACTCAGGCCTCCCTGCGCGCCTTCCAGGCCGGGTTCGTCCCAGAGCGCGCCGACCGGTCCGACCTGCCAGACCTCGCGGCGCACGCTGCTGACGGCGGCCAGCGCGAATCCCACCTGCAGGCGTTCGCCGCCCATCACGGCGTGCCGCAGGGCGCTGGTCAGCGAGGCGCTCAGGTGGTCGGTGGCCTCGCGCAGCGTGGCGGCGGGCGGCAGGTCGCGCAGGCCCGCCAGGCCGACGGTCGCGGCGAACCGGGCGGGCGGCAGGCCGCGCGGCCGGGTGCCGCCGGACGTCGTGCCGAAGCTCAGGCCGGCGATCAGGGCGACGTGGTGCGGCGTGACGAGCAGCAGGTCCGCTCCCTGTTCCGGGGGGCCCGCGCGGGAGCGGACGCTTGATTCCACCACGCTCAGGGCCATGTGGGCATTTTATGAGACTTCATGTGAAATTTTCGTGGTGGGGGTCCGGATGCCCCCAACGGGCGTACTCGACCCGGCAGGCGCTTCAGGGCATCAGCCGGTCCACGCGCCAGCCCGCCCCGTCCCGCGCGTACCGGAACCGGTCGTGCAGGCGGCTCTCACGGCCCTGCCAGAACTCCCATTCCTGCACCTGCACCCGGTAGCCTCCCCAGAAGGCCGGGCGGGGAATCACGGTGCCCGGCGGGAATCGGGCGTCCAGGGCCGCGAAGGTGGCGTCGAGTGCGGCGCGGTCCCGGATGGGCGCACTCTGCGGGTCGCTGGCGTGCGCGGCCAGCTGCGACTCGCGCGGGCGGGCGTGAAAGTACGCGTCGCTCTCGGCGTCCGGCACGCGCGTCACGGGGCCGGAGGCGCGCACCTGCCGTTCGTGTTCGGCCCAGTGGAACAGCAGTTCCGCCTGCGGGTTGGCGCCCAGGTCGCGGCCCTTGTGCGACTCGTAGTTGGTGTAGAAGGTCAGGCCGCGTTCGTCCGCGCCGCGCAGCAGCACGGTGCGCACGCCCGGCCGCCCGGCCGCGTCGGCCGTGGCGAGGCTCAGCGCGTACGGTTCGCGCAGGCCCGAATCGATGGCCTCCTGCAACCAGCCCCGGAACTGCTCCAGCGGATCGGGATGCAGGTCGGCGCGGCGCAGTTCGGCGCGGGTGTACGACAGTCTCAGTCCGGTCAGGTCGGTCATGCGCGGCCTCCCTCTGCCCGGCCTTCCGGGCGGCGCAGCGGCTGGCACTGCGGGCAGTGGTGCGTGCCCCGCTGGGCCAGCACGGTCTTCTCGATGGTGGTCCCGCAGCGCGGGCAGGGCTCGCCGCCGCGCCCGTACACGGCGTGCGAATGCTGGAACAACCCGGACAGGCCGTCATGCTGCCGGTAGTTGCCGGCGCCGCTGCCCAGGCTGCTGCCGCCCGCCTCGACGGCGCGGCCCATCACGTCCCGGACCGCCGCGTACAGCCGCCCGGCCTCCTCGCGCGTCAGGTGCGACTGCGCCGGGTGGAGGCCCGCCTGCCACAGGCTCTCGTCGGCGTAGATGTTCCCCACGCCACTCACGGGTTTCTGCGACAGCAGCCAGGGTTTCACGGCGCCCGCCTGCGCGGCCAGCGCCGCGAACCCTTCCTCCCGGAAGTCCTCCGAGAGCGGCTCCGGGCCCATCGCGGCCAGGGTCGGCATGCCGGCGTACTCGCCGGGCCGCACGACCGCCATCTTCCCGAAGCGCCGGGGATCGTCGAAGAACAGGTCGCCGCCGTCCGTGCGGATCGTCACGCGCGTGTGCCGCCCGCCCTCCAGCCGGAACCCGCCGGTCATGCCCAGATGCACGATGAATTCCAGGTCGTGCGGCCCCTCCTCTGTCTCCTGCGGGGCGAGGTTCAGCATCAGGTACTTCCCGCGCCGCGAGAGGCCCGTCACGCGCCGACCGACCGCGAGATGCGTGTCGCGGTACTTGTGAGGCGCGTCGTGCTCGACGTGCAGGATCGTCCGGCCGCGCAGCAGCGGCTCGATCTTGCGGCGCGTGGTTTCCACTTCCGGCAGTTCAGGCATACGCCCGAGCATAGGCCGCGCGGCCCGGCAGGACTGCGGCCTTCGTTTCAGGGTGGCGCCGACCTTACGGGAAGTACACCTGCTCGGCCCACAGGACGCGGGAGCCGTTCAGGCGCAGCGCCACGACCCGCTCGCTGAACGGCCAGCAGCCCTGCGGCGCAAAGCCCTTCCAGGCCGACACGAACGTCTCCAGCGGCACGGCCTGCACGCCGTCCGGGCGGTCCAGGCAAGAGAGCGCGAACACGGTGCGGGCGTCGGTCTTCAGGGTCCGCAGCAGGGGGTTCACATTCCGGACGTACAGCCCACTCGGGTTCGCCTCGAAGTACGCCTGCGCGGACGGGTAATCACCGAGCGCCACGACGCGGCGGGCGTCGGCGTCGGTGTCCGAGAACACGTCCACGTAATCCAGGGTCAGGGTGGCGACGCGGCCCTGCACCTGCACGCCCCGCAGCACGGCGTACTGCGTGGTCGTGGCGGCCAGGGCGGACGGGGTCAGCAGGGCCGCCAGGAGCGGCAGGGCAGGCAGCAGGCGCATACCGCCAGCGTACCGGTCGGGGGCGCCGCCGCGCTACCCTGCGGGGCGTGAATACGCTGCTCCTGACCGGCTTCGAGCCGTTCCACACGCACCCCGTCAACCCGAGTGCCGAGGCGGCCCAGGCACTGGAAGGGCAGGTGCTCGGCGGCCTGCGGGTCGTGTCGGCGCTGCTGCCGGTCGAGCCGCACGCCGCCTGCGCCCGCCTGACGGAACTGCTGGGCACGCAGCGCCCGGCGGCCGTCCTGCTGACCGGACTGGCGAGCGGGCGCCCGCAGGTGACGCTGGAGCGCGTGGCCGTGAACGTGATGGACTTCCGCATTCCCGACAACGCCGGGCAGCAGCACCGGGACGCCCCGGTCCAGGCAGGCGGCCCGGACGCGTACCTGAGCACCCTGCCGCTGCGGGCCGTGCTGGCCGCGTGGCACGGCGCGGGCATTCCCGGTCAGTTGAGCGACACGGCCGGAACGTTCGTGTGCAACGCGGTCATGTACCACGCCCTGCACACCCTGCGCGCCCTGGGCCGCCCGGACGTGCCGTGCGGGTTCCTGCACCTGCCCGCCAGCGCCGGGGTCGCCCTGGCCGAGGCGAAAGCCGTGCCGTACCTCCCGCAGGCGGAACTGACCCGCGCGGTCGAGGTGGCCGCCCGGACCGTGGCGGCGTCGGTCAGCGACGAGGCGTAGACAGCCGCAGCGCCACTCCCGCCGCCTACGGAAACGGGGCGCGGCCCGGCTGCCAGCCGCCCCCCTCGCCGCCCGCCCAGTGGCACTCTCCGGCGGGCCGCGCGGCCAGGGCGGCCTTCACGGCGTCCAGCGGCACACGCCGGGCGAAGCGGGTGCGGGCGTGCCACGCGGCCAGCGCGGCGTCCGGCTGGGCGGGGCGCAGACCGCGCAGGGCAGCGGCGGCGCGGTTGACCGCCAGATCGAACAGGGCAGGCGGCACGGCGCCGTTCCCACGCGTGCCGTCCGGGGTGGGGTCGGTCAGGAAGGGCCGGTCGGCGGGCATGTCAGGCGAGGCGGGGTTGCTGCGCCAGCCGGCGGATCTGCGCGGCGCGGCTGCCGGTCAGCGAGGCGTTCAGGCGGATCAGGGCGGCAACGGTCATGGGCGGCTCTCCCCCCGCCGCGTCGGGGTCGGCGGTGGGAACGGTCAGGGTCAGCGTGTGGGCGGGGAGGGCCTGCGCGGCGCCCACCTCCCAGTCGCTCAGGCGGGTCAGGCCCGCGTCGTCCGGCGGGGCAGGCGTGCCGGTGGCGGCAGCAATGCGCGTCCACAGGTCCCGCTTGGCGGCGCTCAGGTGCGCGGCGATGGCCGCCACGCGCGGGTGAGGCTGGCCCTGCACGCTGTCCAGCGCGGCACGCAGGCCAGTATCGGGGTCGTGGTTGGCGCGGTCCAGCAGGTCCGCGAGGGTATCGGGCGTGTCGGTCATGGAAAGGGTCCTCAGGGCAGGCGGAAGGTGTCGCCATCACGGGTCAGGCGGCCCAGGTCCAGCAGGCGGGCCGTGACGGCGCGGGCCTGCTCGTCGGTCAGGGGACTGGCGGCGCGCAGGTCATCGAGCGTGAACCGCCCACCCTTGCGGTGCGCGAGACGGTACACCATGCGCTCCTGAATGTCCGTGCGCGGCGTCCCTGACTGCCGGCGCGAGAAGGCCCACCACACCAGCACGCCCACCAGCAGCCCCACCGTCAGGGCCAGCGGAATCAGCTGCGCCGCCAGCGCCGGGTCGCCCACCTGCTGCCCCAGCGCCTGCAACTGCGCCTGCCCCTGCGCGACCTGCTCGGGCGTGCCGCTTTCACGCAGGCGGCGCAGCGCCCCACGAGCCCGCAGGTACGCCATGACGCCCCCCAGATCGCCCCGCACGAAAAAGGCGCTGTAGGCGATCAGGGCAGCCGAGAGGCCCGCAATGAGCGAGAGAGCGGTTTTGATCACGTTCACCCCCCCATGCTAGTGCAGAGGCCAGCGCCACCGCTGTCGGGCAGGGCACCATACCGGAAGACAATAGGCAGCATTCCCCTGACCCGGAGACTCCCAACAACAACCCAGCGCCCAGGAGGTCATTCATGAAACAGCCTTCAGTGCCACGGAAACGGCGCACGTCGTCCAGCATCGCGCCGCCCGTGCCGAAGACCGTGCTCGTCTTCACGAACTCCGCCCCGGCCCGCACCACCGCCGCCGTCGCCTCCCGCTTCTGCTCATCACTCAGGAAGCACGTCAGGGTGGGCACCTTCCGCACAGCACCCCAGTCGTTCTGCCGTAGAGAGGAAGCCGCCCCACGTCTCAGAAGGGCGGCTTGTATTTTTAGTTTATTTGACAAAAGAATTTATGCTCTTCGCTTCAAAAAGCTAATTTATCATACGAACTTGATCTCTGCATTTATGTTTCCGATAAATAATTCAGGATAGTCTTGAGATAGCTTAAGGATGCTTTCGGCGTTTTTTCCTGGAGCGCCGCTCCATCCATTGATGTACTCTGCATACTCATGCTGCATCTGCAGGACTGATTTCCCGCATATTTCATCAATGACTGACCTCTTGGCAATTAAGAATGAAGTCAAGGTGTGCGTGGCTACCAGTACGGCACTTAAATCAGAGGTTGCTATCAAGGTATCGCACAAGTAGCCTTCTCTCATGATTAATGAAATGGCTTGCGCATTACTCACTTGCAAGGCGTTAATTTCGTAGGCAGCTTCTGTATCAAAACGCCCTGGAAAGTATTGCTCGATGCGCATTACGAGTTTGCGCGATCTAGAATAATTAATAAATTCTTCTATATAATCGGTGAGACAGCCGTTATCCGACCTTACTGGTATGAATCCCCAGTCTGTTTTGACAGGGATTATGAGGCTTCCATTAATATATATGCCAACTTCTTGTAACAATGTCATAAGTGATCACTTGTACCTAATTTTCAGAATAGCCTTGCCCCCTACTTGATACTCAAGAGTTGGAACGCTTCCGGCAGCGCCTCCACTTCTATTGCGAACAATCAGTACATCCCCCTGAGCATTTACGCGAACCACCATCACGTCGCCGTTAGCCTTTACTGAAACCTTTGAAGGATCAACACCGTACTCCTTGAGAATGACTGCAAAATCCGCCCTTGCTCCTTCGAAGTCGCCGAGTTTCTCGTATTGAGGTAGGTTCTTGCTTGACTGGTTGGAATAAGGCTGCAGACCGTCGAGAGTCTTCGTAACCAAGCTTCCACAGGCCTGCTCGTTGTCATTATGTACCAACCACCCGTCCTGCCCGACGTAGTAGGTGTGGGCTTCACTGACGGTGAGGTTGAACATCTCGCGTGTCTGCTGCACGGTGGTGACGTTGGCGACCAATCCGGTGGTGCCGTCGGCCTGCTTGATCGTATCCCCGATCTTCAGGTGCCCCGCGCCCACCCAGTTCCGGCTCAGGTCGCTGTGGGCTTCCGGCGCGGGCCTGGGCTGGGCATCGGCGGGCTGCGCGACGAAGAAGGGATGCTCCGGGGTGGTCTCGACGAACTCCAGCTTGTTATCCGGGCTCTGACCTGACTGGTGGGCACGATGGACTGCCGTCTATTGCCGCTCGGGGGAACAACGGGATGTTCCTGCCGTTCCCGGTCGTCCGTGTCGGGTGGCGGGAGCCTCTCGTTCCGGTCAGCGGCGGACGTTGCGCACGGCGCGGCGCAGGCGGGTCAGGGTGTCCGGGGTGGGGTGCGGGGCGTAGCGGGCGGCGTGGTAGGCGTTCAGGACGTCCTGAAGGGCGGCGTGCAGGTGCGGGTGTTGCGTGGCGGCGCGGGTCATGTAGGCGGTGGGGGTTTCGCCGGGGGCGCGGGGCAGGTGCAGGCGCACGCTCAGGTCGTGTAGGGCGCGGCTGGCGGGGTCGGTGGGGCGGGCGCGGCGGCGGGCGAGCAGCAGGGCGGGGAGCAGGGTGAGGGCGATCAGGGTGGGGAGCAGCAGCAGGTACGGGGTGCTGCCCACGCCGCCCAGTCCGGCGCGGGTCAGCAGGTCGCTCTGGCGGCCTCCGTCGTAGTCAACGACGAGGTCGTTCCAGCGGTTCTGGATGGCGTCCAGGCGCAGTTGCAGGCGTTTGAGGGTGCCGGGTGGGGTGGGGGCGGCGGCCTGTGGGCGGGTCAGGGCGGTGCTCAGGCCGGCGCTGACGCGGGCGGGCGCGACGACGGCGGTGGGGTCCACGCGGACCCAGCCCTGGCCGGGTAGCCAGATTTCCGTCCAGGCGTGGGCGTCCTGCTGGCGCACGATCAGGTATGAGCCGTTCTGCTCGCCGCCCTGGTAGCCGCCGACCACGCGGGCGCTGAGGCCGGCGGCGCGCATCAGGACCGCGAAGGCGCTGGCGTAGTGTTCGCAGAAGCCCTGGCGGGAGCTGAACAGGAAGGCGTCCACGCGGTCCTGTTCGGGCAGCAGTGGCGGCGAGAGGGTGTACGTGAAGCCCCCGGTGCGCAGCAGGTTCAGGCCCGCCTGCACGCGCGCCTGGGGGTTCAGGCTGCGCCAGCTGGTGGCCAGGGCGACCGCGCGGGGGTTCTGCCCGGCGGGGAGTTGCAGGTCGAAGGCCAGTCGGTCTGCGTCCTCCTGCACGCCCAGTCGCGCGGCGCGGCTCTGGAGTTCCACGCGGCGGCGGGTGGTGACGGGTCGGGGGGTGACGGCCTGGAAGGCGTTGGTCAGGAACGCACCGTCCGGGACGGTCAGTGGCACGTCCAGCGCCAGCAGCCAGGGGTTGCCGCTGGGTTCCAGGGTCAGGGTGTAGTTCAGGGGTGGGCCGGTCACGTCCACGCTGGGCGTCCGGCCGGGCGAGCGGACCTGCCGCCAGGTGCGGCCGTCGTACGCCTCGTAGACGGGGCCGCGCCAGTAACGCTGGTCGGGGGTGGGCAGCGCGCCCTGGAAGTCGGCGCGGAAGGCGACGGCGCTGTTCTGCGCGAGGTTCGAGTACTCGCCGGCGGTGATCTCGTTGCTCAGGCCGGTGGTGGCCTGCCCCTGCACCGGCAGCTGCCACAGCGGCCCGGCCGGGCGGGGGAACAGCACGAACAGCACCAGTGCCAGCGGGGCCGCCAGGGCCAGCAGGCGGCCCGCGCCCAGCAGAGAGTCCCGCAGGTGTGCGCGCCTCCCTTCCGCGCCGGGGGCAGCCGGGGTGGAGGCCGGGCCGGAGGCGACCGGGGCGATCCAGGCGGGCGCGGCGGCCAGCAGGAACGCAGCGCTGATCAGGGTGTGCAGCGCCGCGAGCGGCCCCTGACTGTAGAAGTAATGCGTGCTGGTCATGAACAGGCCCAGCAGGATCAGGATGCGTCCGTCGCGGGACGAGCGGCTCTCGGCGGTTTTCAGGGCGATCAGCAGGCCCAGGAAGGCCGTGCCGGCGTCGCGGCCCAGCAGGGTGCCCTGCGTGGCGATCAGCGCGGCAGCCCCGCCCACGGCCAGCAGCGCCAGCAGCCACACGGGCAGCGGGTCCAGCGTCCGGCCGGGGCGCGGCAGCACGCGGGCCAGGGCGTGCGCCAGCAGCAGGATGATCAGCAGCGTGATCCACACGGGGTGCCGCAGCGCGCCGGGCGCCAGCGTGACCGCCAGGGCCAGCAGGGTGGGTGGCGTGGCCTGCGTGACTAGCGTGGCGGCGTGCGAGACCAGCCGCGCCGCGCCGCGTTGCGGGCCGGGCGCGGTGGGCAGGGGGTCCACGGTCGCCAGGGCGTTCAGCGCAGCGTGCAGGTGCGCCTCGCCCGTAGCGGCCTTCAGGTGCGTGGTGGGCAGCGTCAGCGCGAACGGCGTGCCCAGCGCCGACAGGTGCTGCGCCCAGGCGCTCAGGCGGGAGGCGCGGGCCTCGGGGTCGCCCGGCGCGTCCTGCCAGTGCAGGTCGGTGGCGTGCCCGCGCGCGGCGTCGGTCTCGCGGGTCAGGAGTTGCCCGGTGCGGGCCACGTGCCGCCACGACACCTGCCGGGGCGAGTCGCCCGGCTGGTAGGGACGCAGGCCCGCGAACTCCTCGTCACCGGGGCCGCGCAGGCCCTCGCCGCTCACGCCGGGAGCCGCGCGGACCGGGACCGGCGGGACCGGGCTTTCCGGGGCGGGCCACACCAGCAGTGTCAACGGGGCGGGCTGGGCGGGCAGCACCACGCGCCACAGGCCCAGGCGGTCCTGCGCGTGGGCGCGCACCCGGATGCTCAGCGGGCCGCGCACCGTGGTCGGGAACGCAGCCGTCAGCGCCGCCCCCTCTGGTGGGACGTGCAGCGCCGCACGCAGCTCGCGGCCCTGGGCGTGCAGGCGGACTTCCAGCGCGCCGCCGCTGCCGCCCGCCTGGGCCTGCACGGTCAGCGGGGCGTCCTGCCCGGCGTGAACGGAGCCGGACGGACGGACCGTCAGGGTCAGGCTGCGCGCCGAACGCAACGCCTGCGCCGCCGTGATCACCCACACGCCGCCCAGCAGGAACGTCAGGCCGTACCCGAGGCTCAGCCCGTAGTTCACGCAGCCGATCAGGGTCAGCAGGATCAGGATCAGGAACGCCAGCCCGAACCCCGTGGGCCGCAGGTGCAGCGCGGGGCTCACGCGGTCGGCGCGGGGCGCGGGGGCGGTGGTCGTGGAGCGGGTCATCTCAGGGAATGGGCGTGTCGGCCAGCAGCGCCGTGAGGAGCGCGCCCACATTCACGGACGGGTCGCGGGGCGGCAGGCGGTGCGCGGCCAGCGCCGGGAACACGGCCTGCACGTCCTCGGGCAGCACCATGGGCCGCCCGTGCAGGTACGCCCAGGCGCGCGCGGCGGCCAGCAGCGCCAGCAGTGCGCGTGGGCTCAGGCCCGCCGCCAGTGCGGGGTGTTCGCGGGTGGCGCGGGCCAGCAGTTGCAGGTAATCCAGCAGCGGCGCGGCGGCGTGCACGCGGTCCACCTCGGCCTGCATGGCCAGCAGGGCCGGGGCGCTCAGGACGGCCCCCAGATCCCGGACGCTCTGGCTGCGGCCCCCCGTTTCCAGCAGTTGCCGCTCGGCGCGCACGTCCGGGTACCCCAGCGTGACGGTCATCAGGAAGCGGTCCAGCTGCGCTTCCGGCAGGGGGCTGGTGCCCACGAACGCCGCCGGGTTCTGCGTGGCGATCACGAAGAACGGCTGCGGCAGCGGGCGGGTCACGCCACCTTCCGAGACCTGCCGTTCCTCCATGGCTTCCAGCAGCGCTCCCTGCGTGCGGGGCGTAGCGCGGTTGATCTCGTCGGCCAGCAGCATCTCGCTGAACACCGGCCCCGGCACGAAGCGGAACGCGGCGGCCGGGGCGTCCCAGACGCTCACGCCCGTCAGGTCGGCGGGCAGCAGGTCCGCCGTGAACTGCACGCGCCGGAATTCCAGGCCGCAGGTGCGGGCCAGCGCCTGCGCCAGCGTGGTCTTCCCCACGCCCGGCTGGTCCTCGATCAGCAGGTGCCCGCGCGCCAGCAGGCAGGTCAGCGCCAGCCGCACCTGCCCGCCCTTGCCCAGGATGACGCTGTCCAGCTGCGTCAGGGCCGCCTGAAGGGCCGCCACGTGCCCGTCGGAAGTGGAAACGGAACTCAGGGCGGTCGTCATGCCCGGCAGCGTAGCGGCCCGACTCTGACAGAACTGCAACGGGGGCAGAGATTCACCCCGCCCGGCCCTCAGCTCACTGGACCCGCCGCCCGCTCCGGGGAACCGTCCGGCCGGGCCGACGGGCGGGCCGCGCCGCGTAGCGCCAGCCATGAACCCAGCCACGCGCCCGCCACGTCGAACAGCCAGTCCTGCACGCCCGCCTCACGCGGCGGCACGAACGCCTGATGCACCTCGTCCAGCGCCCCGAACCACGCCGCGATCACCAGCGCCGCGCCGCGCCGCCCGGTCGCGCGGGCCAGCGTGAACGCCAGCGCGAAGTACGCCAGGAAGTGCGCGATCCAGTCCTTCGGGTGCTCCAGCGACGGCCCCGGCGTCTGCGGCGCGCTGCTCAGCGACCAGATGGCCCCCATGATCAGCAGCGCCGGCACCCACCACAGCGGCCTGGGACGCCTCATAAGGACTCCGATTGAATGGGCTGCAAAGCCCATTCAATCCGAGCGGATGTGAGCAGGAGAGAAACGGGTTCCGGACGTGGAGCTGGCAATCCGGTGAAGTTCCGGATTGTCGGCGAAACAAACGGAATCCGTATCAACCGTGCCCACCAGCCGGATGCCCACCAGCCGGATGCCCACCAGCTGGATGCTCGACCAGCTCGATCAGCGTGCCAGCCCCCCACTTCGGATGCAGGAACGCCACGCGCGACCCGGCCCGGCCCGACGTGGGCTCCTCGTTCAGGAAGCGCGCCCCGTCCGCGCGCAGGCGGGTCATCTCGGCGTTCAGGTCCGCCACGCGGTACGCCGTGTGATGCAGCCCCGGCCCCTTGCGCGCCAGGAAAGCCGCGATCGGGCTGTCGTCCCGCGTGGGCATCAGGAGTTCGATCAGGGTCTCCCCCACCTGGAACGCCCGCACCCGCACGCCCTGCGACGCGACCTCCTCGTCCGGCCCTTCCGGGTGCAGGCCCAGTGCCACGTACGGCGCCGAACCCGCCTCCAGGTCCGGGGTGGCGATCGCCACGTGATCCAGCAGCAACACAGTCATGCACGCAGGGTAAAGCAAGGGAGCGGGAAGCGGGAGGCCGGGCGCGGCGCAAACGGCGTGGGCCGATGATCGTTCTGCGCCGACAGCAGCCGACCCACTGCCTACCCCCCACTTCCCCCCGTTACTTCGCCTGGGGGCGGGCGCGCAGGTACCAGTGGGCGACGGCGCGCATCACGTCCTTGCCCTCGCCGTCCTGCACGGTCACGTTCACGATCAGGCGGGCCTTGCCGTCCGCCGCGAACTCGGCGTGGGCCACCGCGATCCCCGCCGGGTCGGCCGCCTCGGCCCGCGCGGTCAGGTCGCCCACGGCGCGGTTCACGTAGTGCGTCTCCAGTTTCTCGATCAGGGGCACGGCGCCCGCCAGTTGCGCTGCGAACGCGCCCGCGAACGCCGCGCCACTCACGGCCTCGGCCAGCAGGAACTGCACGCCCGCGTGAATGGTGCCCAGGTGATTACGGAACGGAGCGGTGTCCGGCGCCTGCCCGGTCGCCCAGCCGACGCCCACGTCGGTGATCTGCACGCCGACCGTGGCGTTCATGGGAATGTCGTGCAGGGCCTTCTTGACGGCCTGGGCAGCGAAAGCGGGCAGGGTGGCAGCTTGAGTCATGGGTGGAACCTCCAGGATCGAACACAGAATTTGAACTGAGTTCAAGTATAAGCGGAGAGCCGGCAGCGGATCACCCCGACACCCCACGCCCCAGCACGAACGCCCGGCAAGCGTTCAGCCGACCGGTTCCCACCCGTGATGGGCGGAATCCGGTCGGCTGAGACGGACGCAGTGAGAGTGAGGATTACCCGCCCAGACTGCGAACAGCCCGCAGCATCAGCTCACCCTCGGTGGCCTGCACGCGGGCCTTGAGGCTGGCGAGGTCGTCGCCGGGCAGGACGGGCACGCGGGCCTGCGCCAGCACGGGTCCCTCGTCGATGCCGGCGGTGACGAGGTGCACGGTCGCGCCGCTCTCGGGGTCGCCGCTGGCCAGGACGGCTTCGTGCACGCGGTCGCCGTACATGCCGCGTCCGCCGTGGCGGGGCAGGAGGCTGGGGTGGATGTTCACGAGGCGGCCCGCGAAGTGCGTCAGGACGCGCGGGCCGATCTCGCGCATGTACCCGCTGAGGACCAGGGTGTCCGCGCCCGCGCCGACCAGCACGTCCAGAATGGCGGCGTCCAGGGCGTCCGGGTCGGGGTACTTCGCGCTGCTGAGGTGCGCGACAGTCAGGCCCGCCTCCTGAGCCCAGGCGAGGGCCGGGGAGCGGCTGTTGTTGCTGACCAGCGCGACCGGGGTGGCGTTCAGCTCACCTGCGCGGCAGGCCTCGACGAGGTGCCGCGCGGCGCTGCCGCCGTGCGAGGCGAGAAAGCCGAGTTTCATTCGGCGGTGTTGGGCGCGCCGAGTTCCTGCAGCAGGTAGGCGCTCGTCAGGATGCCGTTGTGGTAGTCGCTGACGGCGAAGCTCTCGTTGGGGCTGTGGGGGGCGTCCTCGTTCAGGCCGAGGTCCACGAACAGGACCGGGGCGTGCAGCAGGTCGTTGAATGCGGCGACGATGGGGATGCTCCCGCCGGTGCGGGCGAACACGGCTTCACGGCCGAAGACGCGCTTGAGGGCGCGGTTCGCGGCGAGGTTGTAGGGGCTGTTCAGGTCGAATTTGAAGGGACGGCCGCCGTGGTGCGGGTGGACGGTGGCGGTGGTGCCTGCGGGGGCGAGTGTGGGCACGTACTCGGTGATGAGCTGCGTGATGCGGTCGGGGTCCTGTCCGGGCACGAGGCGCATGCTGACCTTCGCTCCGGCCTTGGCGGCGATGACGGTCTTGCTGCCTTCGCCCTGGTAGCCGCCCCAGATGCCGTTCACGTCGAGCGTGGGGCGGCCCCACAGGCGTTCCAGGGTGCTGTATCCGGCCTCGCCGGGCAGGGCGGGCACGCCGATGCTGGCGGCGAATTCGTCGTCGCTGTGGGGCAGATCGGCCCACATCTGGCGTTCCTCGGGGGTCAGTTCGTCGATGCCGTCGTAGAAGCCGGGGATGGTCACGCGGCCCTGGTCGTCCTTGAGGCGCGTGATGATCTCGGCCAGCGCATTGATGGGGTTGGGGGCGGCGCCGCCGTAGCTGCCGCTGTGCAGGTCGCGGTTGGCACCCTGCACGTGAATCTCGACGTAGCTGAGGCCGCGCACGCCGTACGTGATGGTGGGAATCTCGGGCGCGAAGCGGCTGCCGTCGCTGATCACGATCACGTCGGCCTTCAGTTCTTCGGCGTGGTCGCGCAGGTACGGTTCGAGGTTCGGGCTGCCGATCTCCTCCTCGCCCTCCAGCAGGAATTTCACGTTGACGGGCAGTTCGCCCTGCGCGAGCAGCAGTTCCACGCCCTTCACGTGAGCGTAGGCCTGCCCCTTGTCGTCGGTGCTGCCGCGCGCGTAGATGCGCCCGTCGCGGATGGTGGGCTCGAAGGGCGGCGTGACCCACTCTTCCAGGGGCGCCTCGGGCTGCACGTCGTAGTGGCCGTAGATCAGCACGGTGGGTTTACCGGGGGCGTTCAGGCGCTCGGCGTACACGACGGGGTGCCCGGCGGTCGGGTCGATGCGGGCCGTGAATCCCAGCCCACTCAGTTTGGCGCGCAGGAATTCGGCGGTGGCGGCCATGTCGGCCGTGCGGGTCGGGTCGGCGCTGACCGAGGGGAGGCGCAGCAGCGCGAACAGTTCCTCGTTCGCCTGCTCACGGTTCAGGGCGGCACTCAGGTCCGGAGTCTGATGGGTCATACCGGGGATGATACGGGCTGACCCGCGCCGGGCGTCCAGGATCGGGGGGCAGTGGGGTGTGGGCCGCCCCAGATCCACTCCCCGCTGCCTACACCCCACTGCCTGCTGCCTCCCGGTTGCAGAAACAGTGACGCGGGTATACTCAACGGAAGTTATGCCCTCTGACTCCAGACATCGGCCCGTGTACGTCATCTCCGTGGCGGCGGAACTGGTGGACATGCACCCCCAGACGCTGCGGCTGTACGAACGCAAGGGTCTGATCCGCCCCGGTCGCAGCAGCGGCAAGACCCGCCTGTACAGCGAACGGGACATCGAGCACCTGCGCGAGATCCGCCGCCTGACGCAGGAACTCGGCGTGAACCTCGCCGGGGTCGAGGAGGTCATGCGGCTTCAGCATGAACTGGACGACATTCAGGGCGAATTCGAGGCGGAAATCGAGCGCATCGAGGACGAGTTGCGGGCGCAGGCGCAACCGCGCGAACTGCCGGGCGCAGACGGCAAGGTGGACCCGAAGGACCGGCCCGTGTACGTGATCAGCATCGCGGCGGAACTGGTGGACATGCACCCCCAGACCCTGCGGCTGTACGAGCGCAAGCAGCTGATCCGTCCGGGGCGCAGCAGCGGTAAGACCCGCCTGTACAGCGAGCGGGACATCGAGCATCTGCGCGAGATCCGCCGCCTGACGCAGGAACTCGGCGTGAACCTCGCCGGGGTCGAGGAGATCATGCGGCTGCGCCACCAGCTGGATTCCACGCGCGCCGGGCTGGAAAGCAACGTGCGGCGCATTCAGGACGACATCACGGACCGCATGACCAAGTGGCGCACCCTGCCCGAAGGGGACGGCGCGGGCACCGACGACGACGGGTGACAGTGGGCAGCGGGACGCAGCAGAGGGTCGGCGCGGGCCGCTGCGGGGGCGCTACACTTCGGGGCGTGAATTGCGGCCTTCCTGAACACTGCCCCTCCCCTCCGGCCGGAGTCCACCTGTCCTGCCTCCCCTGCCCCGCCGGCCCGCTGTGGGGGGCCCGCGCATGAGGCCGCTGTGGGTGATCGGGGATATTCACGGCGCGTACGACAAGCTGCGCGCCATTCTGCTGCGCGCCGGCCTGATCGACTTCGACGGCAGCTGGACGGCCGGGGACGCGCACGTGGTGTTCCTGGGTGACTACGTGGACCGCGGCCCGAACGGCGTGGGCGTGATCCGCCTGATCCGCAGCCTGGAAGTGCAGGCGCAGGAGGTGGGCGGGCAGGTGACGGCGCTGCTGGGCAACCACGAGGTGATGTTCCTGGCGGCGCTGGTGTTCCGGCACAGCGACCCGCAGGACCGCTACGGGTACCGGGAGTACTGGCTGGAGAACGGCGGTCAGGTGCGGGACGCGGACCTGCTGGAACCCAGCGACCTGGCGTGGCTGTCCGAGCGGCCGGCCATGGCGGCCTCGCACGACTGGCTGCTGGTGCACGCCGACAGCCTGATGTACCTGAAGCTGGGCAGCAGCGTCGAGGGCGTGAACGCCGCCGTGCTGGAACTGATGACGAACCCCGACCCGGACGACTGGGGCGCGTTCCTGAACACCTTCACGGACCGGTTCGCGTTCGTGCTGGGCGCCGGGGACGAGAAGGCCCGGCAGATGCTGAGCACCTTCGGCGGGCAGCGCATCGCGCACGGGCACACGCCGGTGTACGTGCTGCTCGACGAGCACCTGCACGGCCCGACCGTGGGGGCCGGGGCGCCCATTCCGTACGCGGGGCGGCTGTGCGTGGCGATGGACAGCGGCATGGCGTACCGCGAGGACGCCGGGTTCATCGCCCGCCTGAACCGCCACGGCATCGCGGAAGTCGTGACGTTCCCCAGCGGCGGCGACTTCTACTGAACGGACTCCGATTGAATGGCTTGCAAAGCCGTTCAATCCGAGCGGATGCGAGTGGGAGAGAAGCGGGTTCCGGGCGTGGAGTTGGCAACCCGGTGCGTTTCCGGGTTGAGGGCGAAACAGACGGAATCCGTATGAGGGCTGACAGCCCTGGCCCGTACGGCCCGGCGCTGGCTGGGCAGGGGCGGCGGCCCGCGCGGCCGTTTGTCCTAGTCTGTGCGGGTTGTCCCGGTCTGTGCGGGCACATTCGAGGGCAGGCGCGGCGGGCCGCGACTCCAAAGGACTCTTCTGCGTGACACATTCTTCTGATCTTTCCGGTTCGCCCTCCGCTGCGGGGGCGCCGCCTGCGCTGCGGCTGCGCGGCATCACCAAACGGTTTCCTGGCGTGGTCGCCAACGACGCGGTGGACCTGACCGTCCACGCAGGCGAGGTGCTGGCCCTGCTGGGCGAGAACGGCGCGGGGAAAAGTACCCTGATCTCGATCCTGTACGGCCTGTACCAGCCGGACGAGGGCGCGGTGGAACTGGACGGCCGGGCGGTGCGGATCGGCAGTCCGGCGCAGGCGCTGCGGCTCGGGGTGGGGCTGGTGCCGCAGCATCCGCTGCTGGTGTCGCGGCATTCGGTGGCCGAGAATCTGGCGCTGGGCGGCGCGGGCGGCCTGTTCCCGGCGCGGCGCGTGGCGGGCCGGGTGCGGGAACTCTCGGCGCGGTACGGGCTGGAGGTGAACCCGGACTCGCGCGTGTCGGACCTGTCGCCGGGCGAGAAGCAGCGCGTGGAGATCGTGCGGGCGCTGCTGGGCGGCGCGCGGGTCCTGATTCTGGACGAGCCGACGAGCGTGCTGACCCCCCAGGAGGCCGACGGGCTGTTCCGCGTGATGCGCGAGCTGAAGGCGGACGGGCGCAGCCTGATCTTCATCTCTCACAAGCTCGATGAGGTGCTGGCGGTGGCGGACCGCGTGACGGTGCTGCGGCGCGGGAAGGTCGTGGGCGGCGTGCCGACCCTGGGCGCGACCCGTGAGAGCCTCGCGGAGCTGATGGTGGGGCGCAGCGTGGACTTCACCCGCAAACGCGCGGACGGCCCTGGCCCGGAGGCGGGCGCCCTGCTGAGCGTGCAGGACCTGAGTGCGCAGGGATCGCGCGGCCTGCCGGCCCTGCGCGGCGTGAGCTTCGAGCTGCGCCGGGGCGAGGTGCTGGGCGTGGCCGGGATCGCCGGGAACGGGCAGAGCGAACTGGTCGAGGTTCTGGCGGGCCTGCACGAGGCGACGGGCACGGTCACGCTGGACGGTCAGCCGCTGTCCGGGGACGCTGCCGGGCGCTTCCGTTCGGGCGTGGCGCACATTCCCGAGGACCGCATTCACAGCGGCACGGTGCCGACGATGACGGTCGCGGAGAACCTCGCGCTGCGGGACTTCGGGCGGCCGCCGCTGGCGCGCGGGCTGGCGCGGGACCTGGGCGCCACCGACGACCGCGCCCGGCGCGAGGTGGAGGCGTACGCGGTCGCCACGCCGGGCATTCACACGCCCACGCGGCTGCTGTCGGGCGGGAACATCCAGAAGCTGATCCTGGCGCGCGAACTGGCCGGGCAGCCGAAGCTGATCCTGGCGGTGCATCCCACGTACGGGCTGGATATCGGCGCGACCGATCAGGTGCACCGGGTGCTGCTGGACCGCACGGCGCAGGGCGCGGGCGTGCTGCTGGTCAGCGAGGACCTGGACGAGCTGCTGAGTCTGTCGGACCGCGTGGCGGTCATGGTGGGCGGCTCGCTGCTGGGGCCGTTCCCGGCAGGCGAAGTCACGCGTGAGTCGCTGGGGCTGCTGATGGGCGGCGCGCACCCGCACAGCATTCCCGGCGCGGATCAGGGTTCAGCGGGGGTGGGCGCGTGAGGTTCGTGGCCCTGAACGCTCCGTCGGCGGCCCGCGCGGCGCTGGTCACGCTGGCGGCGCTGGTGACGGCCCTGCTGATCTGCGCGCTGATCTTCACGCTGGCCGGGCAGTCCCCGGCCGAGGTGTACGGCACCATGCTGCGCGGCACGCTGGGCGACTCCACCGGCCTGGGCGAGGTGGGGCGGCGCACCATTCCGCTGCTGCTGATCGGGGCGGGGCTGGCCCTGGCGTTCCGCGCGCAGTTCTTCAACATCGGCGCCGAGGGGCAACTGCTGCTGGGCGCGGTGTTCGCGGCCGGGACGGCGCTGTTCGTGCCGCTGCCGGGGCCGCTGCTGCTGCCGGCCGTGTTCGTCGCGGGCTTCGTCGGCGGGGGCCTGTGGGCGCTGATCGCGGCGGCCCTGCGGCGCGTGAACGTGAACGAGATCCTGTCCACGCTGATGCTCAATTACATCGCGGTGGCGCTCGTCACGTACCTGATCGCCGGGCCGTGGAAGGGCAAGGACGTGCGCGGGTACATCTACACCGACACCTTCCCGGCCAGCACGTACCTGCCCACCCTGCCGGGCTCGCAGGTGCACTGGCCCACGCTGCTGCTGGGCGTGGCCGTCGCGCTGGGGTTGCAGTGGGTGCTGTCGCGCTCCACGTTCGGATACGCGCTGCGCGTGGTCGGCGAGAACCCCGGCGCGGCGCGCTACGCGGGCCTCAGCAGTGGCCGCGTGGCGCTGCTGGTCGCGCTGATCACCGGGGGCGCGGCCGGACTGGCCGGCGCGGGCGAGGTCGCCGGGATTCACCACCGCCTGCTGGAGGCGGGGCAGATCAGCCTCGGGTACGGGTTCACGGCCGTGATCGTCGCGTGGCTGGCGCGCGGGAACCCGGCGCTGTGCCTGATCACCGCGCCCGTCATGGGCATCATCCTGGCGGGCGGCGACATCCTGAAGATCGACCTGAACCTGCCGTTCCGTGTGGTGGATATCTTCAGCGGCGTGATCCTGCTGTGCCTGATCGCCAGCGAGGTCTTCGTCCGCCACCGCGTGCAGTGGGGCCGCGCGTGACGGGCCGCCTCTCCCCCACTGCGGCCCGCCGCCCGCGCCCCGCGCACCCCGAGGTCCTTCATGGATAACGTACTCACCGAGGCGCTCGTGCGCGCCCTGGCGGTCGGAACGCCGCTGCTGCTCGCCTGCCTGGGCGCCATCCTGAACGAACGCGCCGGGGTCGTGAACCTGGGAGTCGAGGGCCTGATGGCCGTGGGCGCCCTGGCCGCCTTCGCGGTCGCGGCAGGCAGCCCGGACGCAAACCTGTGGCTGGCGGTCGGCGCGGCCATGCTGGCGGGCGCCGCGCTGGCCCTGCTGCACGCCATAGCGACCGTCACGCTGCGCGCCAACCAGTTCGTGAGTGGACTGGCGCTCGCCCTGATCGGCACGGGCGCCGCCGGTCTGCTCGGCAAGCGCTTCGAGGGCCTGCCGCTGTTCAACAAGGTCGCCGACTGGAACCTGGGCGGCTTCACGATCAGTCCGTTCACGGTCGCGGCCCTGCTGCTGGCGGGCGCGATGGCCTTCTGGCTGGGCGCCACCCGCTCGGGCCTGACCCTGCGCTCGGTCGGCGAGAACCCGGCGGCGGCCGACGTGCTGGGCGTGAACGTCGGCCTGACCCGCGTGCTGGCCGTGCTGGGCGGCGGCGCGCTCGCCGGGATGGCCGGGGCGTTCCTGACGCTGTCGTACCGGTCCTCCTGGGCGGACAACATGACCGCCGGGCTGGGCTGGATCGCCGTGGCCCTGGTGATCTTCGTCGGCTGGCGGCCGCTGCGCGCCATTGCCGGGGCGCTGTTCTTCGGGTTCCTGTACTACCTGCAGTTCCGCCTTCAGGGCAACAGTCCCGTCCCCACCGAGGTCTTCAGCGCCATGCCGTTCGTGCTGGTCCTGGTCGTGCTGGCCCTGGCGGGCATGCGCGGTCAGGCCGGGAACGCGCCCGCCGCGCTGGGCCGCGCGTACGTGCGCGGCGAACGCTGAGAACGGGCAGCAGACAGTAGGCAGCAGGAAGTGGGAGAGGCCCGGCGTACGAATACGCCGGGCCTCTTCCCTGTCCGCCTCAGCGTCACCTTTCGGCTGGCAGGTGAAGCACCACGGGCACGGTCGTTCCGGCCTTCAGGGTCACGCGGCGGGTGTGTTCCTGCACGGTGCAGACGCCGCTGACGCGGTCGCACAGGAACAGGCGGGCGTGCAGGGTCACGGGGCCGCGCACGCGGGCGGGCAGGCGCACGCTCAGGGGCCGCACGGCGCGGAAGGCGTCCGGGTACGTGGGGTCGGGCACGCCGGTCAGCGGGAACTCGCGGCGGTACGTT
Source organism: Deinococcus sp. LM3 (assembly GCF_002017875.1). Taxonomy (NCBI): domain Bacteria; kingdom Thermotogati; phylum Deinococcota; class Deinococci; order Deinococcales; family Deinococcaceae; genus Deinococcus; species Deinococcus sp. LM3. Next base: position 2,527,906 of record NZ_MUFV01000001.1, on the reverse strand, counting down.
CCGGCCTGAACGGTGATCAGCGACGGGCCGCGCACATTGAATCCCACGCCGGGCGGCGGGCGCACGCTGACCGTCAGGGCCGGGACAGATGGCGCCGCGCCGAGGGTGGCGGCCAGCAGCAGGGCCGGGATCATATGGACTCCGATTGAATGGTTTGCAATAACCATTCAATCCGAGCGGACGCGACTCGTAGAGCTGCCCCGCAGAGTGGGAGCGGAACGGGTTCCGGGCGTGGAGCTGGCAACCCGGCGATGTTCCGGGTTGTCAGCGAAACAGACGGAATCCGTATCACTTCTCGGCCAGCAGCGCCCGGAGGCGGGCGTCCAGCAGCGGAATGGCCTGCGGGAAGCGGGAGCTGATCTCGCCCCGGTGCGTGTACCGGACCCGGCCATGCCGGTCGATCAGCAGGAACGTCGGCCACGCCCGGATGCCCCAGGCGCGCCAGTTGGTGCGGGCGTTGTCCTGCACGACCGGCCAGGTCACGCCGTCCTCTTTCAGAGCGGCCTGCACGCTGGCGGTGGGTCTGTCGGACTCGAATTCCGGGGTGTGCACGCCGATGATTTCCAGGCCCTGCGTGCGGTACTTCCCGTACCAGCCTTTCAGGGTGGGCAGGCTGTTATGGCAGTTGATGCACGAGTACACCCAGAAGTTCACGAGCACCACCTTGCCTTTCAGTCCGGCCAGGGTGAGCGGGGCGGGGGCGTTCAGCCAGGGGCCGCCGGTCAGTTCGGGCGGGGTCTGCCCGGTCGCCACGGAGGTCACCGTGACGGCCCGCGCAGTCATGGACGGCCCGGTGGCCGACGATGCGGGAGCAGCGAGGATCAGGAGGCTGGCGGCGATCAGTCGGTTCATGGGTCCTCCGGCGGCGTGCAGGGGCGCGCGTCTCCCTGGGTACGCACGGAACGCGCCGGAGGTTCGATGCCCGCCCCCGGGTCGGAGGCGGGCGCGGGGGGTCAGGGCTTCGCGGGGCGGCTTCCGGCCTGACGGCCGGGGCGGGCCGGGCGGCGTTTCAGGAATCGGATCAGGAACAGTGTGGCGATCACGGCGGCGTAGATCAGGGGCGGGGTGTGGTCCTGCTTCACGCCCCAGTAGTAGTGCAGCGCGCCCAGGCTGACGGCCACGTACGAGAGCTGGTGCAGGCGCGTCCAACGCTGGAATCCCAGGCGTTTCACGGCGCGTGGCGTGCTCGTCAGGGCTAGCGGCACCAGCAGCAGCAGCGCGGTGAATCCGGCCGTGATGAACGGGCGTTTCAGGACGTCCTCGGTCATCAGGGCCAGGTCGAAGCCGTGGTCGAACAGGTAGATCAGGAAGTGCAGGGCCGCGTACCCGAAGGCCAGCAGGCCCAGCGTCTTGCGGATGCGGGCGGGCCAGGTCCAGCCGGTCAGGAGGCGCAGGGGCGTGCAGGCCAGCGACAGGATCAGCAGCACCAGCGTCAGCAGGCCGGTCTGTAACGTGGCGCGCTGGATGGGGTTGGCGCCCAGCGCGCCGCTCAGGGCGTCGAGGATCAGCACGGCGACCGGGAGCAGGCCGCCGACCGTGACGGCCGGGACCAGCCACCCCAGGCGGGCGGGGGGACGTCGGGCCGGCCGGGCAGCGGGAACGGGGCGGGTCACGTTCAGAAGTTCTTCCGCAGGTCCATGCCCCGGTATAGCGAGGCGACCTCGTCGGCGTACCCGTTGAACGGCAGGGTCTTGCGGCGGCCCAGTTCACCGATGCGCCGCTCGGTCGCCTGACTCCAGCGGGGGTGCGGGACGGCCGGGTTCACGTTCGCGTAGAAGCCGTACTCCTGCGGGGCGGCCAGCGCCCAGGTCGTCTGGGGTTGCTTCTCGGTCAAGGTGATCCGCACGATGCTCTTGATGTTCTTGAAGCCGTACTTCCAGGGCACGACCAGCCGCAGCGGCGCGCCGTTCTGGCCGGGCAGGGCGCGCCCGTGCAGGCCGACCGCCATGAATGACAGGGGGTGCAACGCCTCGTCCAGGCGCAGGCCTTCCACGTACGGCCATTTCAGCACCGGTTGCCGCTGACCGGGGAACTGCTTGGGGTCCAGCAGCGCCGTGAACTGCACGTACTTGGCCTTGCTGGTGGGCTCCAGACGGCGGATCAGGCCGGCCAGCGGGAACCCCAGCCACGGCATGACCATGCTCCAGCCCTCCACGCAGCGCATGCGGTAGACGCGGTCCTCGAGCGGGAACCAGGACTGCAGGGTGTCGATGTCGACGGTCTGCGGTTTGCGGACCTCGCCGTCAATACGGACCGTCCAGGGGCGGGTTTTGAGGCTGCGGGCGAGGCGGGCCGGGTCGCTCTTGTCGGTGCCGAACTCGTAGAAGTTGTTGTACGTGGTGGCCTGCTGGTACGGCGTGACCTTCTCGTCGGTGTCGTACGGCCCGAGCGGACGGTCGGCGCGGCTGAAGGGATCGGCGGCCTGCGCCTCGGCGCTACCGGCACCGGGGCGGCGGGTCAGGACTTCCAGGCCGCCGCCCAGCGCGGCGACCGTGCCGGTGAACAGCGCGGCGCTGCGCAGGAATTCACGGCGGGGGTTCAGGTCACTGCCGGGTGTCAGGATGCGGCGCTGCCCGTCCGGCGTCTGAAGTTCGCTCGGCTGGGTCTGATCCTCGGGGGTGCGTGGGTCGGTCATGGTGGCCCTCCTGTACAGCTATACGCATTCTGGGCGTAATCGGTTCAGCTGCCGGGTGCGGGGTCACAGTGCCGGCGTTTTTCGGAACAGATTGCAAACCATTGGGGCCGCGCCCGGATGACTCCGTGCCATTCTGGTCAGGCTGTCCCTTTTCTTGAGGACAGAATGAAGGCACAATGAACAGCAGTGGCGGCGCGTCGGCTCCGGCCGCCCGGAGGTCTTTCCATGAAGAAAACAATTCTCGCTGCTCTGCCCGTCACCCTGGCCCTGCTCGGCACGGCCACCAGCCCCGCCGCGCAGGCCCAGCAGACCGCCAAACTGAAAGCCTGCTTCATCTACGTCGGCCCGGTCGGCGACATCGGCTGGAGCTACGCGCACGACGAGGCCCGCAAGAAGACCGAGAAGGCCCTCCCGTGGCTGGAAACCAAGTACGTGGAAAGCGTTCCCGAGGGTCAGGCGACGCCCGTCATCGACCGGCTGGTCAAGGACAACTGCAAGGTCATCTTCACGACCAGCTTCGGCTTCATGGACCAGACCCTCGACGCCGCCAAGAAGTACCCGAACGTGATCTTCGCGCACGCCAGCGGCTTCAAACGCGCCCCGAACATGGCGACGTACATGGCGGACTTCTACCAGATCTACTACCTGAACGGCATGATGGCCGCCGCCGTCAGCAAGACCGACAAGCTCGGGTACGTCGCGGCGTTCCCCGTCCCGGAACTCAAGCGGCACATCAGCGCCTTCGCGCTGGGCGCCCGCGCCGTGAACCCCAAGGCGACCGTCAGCGTCAAGTGGATCAACGCGTGGTTCGACCCGAACAAGGCCCGCGAGGCCGCCGAGAGCCTGATCAGCGAGGGCGCCGGCGCTCTGGCCTTCACCGAGGACACCGCCACCGTCGTGCAGACCGCCGCCGCCCGCAAGATCCCGTCCTTCGCGCACTACTCGCCCATGTACAAGTTCGCGCCCGACTACGTCGTCAGCGGCCAGATCGTCCACTGGGAGAAGATCTACATCGACTTCCTGACCAAGATCCGCACCGGCACGTACAACACCAAGAACCTCCAGAAAGTCGACTACTGGAACCTGCTGCGCGGCGGCAGCGTCGAACTCGGCGCGCAGGACGGCATGGCCATCAACCCCAAATGGGTCCCGGCCCTGAAAGCCAAGAGCATGACCGTGAACGGCAAGAAAACCACCGTGTACGACCGCGTCATGGCCCTGAAAACCGACATGGAGAAGGGCGGCAAGTTCGACCCCTTCACCGGCCCCATCAAGGACCGCAACGGCATCCTGCGCGTCCCCGCCGGCAAGGTCGCCACCGTCGCCGAACTGAACAACATGGCCTGGGTGGTCCCCGGCGTCACCGGCCAGATCGCCGACGAACCCAAGAAGTAAGACACGGTTGAAAGTGAACGGTTGATGGTTGATGGAGGGGGCGCCCTTCCGTCAACCATCAACTTTCATCCATCAACCCTCGTCCCGCGCCGCGCGGGCCTGCACCTGCGCGGGGGTCAGAGGACCGCCGTGGCCGGGCCAGATCTCGCGGAGGTCCATGCCCGCCACAGTCTTCAGGGTGGCCAGCGCCTGCGCGTGGTCGTGGTTGTACGCCGCGCGGGGCAGGTGCGCGCCGTCCACGCTGCCCACCACGGCGTCCGCCGCGATCAGCACGCCCCCGCGCCGCACGCCGATCTGCCCGGCGGTGTGGCCCGGCAGGTGAACGACCTCCCAGCCCAGCAGCTCCTGACCGGGCAGTGCCGCCCGCAACGCCGACCCTGGCACCTTCGGGTGCGCGCGTGAGACCAGTCGCCCCACGCCCGGCCGGCCCGCCGGGTACGGCAGGTCATGCACCTGACCCAGCAGCGCCGGGTGCTCCAGTGGGTGCGCCAGCACGTTCAGGCCCGCCCGCGCCGCCAGGAACGCGCCCCCCGCGTGATCCGGGTGGGCGTGCGTGACCAGCAGCGCGTCCGGCCGGAACGACCGCAGCAGACCCATGAAGCGCGGCGCGTGCACCACCGTGCCGGTATCGACCAGCAGCCGCCCCTGCGGGGTGGTCAGCAGGAACACATTGGCGTACATCGGAACGCTGACCAGCTCGGCACGGAACGCAGGCACCCGCCGATGATGCCACGCACCCGGCCCCCCCGGTGCTCTACCCTGGACGGACCATGAACCGGATCTCCTGGCTGGCCGTTCCCGACGACACCGACGCCCCCGAAGGCGTGCAGAAACTCTGGGCGAAAGCCGAGGCGAACCTGGGCTTCGTTCCGAACGTGTTCCGCGCGCAGGCCCTGAACGGCGAGCAGTTCCTGGCGTGGTGGAACGCCTTCAACACGCTCGTCAACCGCGACGGTCACCTGACCCACACGGAACGCGAACTGCTGGCCGTGGTGGTCAGCAGCGTCAACCGCTGCGTGTACTGCGCCGTCTCGCACGGAGCGGCCCTGCGCGAGTACAGCGGCGACCCCGCCTGGGCCGACACGGTCGCCGTCAACTGGCGGCACGCGACCCTGACCGGGCGGCAGGCGGCGCTGTGCGCCTTCGCGGAGAAACTGACGCGCACGCCCGCCGACATGACCGAACACGATCTGACCCCGCTGCGCGCGGCTGGCCTGAATGACCACGACATTCTCGAGGCCACCCAGGTGATCGGGATGTTCAACATGACCAACCGCGTCAGCAGCGCGCTGGGCTTCATGCCCAACGCCGGGTACCACCAGCGGGCCCGCTGACCCCGGCGCTGAAGGCCGTGCGGGCCTGAACGCCGGGGTCATACGGATTCCGTTTGTTTCGCTGACAATCCGGAACTTCACCGGATTGCCGGCTCCACGTCCGGAACCCGCCCCGCTCCCACTCGCATCCGCTCGGATTGAACGGCCTTGTAAGCCGTTCAATCGGAGTCCGTATCAGTCGTTGCGGGTGTAACCGGTGGCCGCCCAGCCGCACCCGGAGCGCACGAGGTTGATCGTGCCACCGTACGTGCCGCTGACCTGCTGACCGTTGCTGTTCTGCGTGCCGGACAGGGTCACGCTGCCCGAAACCTGGGCGCGGTTCCCGCCGACGCTGGCCTCGCCGGCACTGACGGAGAAGCTCACGTTGGAGTACACCGCCGAGTAGGCACCCAGCGCCGCCGAGATGGACTCGTTGGCGGCACTGATCGCCGCGCTTCTGGCGTTAGCCCGGTCCGACTCGGGCGTCAGTTCACAGGCGGCCGGCGCGGCGTCCTGGGTGCTGCTGGCACTTCCCTCCGAAGGGATGGGGAAGCTGCCCTGCAGGTTCTCGACGTTCACGCGGTAATTGACCCCCAGCGCCACGCGGGGACCGATGATGGCCTGCAACGGGGTGTTGATGCGCTGCACGCCCGCCTCGAAGTACGCCTCGACCGGGACCAGGGCCAGTCCGTAGCGTGCGCCCACACCGCCCTGGAACGCGACGTTGTTCCGGATGGTGTCCAGGCCGGCCAGGGCGTACGTCGTGAAATTCCCGGTGCGGAACAGATCCACCGAGACGCCCAGACCGAAGGACGCCGTGCCGGACTGCCCCTGGATGTTGCTGGAGCAGAAGGAACCCTGCCCGTACAGACCGATGCGGTCCGAGCGGAGGCCAGCGCGCACGCCCGCCACCTGGCAGCCCAGCCCCAGGCTGCTGTTCAGACCCAGGGTGACGTCGGCGGCGCTGGCGGTGCTGGGCAGAGTGATGGCGGTCAGGGACAGGGCGGCGGCGGTGAGGGTCAACCAGTTGCGTTTGAACATGCGGACTCCAGGGGTCAGGGGTGCAGCGGGACTGGGAACGGCGGGGAACGCCGTGGCGGGGCGCGGTCAGGGGGTGGGACCTGATCAAGTTAACATTCTGGCCGCGCGGGTGGCCTGCGTCCCCTGCTGGCCTGAGGCTCCATTCAGTGGGTCGTCAGTACGTGTAGAAGCCCTGTCCGCTCTTGCGGCCCAGCAGGCCGGCCTGCACCATCTTGCGCAGCAGCGGGCTGGAGCGGTACTTGTCGTCGCCCAGCCCCTTGTGCAGCACTTCCATGATGGCGAGGCAGGTGTCCAGCCCGATGAAGTCCGCCAGCGTCAGGGGGCCCATGGGGTGATTCATGCCGAGTTTCATGATCCCGTCAATCGCCTCGGGTTCGGCGACGCCTTCCATGACGCACTGGATGGCCTCGTTCAGCATGGGCATCAGGATGCGGTTGCTCACGAAGCCGGGGAAGTCGTTGCAGGCGAGTGGGGTCTTCCCCATCCGCTCGGCGGTCTGCGTGACGAACTGTGCCGTTTCATCGCTGGTGCTGTAGCCACGGATGACCTCCACCAGTTGCATGAGCGGCACCGGGTTCATGAAGTGCATCCCGATGAACCGCTCGGGGCGGCCCGACGCACTCGCGAGCGCCGTGATCGGAATGGAGCTGGTGTTGCTCGCCAGCACCCCATGCGGCTTCACGATCTGCCCCAGCTGCCGGAACAGGTCGGCCTTCACCTGTTCGTTCTCCACGATGGCCTCCACGACCAGATCGCAGTCCGCGAAGGCGTTCAGGTCCGTCGTGAACTCCATGCGGCCCAGGATCACGTCCGGCGCGTCCGTCAGGCGGCCCTTCTCGTGCAGTTTCGCCAGCGATTTCTCGATCACGGCGCGGCCCCGGTCCAGGAACTCCTGCTTCACGTCCTGCACGACCACGGTAAATCCACTCTGCGCGGCGACCTGCGCGATGCCGCCGCCCATCTGTCCAGCTCCGATCACTCCGAATTTCATAGATTTACTCCCTGCGTCAGGATGAATTCCTTGACGCGTGTCAGCTGCTCCAGTAGTTCTGGCGCGGCTCCCTCCGTCTCGGCCTTCCCCAGAAGACGCGTCACCCCAGCAGCAACGGCCACAAGCTGCTCGGAGGTTAACGTGTCGAGTTCCAGCAGATATGACAACTGCGCCTCTTCCAGAATGAAATTGAGGGCAGCGTCCTCGCCGTGTGCCACCACCTCGTCGCGGAGACTCTCGAAAACGATGTTGGCGATGGAGATGTCATTACTCTCCGTCGAAATAAAAACTGCCACTACTCGACGAGGGGGACACCCTCGATCTGTACAGCCCGGCCGCGTTTGACAGGGTTGAAGGCGGTGTACTTGTAGCGTGAGCAGCCTGCCTGGACGAAGGGGTCGTAGTCGAACAGGTCCACGAGTTCCTGCAGGGTGTCGGCCTGTGCGACGATCACGCCGCCGGTGTTGTCGACCTTGCGGCCACTGGTGAGGAACACGCCGCTGCGGTAGTGCTGGTCGAGCCATTCGCGGTGGGCGGGCGTGACCCTGGCGATCTCGTCGGTGGGTTTGAGGTAGGTGCTCTCGATGATCCACAGAGTCGTCATGGTGCTCAGCCTACCCGCTTGACGGCCAGGGCGAGGCCGTTGCCGCCGCCCATGCACAGGGTGGCGATGCCCGTTTCCTTGTTCTGCTGCTTCAGGGCGTGCAGGAGGGTCACGAGGATGCGGGCGCCGGAGGCGCCGATGGGGTGGCCGAGGGCGACGGCGCCGCCGTTCACGTTGACGCGGGCGGGGTCCAGGCCGAGTTCGCGGGCGACGGCGAGGCTCTGGACGCTGAACGCCTCGTTCAGTTCCCAGACGTCCACGTCACTGGCGCTCATGCCGAGTTTGCCCAGGAGTTTCTGCGTGGCGGGGACGGGCGTCATCATAACCCATTCGGGGGCGAGGCCGCCGGTGGCGTAGTCGATGATCTCGGCGAGGGGGGTCAGGCCGTGCGCCTGGGCGAAGTCGGCGCTGACGACCATCAGGCTGGCGGCGCCGTCGTTCAGGCCGGGGGCGTTCCCGGCGGTCACCGAGCCGTCCTTCTTGAAGGCGGGTTTCAGGCGGCCCAGGGTTTCCTCGCTGGTGTCGGCGCGGGGGCCTTCATCGGTGTCCACGACGGTGTCGCCCTTGCGGCCTTTCACCGTGACGGGGACGATCTCGTCGGTGAAGCGGCCCTCCTGCTGCGCGGCGATGGCGCGGCGGTGGCTCTGGGTGGCGTAGGCGTCCTGTTCCTCGCGGGTGATGGCGTACTTCTCGGCGACTCGTTCGCCGGTCAGGCCCATGCCCTCGTCGCCTATCGAGCACCACAGGCCGTCGTGGGTGTTCGCGTCGAGCACCTGCGCGTGGCCCAGGCGGTAGCCTTTGCGCGCGCCGGGCAGCAGGTGCGGGGCGTTGCTCATGGATTCCATGCCCCCGGCGAGGACGGCGTGCTGATCCCCGGCGCGGATGCTCTGCGCGGCCAGGATGACGGCTTTCAGGCCACTGCCGCACACCTTGTTGATGGTGAGTGCCCCGACCTCGTTCGTCAGTCCGGCTTTCAGGGCGGCCTGCCGGGCGGGGTTCTGCCCGCTGCCGGCCTGCACGACCTGTCCCATGATGACTTCCTCGATCAGGGCGGCGTCCAGGCCGCTGCGGCGCAGGGTTTCGCGCAGGGTGGTGGCGCCCAGGTCCACGGCGCTGACGCTCTCCAGGCTGCCCAGGAACTTCCCGGTGGGTGTGCGGCTGGCCGCGACGATCACTGCTTTTTGCATGGGCGCAGCATAGCGCGCCCTCCCTAACGGGCGTTAGGCTGGTGTCCACCAGATCCGGCCCGCAAGGCCGCCCCGCGCGTCCGCTTTCGCGCGGCGCAGGACCTCCAGATCCTCGGGGGTCAGGCCGTGCAGGGCGGCCAGGGCGCGCACAACCTCCAGCACATCGGCCAGTTCCTCGGGGTCGCCGGAGTCGAGGTACTCCGCGACCTCCTCCTCCAGCTTGGCGCGCAGCGCGGCGCGGTACTCGCCCTCCGTCAGGAGGCGGGTCTGGCCGCCGAACAGTTCCGGGATGCGGTCACGCACGAGTTTGCCCATGCTGGGCAGCGTAGCAGTCGGCACTCACGGTCGGCATTCACGGCACAGACGCCCTCTGGCGTGCGTGGTAGCGTGGCAGCATGTTTGAGTCCCTTGGGAATAAGTTGCAGGACATCCTCGACCGGGTGGGCAAGGAGCGCCAGCTGACCGAGGCGCAGGTCAAGGCGGCCATGCGCGAGATCCGCATGGCGCTGCTGGAAGCCGACGTGAACTTCGGCGTCGCGAAGGACTTCGTGGCAAAAGTCAGCGAGAAGGCCGTGGGGCAGTCCGTGGAAGGCAGCCTGAACGCCGGGCAGACCGTCGTGAAACTCGTGCACGACGAACTGATCGAGACGCTCGGCGGCAAGGCCGCGCAACCCGAACTGAAGACCGAGGGGAACGTGTGGTTCATGGTCGGCCTCCAGGGCGCCGGGAAAACAACCAGCACCGGCAAACTCGCCGCGCACTACAAGAGCAAGGGCCGCCGCGTCCTGCTGGTCGCGGCCGACACGCAGCGCCCCGCCGCGCGCGACCAGCTCGAAGTCCTCGCGAAACAGGTGGGCGTGCCCGTCCTGAAAGTCGCGGACGGCGAGAGCCCCGCCGAGACGAAACGCCGCGTGGACGAGCACCTGAAAACCGACTTCCGTGACCTCGTGATCGTGGACACCGCCGGCCGCCTCCAGATCGACGAGGCACTCATGGATCAGCTGGCCGACCTGCAGGCCGCCATGCAGCCCACCGAGAGCCTGCTCGTCGTGGACGCCATGACCGGCCAGGAAGCCCTGAACGTCGCGCAGACCTTCGACCAGCGCGTGAACGTCACAGGCCTGATCGTCACCAAGATGGACGGCGACGCGCGCGGCGGCGCGGCCCTCTCGGCACGCACCGTGACCGGCAAACCCATCTACTTCGCGGGCGTCAGCGAGAAGATCGCGGGCCTCGAACCCTTCTACCCCGACCGGGTCGCCGGACGCATCCTCGGCATGGGCGACGTGCTCGGCCTGATCGAACGCGCGCAGCAGGCCGACCTGAAAGCCATGGAAGTCAAGAAACCCGGCGACTTCGACCTCGAAGACCTGCTCGTGCAACTGCGGCAGATCCGCAAGATGGGACCCCTGGGCGACCTGCTGAAACTCATCCCCGGCATGAGCCGCGCCCTGCCCGAAGGCTTCAACATCGACGAGAAGCAGTTGCAGCGCATCGACGCCATGATCAGCTCCATGACCGTCAAGGAACGCCGCAACCCCAAGATCATCGACGGACGCCGCCGCAAACGCATCGCCGCCGGCAGCGGCCACACCGTGCAGGACATCAACAAACTCCTGAAAATGCACGAGCAGATGAAAGACATGATGAAGATGCTCCAGCGCATGAGCGGCCCCGGCGCCAAGGGCATGAAACCGCCCCGCATGCCCAACGTGCCCCCAGGCCTCAAGCGCTGAACCACCCGCCCACCCCGGAACGCCCACACGGCGCCGGGGTGGCCCCATTCACACCGCCCAGCACGCCCTTCCCCACCACCCCGGCGCACCTGTTGACAAGCGCACGCACCCCACATATACTCATCCCCGCTGAGAACGCGCCCACACGGCACGCGCAAGGCAAACACAAGCTGGGTCGTTAGCTCAATCGGTAGAGCAGCTGACTTTTAATCAGCGGGTTGTAGGTTCAAGTCCTACACGACCCACCAAGAAAACCCCGTCCTAGACGGGGTTTCTTACTTTGCTTCCACCCGCTGACGTGGCCCACCGTGCCCCGCGTGGCCCAAACGTGGCCCACCGTGTTTCAGGGGGTCACCCTGGCCCACTGTGCCCGGTCCCGCTCGAAGACCCCCCCCACCCTGGCCCCGGCCTGCACCGTCAGCGACCGCCGCCGGGCCAGGATGACCCGCCCCCCTGGCCCGGTCCTCTTTGCAGAAAAAACACGCCCGAAAGATTCCAGCTCTTATACCTCGAAAAATCTGGGGACATTGGGGACTCAAGCCGTTTCACGCCGTCTGACACGAAGAAAAACCCGGTCCCCACGAAAAACGGGGGTGGGGACTCACTGCCAGAAAATACCGTGCAGGACGGCGTTTCTCCGTGTCCCCACTTTTGGGACTTTGCGTCCCCACTCTGGGGACTCAGGCCGTTCAGGGGTGGGGACCGGCGCAGGAACCGGCGAAGAGGGACGATCAGACCGCCCCCCCGCACCCCCCCGCCTTTCCAGCGTGCCGACCGCACGCCCTGGCCCTGGCCTATGCCTTCCGGCGCGGCCCGCCCTTCCTGACCGCCCCACGGCGCACCGGGGACACGCCCGCCCGCGTCTTCCCTTCGCCGGTCCCGCCTTCCACCTCGAGCAGCCCCCCGTCCGGCACTGTGGGCGCTTCCAGGCCTGCAGGCGCCGCCCGCCCCTGGCCCCGCCCCCGAAGGTCTGACAGCTCATACCCCAGGCCGCGCAGCTTGCCGGGCAGGGCGTGCGCGTAAATGTTCAGGGTGGTACTCACCTGCGCGTGTCCGAGCATGGCCGCGACACTCACCGGGTCTTCCCCCCTTGAGATCAGGAACGTTCCCGTACTGTGGCGCAGCGCGTGCGGGGACAGGACCGGCACGCCCGCCGCCTCGCACGTCCGGCGCATCACGGCGCGCAGCGAGTCCTGACGCATGGGCCGGCCGTCCACTGACGGGAACACCGGGGCCGTGTCTTCCACACCCGCGCCCTGGTACTTGATTCCCCGCGCCTCGACTGCCACGCGCGCCCGCATGTCTTCCACGATCCCCAGGGCGTCCCCGGACAGGTACACGCGCCGCACGCCGGCCGAAGTCTTCGGCCCGCCCGCGTAGTACTTCCCCTCAAACTCACTGCGGGTCTTCGAGACACTGACGTAAGGCGCGCCCGTGTCATCCCGCCGCACGTCCCCCCACGTCAGGGCCAGCGCTTCCCCGATCCGAAGGCCGGTGTACGCCAGGAAGGCCAGGGGCAGGGCGAAACGGTCCCCCAGGGCCACGGTCACGAAGCGCGCCAGGTCTTCCGGCTCGAAGTGCTTGACCTTCGCCTCTTTCACCGCGCCGCCCTTTGAGGGGGACAGGGGCCGCGCGTACTGCGCCGGGTTATCCCTCAGCAGGCCGTCAGCGATAGCGTGGGCATAGGCGCCGTGCAAGAGGACGTGAACCTGTCTCTGACCGCTGTACCCCAGGGGGGGCCGTATCGTTCCCTCTTCGCCGGGCCGCGCCACGCTCAGCAGCTCGAAGTACTCACGCAACCGGCGGGCATCCACCCCGGCCGCTTTCAGGGGGGCCAGATGGGGCGCTATGTGCCGGGTGTACAGCGCTTCGTTATTCCAGGCCGTGCGGTCTGCCCACGTGGCCCGCTTCGAGCGCATGTACTCCGTGACCATCTCGCCGACCGTCAGGGTCCGGGACGCGGGCCGCTTCCCTTCGCCCGCTTCCTGCAGGGCGCGCGCTATCGCTTCGTGCCCTTCCCTCTTCGTGTTCACCGTGCCGCTAGGCCGCGCCGTTGTCCCGTCCGGGTACGTCACCCGGACCCGCCACCGCCACCGCCCGGACGGCAGTTGCGTAACGTCCCCCTGCCGGTCACTGGCCTTGCCCTTCCGCTTCCCCGTCATACGCCACAGGGTAAACCCGGCCTACTCCCCTGGCCCCCGGACAACCCCGGAAGACAGCGGGGCCGCGCCCTGGCCCCTCGAGCGGCCCGCCCCCCTTTTACTCAGGCATGAGTAAAACCCCCTGACGCCCTCAGCCGGGCTTAGACCGTGGGGGCCGGATCATGTGCCCGGCGTCAGGAAGATGATCCGGGCGCCGCTCGAGCGGGCCAGGGGCACACGGCGAAGGGGAAGCCCAGGCACGCGCCCACGCTTCCCCTTCGCCGGTCTTCCAGGTGCTACGCCATGCCCGCCCACAGGACGCCCGCCACGATCAGGGCCAGCACGGCCGCGCCGGTCAGCGCCCAGCGCACCCAGGCCACCCGGCGAAAGAGGAACGCCAGGAACAGCAGCGCGCACGCCAGGGCGAAGACCTGCCACGGGAAGGCCGGGCCGTAGGACAGGATCAGGTCTGTACTCTCGCTCGTCTCAGGGGGCGGGCCGCTCACCGCTTGCCCCGCAGCATGGCCCGGACCCGCAGCGCGGCCCGCACGATCACCCGCACCGGCCACGGCAAGGGCGGGCCGGTGAACCTGTCCCCGAAGGTCACGCGCACCTCATCCCCGCGCACCGTCCGGCGCACGGCCTACTTCCCCCCTTCGCCGGTCCCCTGGCCCTGGCCCGGTTCCACCGTCAGGCGCAGGTCTAGGGCTTCGAGGATTGCGGCCCACACAGGGGGCGGGCTTCCGCTGTCTTTCCCCCCGTTCAGGGCGCGGGTTATCGCCTGTGGCAGCTTGCCGGTAGCACGGGCCAGATCAGCGCGGCTCATTCCCTTGTCTCTCAGGCGGGCTTCGACTGCCGCCCTAATTTCATCGTTCATGACAGCAGCTTAACACTTACCGATTCCAAACAGCTACCATTGACAGAATGAACGGTAACTGTTACCATTACCTCAGCAGAAAGAGACGCTTCTACCGCCAAGTTTCCGCGTCCCTGACTGACTCCCCCCTAGTACCGAAGGAAGCGACATGAACGATACCACCGCCCCCCGCACCCTGTCCCGCACGTGGGAAACGGTCACCCTTGACCGCATGGACGGCGCCGTAGTGCAGACCCGCGCGCACACGGTCACCCTGACCCGCACGCCCGCCGGAATCGAAGCCCAGGTGAACGGCGAAGCGTGCGAGCTGGCCCGCGCCGTGAGCATCCTTCAGGGTGCCGACCGCGTGACCGTGACCGCTCAGACCCTCGAGGCGCCCACCATCGGAAAGACCCGCGCCGCCCGCCTTCACCGCCTCATGGCCCGCGCCGGGGTGCCCAGCGGTGAACATTACGGCTTCGCCGGGGCCGCGCTTGACCGCCCCGTGTTCAGCCTCGCAGCGCTGACCGAAGGGGACGCCCGCGCCGTGTGGGCCTTCCTGTGCGAAGCGTTCCCCCAGGTGCGCGCCGCCTGACCCGCACGGGGGGCCACGCCCGGCCCCCACCCCTGCGCCCTCGAAGCCCTACCCGCATGGATCCATCCCCGGCGAAGTGGAAGACGCCCCGGCCCGACCGGCACGCCGCGCCCACCCGCCCGCTTCGAGGAACCGCACCCCACACAAGGAAGTGACGCCGTGGCCCGCATCTTCGCCGCCCTGTACTTCGTTTGCCTGCACCTGAGCGCCGCCCCCGGCCCTGACGCCTACCGCTTCGCCGCGCCCGGCATCCTGTGCGGCTTCCTGGCCCTGGCCTTCGCCCTTCGCCGCCTGACCAAAGAGGACGTGACCGCATGACGCACCCCCACCCGCTCGAAGACACCCGCACCCCCGCGCAGCTCACGGCAGACTGCACCGCCGCGCCCCTGACCGCCCCGGAACGCCTCGAAGCCCTGCGAAACATCACGTTGCGCCGGGAAGTCCTGACCCGCGAACTGGCCCAGCTCGAGGCCATCGAAGCCGGGCACCGCGCCGCGCTCGAAGGCGGGCGCGCATGACCCGCGCCGCGTCCCCCGCGTGGGGTGTCTGCGAAGACTGCGGGGACGCCTACGGGCTGCCCATGCCGACCGCCGCCGGGAAGACCGGCGCCGCCCTGTGCATCCCCTGCCACACGGCGCACCTGAACCGGCACGCTGCAGAATCCCAGCTCGAAGCCCTCGCCGCCCCGATTGTGGGCGCGTGGGCGGCGCACTGGACCCGCGCCGGGCTTCCCTTCGCCGATCTTCTGGCGATGGTGGACAGCCTGACCGGCGCTGACATGGCAGACGATTACGGCGCCACGTACCGCGCCCGCGCCCTGCGCTTCCTGGCCCGCGCGCACCCCGCCCCGGCTGACCTGCCCGAAGACACCGCCCCGGCCCGCGTGACCCTTGACCTCGAAGCCCTGCCCACCCTGACCGCGTGCCGACCGGCAGACCCCGCGCACGGCATCCGCCGCCCGTACTTCATCAGCAGTGACGGGGAAGCCCGCACCATCTGGCCCGAGCCGGACACCCTGACCATTCCCCAGCCGGACGGCGTGCGGGCGCTGATCTTCACCGGGCACCGCGGCCGCACCGCGTTCTGTGACCGCATGAACGGCGCGCCCGGTTACCGCGTCCCCGCGCACCTGTGGCCCCACGTGGAAGCCGCACTGACCGGCGAAGGTGAATGGGCATGACCCACCGGAAGCGCAAGCCCACGCGGCCCACGAAGGCCCGCCCGCCCCGCCCCCTCTTCCCCTTCGCCGTCACCCTGCGCGCGTGCGCCCTGATCTTCGAGGGCAACGGAAGCCCCGCCCTGTACGTCTGCGCCGACGATCACGGGGGCATTCCCCGCCTCTCCCGCGTCCCGGACGGCGCGCAGGTCACCGTGAACGCCCCCCGCCCATCCCCCGAAGACCGGGGCCGCGTGTTCCTGCCGGCCGGCAGTACCGTGACCTTCCAGGCGCCGGACGGCCGCACTTCCACACTGGCCCTTCACACCGTCCGGCTGTACCGCGAAGTCCTGGAAGCGCTCGAGGGTCACGCACAGGCCACCCGGTCAGCGCAGGAAGCCCGCGCCGCCTTCGAAGGCACACCCGGCGAAGAGGGAACGCCCGCGCAGGGCCAGGGGGCCGCGTGACCGGCCGCGCCCCCAGGAAGCCGCACCGGCCCCGCGCTGACGCCCGCCCCGCACCCCGCCCACACCCCACGCCCCGCACCCACTGACACCCCGCCCCGTGGCCCGGCTTCCCTCTTCGCCGGGCCTTCCCTTGATCCGCCGGAACGCCCCGCGCTTTGCTCCCCGGAAGTGGGGGGCAATCCCGCCCCCGCTTTGCCCGCCGGAAGTGGCGAGCAATCCGCACCCCCTGACCCGATCCCAGCTCCGGCCCATGCCCCCGCGCGTGGGCCGCTGTCCTGTCCCGCCCGTGAGGGAACAGTGATAAACCCCGCCCGCTCGAGGTTCCCGCCCATCCCGGCGAAAACCCCACCCGCACCCCCAGGCATACCGGACAGCGGCCCCGGCCATACCGGACAACCCCGGCGGGCATACCCGGCAGACCCCATGCCGACCCTCACCACCCGGCAAACTCCATACAGAATCCACCGGACGGGGAACCCCTTGCAGAATCCCCGCAGCGGGCACCCCATGAACGGTACACACCCCGGCAGACCCCATGAACGGTACACGCACCGGCAGACCCATGACCGCCCGCGTTTGGAACGCGACCGCGCCCGCTCGAAGTTTTCCCCCATTCCGGGGAATACCCAGCCGCGCCCCGGATGGATCCACCTTCCCCCTTCGCCGATCACCTGCCCCCACTTTCAGCCCAAATGAAAGTGCGTACCACACGCGCCGCACGGCCCGCGCCCACTGCCGTTTCAAACGGCAGTGCGTTCCAGACGCGCCCGCGCCGCGCGCCACCATCTTCGACCCGCCCCGAAGATGCCCGCCGCGCCGTCCCTCACGCTATTTCGTGACCGCACGAAGATGCCCGGCGCCGCCCGGACTGCTAGACAAAACTCAGGCCACGCGCACAGGGCCAGGGGCAACTATCAACATAGGTTGACGGTTGCCAGGGGGCCGGACTGATAGAGAATCCTCAGGTCACGCCCGCGCGGGTCATCATTTTGCCGACCTCGGCAAATCGTTCCCCAGGTCATGCAGGCAGGGCCAGGGGGCAACCTTCCCCCATATCGTGACGGTTGCCCCTGCCCGCCCACCGGGCCGCTTCCAGGGCGCACCGCCCGGCCCCACCTGCCCAAGTTCCGAGCAACTATCACCATAGGGTGACGGTTGCCGCTGGCCCCCCCGGTCCCCCCAGCTCGAGCGGCGCGGCGCGTGCTTCCACCCATGCCCCACGGTGCAGGGGCCAGGGCATCAGCAGCGGGTGTTCCAAGTCTTCCCCTTCGCCGATCGTGGCCCGCCAGTACTGAAAAATACTCAGCACAGCGGGCCGCACTGTTAAGAACCGACAACATCCCCCGCGCAACTCGAGGGGCCAGGGACCGCCCGCGCCGCCCGGCAGACTTTCCCGGTTTGGAACCGGAAAAAAGCGCGCCCGGACTGCCCGTCCGGCTTACAATTCCCGCATGTCAGACAACCTGCAGGTCAATGCCCAGGCACTTCTAGAAGTGTGGGAAACAATCGAGCGCGACAGCGGCGGGGACACAGAGAAAGCAGCAATCAGAGTTGCCGCCGACCTTATCCGGTTGCTGACGCAGGGGGACACAAAGGCTCTCGGCTTCACGTTTAGCCTTCTCTCCGGGGAACAGCTGAAAGAGAGGGGCTTAGAACGCCGCCGCGAAGGCGGGAACGTAACAGCCCTTGAAATCGTGATACAGCACGATTGACCCGCCACCAACCGGAAAAATGCCCACGGGGACGGTATTCCGGGCGCATGGTAGGCGCTAGTGCCTCCTCACGAAACCTAACACTTCCTGACACCTGCGCCGCACGGCCCGGCCCCCCTCGAGCGGCCCGCATCCCGAAGACCCGCCCGCCCCTGGAAGTCCCCCGCGTGGGTCAGTCCCGACCGGGCGAAAGATGGTTGAACCTGGCTAAGATGCACGCGCACAGGGACAGCGAAGAGGGAACCGAAAAACGCCCACGGGGACGGCGTTCCGGACACATGGTAGGCGTTTGTTCATGTTGAGAATTGATGACATTTTTCAGCGCTTCACGGCCCCACTGCCCCCCGGCTCGACGATCACCCCGGCCCCCGCCTTCGAGCGGCGCGGGAACGCGCACGGGAAGCGCCCGCCCCTGCCCATGCGCGCGGGACAGGTGCGGGCCAGGGTAGGGGCGGGAAAACACCGGGAATCCGGCCCCACTCATTCCCCTTCGCCGGTCCCCTCGAAGGCCATGGCCGCGCGGCAACCGGGACGGCAAACGCCCACCCGCTGCCCCCTGCGCGGGAACGGCATTCAGAGCATGGGGTGGGCGTCTGCCGACCTGAAAAAACCTGAGACGTCCGGCCCTAGCCTTCGAGCTGCGCGGGAGGCGTTACAGGAAGCGCCCGCTCCTCTTTCATAAATTCACACCTAAAGAGGACTACCCATAGCAAGCCAGACAGAGAAAACGATAACAGCGACAATGACAAAGTAGATCAGCCAAGTAACGAACTTATCCACGCCGCTGCCTAGTTTCTTGCCGCCATTCCTGGCCAGAAAGTAGCTAATGGCCAGTGAAATTATCAGGCTTATCCCGAGTGGAACACCAAATTCTGTCAGCAGGCCTGTCATTTGGCGCCACGATACCGCAGAGGATACTGACCCTCTTCGCCTCACACCGGGAACCCGCCCCCCTTCATTCCTCTTCGCCGATCACCTCGAGGGTCAGCAGGTCAGCGACCGTCACCACTTCGCCGCTCAGGGTGTGCAGGATGCCCGCCACGGTTGCCAGGGTGTGCAGGTCAATGCGGGACGTGTCCCCACGGGCCAGCCGGTACACCGTGCCGGAATCTACGGTGCCCTGCGCCTGCCCGCTCATGGCAACCTGATACACCGTCAGGCCGCGCGCCTCGCACGCTTCCCGGACGGTCAGGCGGGCCGCGTAGGGCGCCGGGCCGGGCGTGCGGAAGCCCAGGTGAATCAGGGGCCGCCCGTTGCTGTAATGCCCGCGCAGGGCTTCGGGTTGCGCCCGCCCGGTCACACGGTCCCCTCTTCGAGCAACACGGCCGCGAGCGCTGCGAGCATGGCCCACGCGGCGCGGGCGTGCCGGGCGGGCGGGTCTTCCAGGCCTTCGAGGCGGGCCGCTTCCACCTGGAAGACGCCAGCGGCCCCGGCGGGCGGGCGTGTCCACACGTCTTCGAGGCGCGCCCACGTCTGCGCGCTGGCCCACTGCCACGCGGCCCGCTCCGGGTCACTCAGGCCGGGGCGCAGGTCTTCCCACGGGTGAACGGGTAGGCCGGTCCCGCCCGCTACGCTCACGGCGTCTTCCAGGTCCCGCAGGTGCGCGTCACTCAGGCGGCGCAGGGCCAGGGGCACGCGGCCCCGATTCTGACCGGTGCGGGTCTGCGCTTCCAGGTGGGCCACCCGCGCGGCGCGGCCCTTCATGCCCGGCCCCCGTTCAGGGTGCGGCACAGCGCCGCCTCGAAGCGCCACAGGGACGCGCCCCACCGGGCCAGCCGGTGAACGTCCGGCGAAAGAGGAACGCGCCGGGCTTCCCGGTCACACCACGCGCCGCACGCCTCGAAGTACCCCACGAAGTCAGCGGCCCGCGTGGGGTCCGGTGCGGTCAGGGGCGCGCCGTCCGGGCCGTTCAGGGCCAGCTCTGCCCAGGCTTCCGCGTCTTCCTCCGCCGGGTGTTCCACCGGCACGCCGTCCCCCAGGTGCGCGCACGCTACCTGCAGGCGGGCCAGGATGCCCCCCGCGTCCCTTTCCTCTTCGAGTGCCCCCACCGCGTCCCGGTAGGCGCGCACGTCAGCCGGCGCGAGCTGCGCGCGGGCCGCTTCCAGGTGCGCCCAGTTCCCGGCCTGCACCGCTTCCCGCCGGGCCGCTTCCCGACCCTCGAGCGCTTCCAGGCGCGCCACCGTTCCCCGCGTCTTTCGTTTCGCCGTCACGCTTCCCCCCCTTCCGGGACGCACAGGAACGCCCACAGGCTCACGGCCCGCACGTCCCCGCGCAGACCTTCCGGCGCTTCCTGCGCGGCCCGCTCGAGCGCTTCGGGCGTCACGTCCCCGCGCAGGTGTTCCGGCAGGGCTTCCCACAGCGTCACCGCCCGGCCCCGCTGCGCCTCGAGCTTCGAGAGCCGACCGCGCCGCCCCGTCACGCGGCCCCCCTGCGAAGGCGCGGGCCAGTGGGCGCCGGGTCTTCACCTTCGCCGCCCTGGCCTTCGAGGGCCGCTATGCGCGCCTCGAGTTCCCCCACTTCCACGATCCGGGCGTAAGCCGCGGCGCCCTGACTGACGGCGTGAACAGCTTTCAGGGCGTGCGCGGGGTCTTCCACTTCCAGCAGCTCCCCCGCACGTTCCAGGGCGCGCCACAGCAGCGCGCGGGCCTCTTCGAGCGTGCCGGGTTTTCCTCTTCGCCGGGCGCGTTTCGCCTTCCGGGCTTCCACAGGGTTAGGGTTTGCCATGATCTGACCTCCCGGCCCCGGTCTTCGAGGGGCCGCGTATAGAGCGGGGGGGGGACAGCGCCGCCCCCCAGGGCTTGCAGGGCCACCCGGACGCCCGCCGGGGTGAGCTGACCGGCCCGGACGTGCCCGGCGGCGCGGGCATCTTGCAGGGCGCGGCGCAGGTCTTCGGGGTGCCCTTCGTGACGGCGAAGGAAGGCCAGCCACGCGGCCCGGACGCTCAGGGGCGCGGCATGTTCGCAGTGGCAGAGCATCAGGGCCAGGGCGTGCGCGTGGGCGGGCAGGGCGTCCCCCTTCATAGTTCCCTCTTCGCCGGGATGCCCAGCCGGGACAGGTACACCCGCGCGGCCGACCGGCCCCACTCAGTGACCCGCCCGGCTTCCACCATGCCGGACTGCCGGGCCACCTCGAGCGCCACCCGCTGCGCCGCCGGGGCGGGCGTACCCGCCGCCGTCGCCTCTTCGAGCGCACACCGGGCCGCGCTGCCCGTGGGCAGGGTGCGCGCGTAGGCCGTCAGGACCGCCCACTGTAGGCCGGTCACGCCGCGCCCCCTTCCAGGCCGGGCAGGTCATCCCAGCCCGCCGGACGGGCCGCGCGCAGGGTGCCCCGCGTGGGCCGCGCCGCCGCCCTGGCCTTCCAGCCCCGGCCCACGTCTTCGCCGTCCGTGAGGTACGCACCGCACCGGCAGGCGGGGTGCAGGGCCAGCGGGGGCGGCACGGGCTTCCACGCCGCCGGGGGACAGGCGCACGTCACCATGCCCGGCCCCCACTCCGGGGCAGGGACGGCACGCGCACAGCTTCCGCAGTGACCGGGCAGGGTTGCCGCGTGGGCGTTCCGGGCGCGGGCCTCTTCGAGCGGGACGCCACGGGCCACCGGGGGCAGGTTGTCGCACCCGCCGACAACCTCCCCAGGGGCGGGCACGGGGTCCGGCGAAGAGGGAACGGTCAGGGGGGCCGGGTCTTCGGGGGGGCAGAGGTTGTTAATTCGTGTAACAACCTCTGCCCCGGCATCCGGCGCGGTCAGCCACGCCAGCACTTCCGCCTTCCGGTCCCGGACTTCGTTCAGCAGGTCAGCCGGGGGGCGCTTGCCGGTCAGGATCAGCGCGCCGCCCTGCACTTCCAGGCGCGCCCCCTTCGCCTCTAGGCGGGACAGCAGGGCGGGCACAGCGGCCCCCGTCACAGGGTCACCACGCCGGGCAGGTCTTCGCCTTCGCCGTACCCTTCCAGGTCTTCGAGCGTCAGGGCGCGGGGGGTGGGGGCAGGGGTGACCGGCGAAGAGGAAAACGCCTCTTCCTTACCTAGAGTCCCCAAAGTCCCCAATTCATAAGAGAAATAATTTAAGTTGGGGACACAGTTAAATGCCGTGGTAGTCGCGCTTTCTTCGCCCTGTGTCCCCAGAGTCCCCAGAGTCCCCACAGATTCATAAGAGTCACCCAGGGGAAGGCGAAGCATCAGCAGGTGCTTACGCTGACTGTCCGGTGTTTTCCTCTTCGCCGTGGCCCGCACCCGCCCCCCGGCTTCCGCCTCGCAGCGCATCAGGCCCGCGCTGTGCAGGCGGTCCCGCATGTTCCCCCACAGCTTCCCGGCGTCCGGCAGGGCCGCGCCCGCCTGACCCTGCGCCGCCCGTTGCAGGGCTTCGTGCGTGCCGTCCGGCAGGAAGCACGCCCAATCGTGCCCGCCTTCGTGAACGTGGTAGCCGACCATGACCGCGCCGGGCTTCGTGGTGAATGTTTCCTCTTCGCCGTGCATTCCCTGGAACGCGCGCCGCTGCCACCCGCACAGGGGGGCCGCGTCAGCGTCAGGCGCGCCGCCCCGGCGCAGGTCTTCGAGGTACACGCGGCCCTGTGCGAGTAGGCCGGACAGCAGGGCCAGGGCGCGGGCCACCGGGTCAGCTTCCCGCAGGTGTTCCCCCTGATCCCGCGCCGTGGCCCGCAGGGCTTCCCCCACCCGTTCCCACAGGGCCAGGGCTTCCGCCTCACCGACCGCGCCCACCTGGAGGGCGAAGGAAAGAAACACTTCCCAGCCGTAGGCCAGTTCTGCATTGTTGTCCCCCGTGCGCCCGTGCGCGCCCTGGAAGTGTGCCGACAGGGCACGTACCCGCGCGCCGTGCGCCGCGCCGCCCGCCCGCACCGCATCCCAGGAAGCGGCCGCACCCTGAATGAAGCCAGCCAGGGCCAGGGCGTACACGCCGTTTACCCCGTTCTCTTCGCCGCGGTAGTACGCCTTCGACTTCGGATCAGAGTCAATCAGGGGGCGCAGGACTTCCACCATCACCAACCGCGCCCGGTCACTGTGAACGCGGGGCAGGTCTTCGGCCGAAGACGCGATCAGACCGCGCGGGTACAGCGCCACCCGCGTTTTCCGGTCAGCGGTCAGCGTGGCCCGCCCTGCCCCGTCTGCCTGACCCGAGATGATGCGGCGCGCCGTGCCGTCCATCTTCGCCCGGTCCCCGGCACTGCCGGACGGCTTGAAGTCATCAATCACGAACAGCGCATCCTTCACCCGGAAGGCGTTACTTTCCAGGGCGTTCGCCGACGAGTTCCACCCATCAGGAAGGAACTTCCGGCCCCACCGCGCCCCGTAGTGGGCCATGACCAGACCCATGAACGCGGTCTTATGCCTTCCCGTCTCGCCGACCGTCCACACCACGAAGTCAGCCTGACCCAGCGCCGCCCGGTACGCCGCCCCGAGCAGCGGGACGCCCACCGTATCCGGGGCCAGCTCGAGCAGGGCCAGGGACGCCCGCACGGCCGCGCGCAGGTCTTCCGCCGGGCGGGGCGTGCCGTCTTCCAGGCGCACGGGGTCAGGCAGGGCGTAAGCCGACAGCCGCCCCGTGAGTTCCACGCTGACGCCCGGCACGCCGCCCCGCGCGCCGATCACGGCGCCGGCACTCAGGTACACCGGCCCATGCTCCGGGTGTTGGATCCATCCCGTGTGCTGGT
The DNA here is from genome assembly GCF_002017875.1 of Deinococcus sp. LM3. Lineage (NCBI taxonomy): Bacteria > Thermotogati > Deinococcota > Deinococci > Deinococcales > Deinococcaceae > Deinococcus > Deinococcus sp. LM3. Next base: position 2,504,415 of record NZ_MUFV01000001.1, on the reverse strand, counting down.
ACACCGTCCGGCGCGGGTAGCCGCGTGCGTTGCTCAGGACTTGAACGGCGTCCCGTGCTTTGTCTTTCTTGCCGTTCCCGGCGGGCAACCGGGCTTCCCCGCCCCACTTCGCCACGGGCCACGCCATGCCGGAAAACTCGGCAGTGGTGACCGTCACCGTGGGCGGGAAGAGGGGCGCGCCGTCCGGCCTGTGGCCTTCGATCTGGAAGACGCGCCGCGCGTCCCCGCTGCCGTCCTCTTCGATCACTTCCGCTGTGATGAATGCCGTGAAGTCTGCGAGCGTTTCAGGGCTGACCCACTCTTCGCCGTCCTCTTTCTTGAGGGTCAGCGCTGCGAGCTTCCCACCGCGCACCCCGTAGGCCATGCGGGGGCCGGTGGGCACGTCCCCAGGTTCACACCATGCGGGCCGGTCTTCGCCCGTCACCTGCGCCGCGTCTTCCTGCGCCGGTTCCGGCTTCCAGGGCCGCGCCGCTTCCACCGCCTCGAGCAACCGCGCGCCCACGTGGGCCGCGTGCCCTTCGGGGTCTGCGCCCTGGCCCACGGTGCCCAGGGCGTCACAGGCGTCAGCATCCGCCTTCCCTTCCACGGCGAAGGGGGAAACGTCCCCGCCCACCTGGAAGACCTGGCACCCCCGCGCGGTCAGCAGCTCCGCCCATTTCGTGCGGGCCGCTTCGCCCTCTTCGTCAGGGTCTGCGTACACGTACACCTGTGCGCCGGCCGGAAGGTGGGCCACGTGGGGCAGGGCTGACGCTGACGCCACGCCCTGCACAGCCCAGCCGCGCGCCGCCTCGAGCGGGGCCACGGCCCCCAGCATCAGCAGGCACGCGACCGCGTTCAGTTCCCCTTCCACGATCAGGAACCGGGCCGCGCCTTCCTGACCGGGGCCGCACATGGCCGGGGTGGACTGGCCCCGCCCCACGTACACATACCGCTGCGTATTCGCCGCCTTGATTGCCGCCTTATCTCCGGGGTTCCGGGCCTTCACCGCCCAGGGCGTCCCGTCCGGTCCCGTGACCTCGAAGGCCACCGCGCCGGGCAGGATGTGCCGGGACAGGGGGCGGGCCTTCCCGCCCTGTACCTTCCCTGTCCAGCGGTACGCGGTCAGCAGACCGGACGCCAGGGCCGGGGTCAGGCCGCGCCGGGCCAGCTCGAGCGCTTCGGGGTGCGTGTCCCCGGCTTGCAGGCGTTCCCAGCCGCGCAGGGCCGCGCCGTGATTCCCGGCTTCGAGCGGGCGCAGTTTCGACAGGGCCGCGTCAGCCTTCGCCAGCCGCGCCGCCTTCGGGTCCACAGGTGCAGGCCTCGAGCTGGGGACCGTTCCCCTTTCGCCGGGTTCATCTTTCACGCCCGCCCACTCGAAGATCAGGCGCTTTGCTTCCTCGCGCGGTATCCCGGCAGATTCCAGGAACGCCAGCGTGCCGCCCTTGCGTTCGTCACTGCCGAAGCCGTCACCGCCGAACCTGTGGAAGATCGGCCCCCCATTCCCTGCCTTGTAGGACAGGGACGGGTTTTCCTCTTCCTGACCGGGCCGGAAGTCGCACACTTCGCCCCGCGCTTCACTGTGCAGGTGCGGGGCACTCTTGCCCAGGTACGCGGCCAAGTTCCGAAGCACTGCGCCGGGCGTCAGCGCCTCGAGGGCACGGGTCAGGGCGCTCACCAGACACCCCCGGCGAAGGTGCGCCGCGCGGGCCGCACGCGGGCGTTATGATGCACTCGAAGCCCGCCCGCTTCCCCCTGACGCCCGGCCTGCACGCCGGGCTTCACTTTTGCACCGTCACGCGCAGAGTCTCACGCCACGTCAGGAAGTCAGCCCAGCGCACGTAATACCGGGGCCGGGACTGCCGACCGGCGTTGTATGCGGTCAGCTCCCCACTCTTCAGAGCGGTGTAAACGAAGTCACGGGGAAGGCGGGACCGCTTAAGCAGCTGCGCGGGGGTGTACAGGGCTTCGCCGTCTTCGTGCGGCACGTTCAATGCGGATTGGGTCATGTGTTCCCCTGCCCTGCCCCACAGGGGGCAAGGTTCAATGTCTGAGGGGCCGCGCCTTCCAGGAAGGAAGGGGGCGCACGTCAGGCAGGGCCGGGCCTACCGCTTACCGCTTCGCCACACTCGAAGCGGCCCGGCGTTCAGGCCACAGGGGGGGCAAGAGGACAGGATGGGGGCCGGGGCCAAACATACAGCGGAGGCTTAACAATCTGTTCTGACTGTTTCCACATGACAGCTTCCACTTGCCCCAAATTGTCATCAACCGCAGGTGCGTAGCTGAGCCGAGTGATTCTGCGCGCGGCTCGATTCTTCTCATTGCGCTGGATTGCTACCCATCGGTACAAGATGTACAGGGTTTTCTGGATTCCCCTACGGCCAGCAGGGAAGGTAGTCCTCTTGCGCCCGATTGCGATATTCCACAGCTTTTTGGCAACTACCCTACTGACTTTCCCGCCCAGAGCTTCCAAATCCCTGCACAGTCCTTGCAGGGCCTTGTAGAATCTACGCTTTGCGCTTTGCAGCCTTTCCGAACTGCGCCACTTGCGGGACGGTCCAAGTTTTGACCTAGAAGGCGCAACTATGTTTTCTAGCGCCGCTTCTGATTTTGCGGCGTCAAAGCAAAGGCCACTTCCGCCTGAAAATAAATCAAAGCAGGCAATAGGGCGAAGTACCTTCATGCTGAAAGTAGCTGCCGCCGTGTCGTACCGCAGCTCCTGCCACGCGACGGCCCGCACCACATATGCCAGATACGGCGCGCGTATCTCGTTCAGTGGGGCGAGCGGCTTCATGCGTATACGGTAGCAGATTCCCGGACGATTACGCATGAATGACCAATTGTCAGCGTGTACACCATGCTTCCCGCGTCCGGCCCCGTGGCCCAAACGTGACCCATACGGCCCCGAATAACGCCGATCTACCCCGATCTATCCCGGCGAAGCGAAGAGGCTTAAACGCCGTTCAGGACGTACAATCCCGGACACTCTCGCATGATCTCCGAACACCCCAGGAAGGCCGCACGCTGACTTTTAATCAGCGGGTTGTAGGTTCAAGTCCTACACGACCCACCAGGAAAACCCCCGCCCCGCGCGGGGGTTCTTGCTTTTAGGCCGTCAGCTCATGCCGGCCCACAGGACGCCCGCCACGATCAGGGCCAGCACGCCTGCGCCGGTCAGCGCCCAGCGTGCCCAGGGAACGCGGCGAAAGAGGAACGCCAGGAACAGCAGCGCGCACGCCAGGGCGAAGACCTCCCACGGTGCGCCCCGGTCAGCGTTCACGATCACCACCGGCACCGTCCGGCTTCCAGGCGCGCCGCTCACGGCTTGCCCCGCAGCATGACCCGGACGCGCAGCGCGGCCCGCACGATCACTCGCACAGGCCACGGCGCGGGCGGGCCGGTGAGGGTGGGGCTGAAGGTGGCGGTGGCTGGGGTCACTCTTGGTTTCGGGCGCACGTTCGTTTCACCTCTGTTCAGGAAGACCGGTGTTACCAGTGGCGGGTGTCGTGGTCGGGTTCCTCGCTGAGGAGCCACAGGGCGCGGCCCACGCGGGCACTTTCGGCCTGCGCGTCCAGCAGGACGCGTTCGAGGTCGGCGTTCAGGTGCGGGTGGCGGCGGCGGAAGTGGGCGTGGTCGCACAGCAGCAGGGCGAGGCGGGCGGGGCGCTGGTCGGGATCGGTCAGGACGTCGTAGAGGGCGTCCCAGTTCTGGCCGAAGGTGCTGCGCAGGCCCAGGCCGTTCAGGAAGGCGAGCATGAGGGTGGTCTTGTCCTGGGCGCCGCCGAGGTTGATCTCGCGGACGCTGACCTGGTGCCCGGCGGCCAGGATGCGGGGTTCGTGCGGGGCGGTCTGGATGCCCTGGGGGGCGGTGTCGAAGACCTGCATCATGGTTGGACTCTCCGGAAGCTGTCGTAGTGGTCGGCGGTGTAGTAGCAGTCGGCGGTGCTGGTGCGGGGCTGGCCGCCGCAGACGAGGCGACGCGCGCCGCGGTCGTTCTCGCCGGGGGTGGGGACCGTGTACTCGCGGTAGTAGCCGCTGTTCTGGCGGGGCAGCAGGCGTTCGCGGTTGCCGAAGGTGCTGCCGTCCTTGCTGTAGCGGAAGGGGCCGCCCTGGCTGATCTGCCGGAGGACGGTCTGTCCTTCGCGGGGCAGGTCGCGCCCGGCGATCCAGCGCAGGCCGCTGTGCGGGTCGCGGGCAGAGGTGGGCGCAGGCTGGGCAGGAGAGGTCTGGGTGGGGGGCGTCTGGGTCGGTTGCGTGCGGGTGTCCTGCGGGAGGTCGCAGGCGGCCAGCAGCGCCCCGAGCAGCAGGGCGGTGAGGGTGGGGGCGGCGCGGTTCACGCGTTCGAGTGTAGGGCCTGGGTGTCCATCCAGTTCAGGAGGTCGTCCCGCAGGTGCGTTAATCCTTTGTAGGCGGTCTGCGCGGGGGTCATGGAGCGGATGGCGGCCGCCAGCGCGCGGGCATGGGCGGGCTCCTGCGCGGCCTGCGTGAGGGGGTGGGTGTAGGGGCGGATGGTGAACAGCGCGCCGTGCGCGTGCGGGAAGCCGGTCAGGGTCTGGCGTTCCACCCGCAGGTACGTGCCGTGCGGGTCGAAGCGGGTGCGGGGGTCGCGGTCGGCGTCGGGCGGCGCGGCGGGGTGGTGGTCGAGGCGGTCGGTGGTGCTCAGTCCCCAGGCGAAACGCACGAAGGGGCCGCGGTGGATCACGGCGTCCAGCAATCGGGGGGCGCTGGCGTTCATGGGGCCGCTGCCGGGAATGGGAGCGTGCACCTGCGTGAAGTCGCGCCCCAGCTTGTCGCGGGGGTCCCAGTGCTGGGGGTTCAGGACGTGCGTGGCGGCCAGCCAGTCACGGCCGCTGCGGGGGTCGCGGGCCACGATGGTCAGGTCCTCGCTGGCGTTCAGGCCCAGGAAATCCAGGGCGCTCACGGGCCGGGTATCCGCGACCAGGGCGGCGTGCGGGCCGGAAAAGCGCCGCAGGTTCTCCAGGGCGTTCCAGCGGGGGTGCAGGTCGGCCTGCCAGCCCAGCAGGGAATTGTGCAGGGTGCGGCCGTCCCAGCTGACCTCTCCCCCGCTGTCGGCGGCCAGTTGCCGGGCCGCGAAGGTCAGGGCAGCCTCGCGCAGCTCGGGGGTCAGGGCAGTCTCGCCGGCGTACTCGTGCAGGGCGCGGACGTGCGCGGCGGCCTTGCTGGCGATCAGGCGCGGGTACTCGGCGTCCAGCGTGAAGGTATGCCGTTCGGGCGCCGGGTCGTCCAGCCACGGCACGGGCTGCGCGCCCAGGCGGTACAGGCCCGCCGAGACGCTGTAGATGCCGCTCAGGAACGGGCGGTAGAGGGTGGGGGGAACCACGCCCCGATTCTGGCAGGCCTGCCGCCCGTCTGCACGGGGCGAGGCTGCATGGTGAACGCGCCGCCCCCGTGTTCAGGAGCGGCGCGTTCTTTACGTTCAGGCGAGGCTGCCGTTGCTCATGACGCCCGTGGCGAGCAGGATCAGGATCAGGATGCCCACGATGACGCGGTACACGGCGAAGCCCTTGAAGGTGTTCGTGGAGACGAACTTCAGCAGCCACCCGATGGCCAGGTACGCGGTGACGAAGCTGACGCCCGCGCCGATCACGACGTTCAGCAGACCGATCTCACCGAAGATCAGTTCGCGTTCCTGAATGAGGTTCAGCAGCGCCGCGCCGCCCAGGGTGGGAACGCCCAGGTAGAAGCTGAACTTGGTGGCGGTAGCGCGGTCCAGGCCCAGCGCCATGCCGCCCAGAATCGAACTCGCGGAGCGGGAGAAGCCGGGCCACAGCAGCGCGAGGCACTGCAACGCGCCGATCAGGAACGAGCGGCGCACGCCGATGCTCTCGATGGCGCTGACGCTGGGCGTGACACGGCGGCTCTCGATCAGCCACATCAGCACGCCGCCCACGATCAGCGCCCAGGCGACCACGCTGGGCCGGAACAGGTTCGCCTTGATGGCGTCCCCGAACAGCAGGCCCAGGATCACGGCCGGAATGCACGCGACGAGCACGCCCAGCCACAGCGTGCGCTGCTGCGGGTCGGTGTTCACGTGCCGGATCTTCAGGAAATCGCGCCAGTAGAACACCAGCACGCTGAGGATCGCGCCGCCCTGAATGACGACCTCGAAGGCGTCCTTGACTTCCTTGCTCCACGGGACGCCCATCAGGTTCCCGGTGAGGATCAGGTGGCCGGTCGAGCTGATCGGCAGGAACTCCGTGATGCCCTCGACGATGCCGTAGATGAGTGCGTAGAACCAGTCCATAGTTGCCGAGTGTAAGCCCTGTTACCGGGAACGGGGCGTCCCTCTTTGGGTGCAGAGTGGGAGCGTGAGTGTAGACAGCTACCTGCGGCGCTGGAACCTGACCCCGGACGGCGAGGCGATCTGCACGCCGGGCAGCGACCTTCTGCCCGTCGTGTGGCAGGGCCGCCCCGCGATGCTGAAGGTCGCCCGCAGCGCTGAGGAGCAGCGGGGCAACGACCTGATGGTGTGGCTGGAGGGCGAGGGCGCCGCGCGGGTCTACCGGCATGAGGGCGCGGCGCTGCTGCTGGAGAGGCTGGAGTCCGCGCCGGATCTGGCAGCCCTGGCGCTGGGCGGACAGGACGACGCGGCCACCCGGATCCTGTGCGGTGCGGGGGCGGGCGTACACCGGGAGCGGCCCGGACGGCCGCCGGACCTGCCGGACCTGCACCGCTGGTTCCGGTCACTGGAGGCCGCCAAGGCGCAGGGTGAGACGTTCACGCAGGCCTGGGGGACCGCGCAGCGACTGCTGGCCGACCCGCAGGACGTGCGCCCACTGCACGGCGACCTGCATCACGGGAACGTGCTGCGCAACCCGGAGCGCGGCTGGCTGGTGATCGACCCGAAAGGGCTGATCGGCGAGCGGACCTTCGATTTTGCGAATCTGCTGTGCAATCCCACGCCAGAACACGCGCTGACGCCGGGGCGGCTGGAGCGGCAGTCGGCTCTGATCGCGCAGGAGGCCGGACTGGACCGGGCGCGGCTGCTGGCGTGGGTGGAGGCGTACGCGGCCCTGTCGGCAGCGTGGCATCTGGAAGACGCCCAGATGGAGCAGGCCCGGCAGTCGCTGGCAGTCTCGGCGCTGGCCCACAGCCTCTGCTGAGCCATCCGCCATCTGCTATCAGCCTTCCGCCATCAGCTGTCCGCCCGGCGTCCCCCCTCCCACCCGTGCGTCCGATGTCGTATAATTTCCGTTTGGGTGCCCCCGTGACCCGCTGTGCGCGCTGGAGCGTCGCGTACGGCCTGGCCCACCTTCGGCGTTCATGACGCTGGGCTGGCACGAGAACGGCAAACTTGTCCCACATTTCAACGCTCAGGAGTTCACATGTCGTACATCTCCATGAAGCAACTGCTGGAAGCCGGAGTTCACTTCGGTCACGAAACCAAGCGCTGGAACCCCAAGTTCAAGCGCTTCATCTTCGCCGAGCGTAACGGCATCTTCATCATCGACCTGCAGAAGACCCTCAAGCAGGTGGACCGTTCCTTCGACTTCATCAAGGAACTGTCTGAGCGCGGCGGCGTCATCCTGTTCGTCGGCACCAAGAAGCAGGCCCAGGAAATCGTGGAACTCGAAGCGCGCCGCACCGGCATGCCGTTTGTCACCAGCCGCTGGCTCGGCGGGATGCTCACGAACTTCAAGACCATGCGCACCCGCATCGACCGCCTGAACGAACTCGACGAGATGTTCGAGTCCGGCCGCGTCAACGACCGCCTGAAGGCCGAGCGCATCAAGCTGGCCGCCGAGCGCGAGCGCCTGCAGCGCTTCGTGGGTGGCATCCGCAAGATGAACCGCCTGCCCGACGCGATCTTCGTGGTGGACCCCACCAAGGAAGTCATCGCCGTGCAGGAAGCCAACAAGCTGGGGATTCCCGTCATCGCGCTGGCCGACACGGACAGCGACCCGGATGTCATCGACTACATTGTTCCCGGTAACGACGACGCGATCCGTTCCATCCAGCTGATCACGCACCGCATCGGCGACCTGCTCGTCGAGGCGCGCGGCGGTGGCGAGGACGTCGGCGCGGCCGAGGGCGAGACCGCCACGGAAGCGACCGAAACCGAGCAGACCGAAAGCTAAGCCCGCACCGGGACCGGAAAGGAGGGTGGTGTCCGGCGAGTACGCTCTTCGGACCACCCTTTTTTCTGCCCCACGCGGCCCGCACCGAACACCACTCCACACCACTGAAGTTCAAGCCGACACAGGAGGCATGACATGCTGGAATCAATCAAGAAACTCCGTGAACTGACGGGCGCAGGCATGATGGACGTCAAGAAGGCCCTCGCCGACGCCGGGAACGACGAAGAAAAAGCGGTGGCACTGCTGCGCGAGCGCGGCATCGTGAAGGCCGCCAAGAAAGCCGACCGTGAAGCCAAGGAAGGCCTCGTGCGTTTCGTGGTGGACGGCAGCAAGGCCGCCATCGTCGAGGTGAACAGCGAGACGGACTTCGTGGCCCGCAACAGCGACTTCCAGGCGCTGGTGGCCGAACTGGCCCAGGCGGCCCTGAGCGCCGGTACCAACGACGTGGAAGAGTTCCGCTCCTTCACGCTGCCCAGCGGTGAGACCGTGGCGACCACCGTCGCGGCCGCCGCCGGCAAGATCGGCGAGAACCTGGTCCTGAACCGCGTGGCCTTCGTCGAGGGCAGCACCGTGGCCGGGTACGTGCACAGCAACGGCAAGATCGGCGTGCTGGTCGACATCGAAGGCGGCACCGAGGCGCAGGCCAAGGACGTGGCCCTGCACGTCGCCGCCGAGCGCCCGCAGTTCCTGAGCCGTGACGAGGTGAACAGCTCCGACATCGAGAAGGAGCGCGAGATCCTCACGAACAAGGCGCTGAACGAGGGCAAGCCCCAGCAGATCGTCGAGAAGATCGTCGAGGGCCAGATCGGCAAGTTCTACTCCGAGAAGGTTCTGCCCGAGCAGAACTTCGTCAAGGACAACAGCGTCACCGTCGGGAAGTACCTGGGCGGCGCGACCATCAAGCGCTTCGTGCGCTTCGAGATCGGCGCGTAAATCCCCTGACCTCCGGCCCTTCCCCGTCAGCGGGGCGGGCCGGGCGCAGGCCGGATTCATCGTTGCGCGCGACACAGTCCTCCCGGCAGCCGCCCGCGCGTCTGCCGGGAGTATTGTGTTGCCGTTCAGTCACGTTCACCCTTTTTTTCCGGCGCGCTGTGGCGCGGCCGACCCCAAGCGAGGTATGCATGTTCAAGCGCGTTCTGCTCAAGCTTTCTGGTGAGTTCCTGGCCGGTGAGTCGGGCTTCGGGATCAGTCCCGACACCACCGCCCAGCTGGCCCGGCTGATCACCGGCGCCCTGGACGGCACCGACGTGGAACTCGCGGTCGTGATCGGCGGCGGGAACCTGTGGCGCGGCGCCCGCAACGGGGCCGGCATGGACCCCGCCACCGCCGATTACATCGGGATGCTGGGCACCGTCATGAACGCCATGGCGTTGCAGGACGCCATGGAGAGTGCCGGGCGGCCCACCCGCGTCATGAGCGCCATCCAGATGTCGGCCGTGGCCGAGCCGTACATCCGCCGCCGCGCCATGCGTCACCTGGAAAAGGGCCGCGTGGTGATCTTCGGCGGCGGGAACGGCGCGCCGTTCTTCACGACCGACACGACCAGCACCCTGCGCGCCCTGGAAATCGGGGCAGACGTGGTCCTGATGGCCAAAAACCGCGTGGACGGCGTGTACGACAGCGACCCCCGCAAGAACGCGGACGCGAAGTTCATCGCGCAGGCCACGCACCGCGAGGTGGTCGAGCAGCGCCTGGAAGTCATGGACGCCACCGCCCTGACGCTGTGCATGGACAAGGGCCTGCCGATCGTGGTGTTCGACCTGTTCCAGGACGGCAACCTGCGCCGCCTGCTGGAAGGGCAGCGGGTCGGTACGCTGATCAGCACGCCCTGACACGCCTGCGCGGCCCCGGCCGCCCTGACACGTGCGCCCGGCCCGCAGCTGACCGGCCGCCCCGGAAGGCCGGAGCGCGCTGCGCTACAATCCCCGCGAGCGACGTCTGTTCATTCTCACTCCCCAGGAGGCCCTGACCATGGCTGACATGAAAGCAATCCAGGCTGATACCCGCGAGAAGATGGGCAAGGCCATCGAGTCCCTCGAGAACAACCTGTCGGTGCTGCGCACCGGCCGCGCCAACCCCGGCATCCTGAAAAAGATCGTCGTGGACTACTACGGCAGCTCCGTGCCGATCGATCAGGTGGCGAGCATCAGCACGCCGGACGCCCGCACGCTGGTCATCACGCCGTGGGACCGGGGCGCGCTGAACCCCATCGAGAAGGCCATCCGCGACAGCGACCTGGGCCTGAACCCGAACAACAAGGGCGACACGATCTTCATCAGCCTGCCCATGCTGACCGAGGAGCGCCGCCGTGACCTCGTCAAGAACGCCAAGAACTATGCCGAGGACGCCCGGATCGCCATCCGCAACATCCGCAAGCACGGTCTGGACGAGGTCAAGAAGGTCGAGGGCATCGGTGACGACGAGATCAAGCGCGGCGAGGCCGACGTGCAGAAGATCACCGACGAGTTCATCGCGAAGGTCGAGAGTACCTTCCAGAAGAAGGAGCAGGAAATCCTCGGGTGAGGACGCCTGAAGCAGGATGTGGGCTGTGGGTCGTGGGGTGTGGTGCCGTCCCCACCGCCCGCAGCCCACAGCCTATGCCCCCTGCAACCCTGACCCGTCCGGAGGCCGCGTGGAATCGCTGAGCAGCCGAATGCTGACCAGCGTGGTGGGGTTCGCGATCATCAGCGCGGTCGTGTGGATCGGCTGGTGGGCGATGCTGCCTGCGCTGCTGTTCGTGTCGGTCATGGGGCTGTACGAGTACATCCGCATGCTCGACCGCAACGACATCGACGTGCGCCGCGTGAGCCTGGGTGTGTTCGCGGCCGCGCTGATCCTGGCGAGCCTGCCCATGTGGCCGCAGGCGCCCTGGCCCGGCGGGTCGTGGCGCGAGGCGGTCATGACGGTCGCCGTGGCGTACCTGCTGGTGATCGAGGTCATCCGGCCCGGCGAGCGGCCGCTGGAACGGGTCGTGTACTCGGTGTTCGGGCTGCTGTACATTCCGTGGCTGCTGGGGTACTTCCTGATGCTGCGCTACAGCCCGGACGCCGAGCGGGGGCTGCTGTACTTCGCGTTGCCACTGCTGGCGACGTTCGCAGCGGATATCGGGGCGTACTTCACGGGGCATTTCTTCGGGCGGCGCAAGCTGGCGCCGGAGGTCAGTCCCGGCAAGACCGTCGAGGGCGCGGTCGGGGGACTGCTGGCCAGTTTCGTGATCGTGCTGACCCTGACGACCCTGACCGGCATCTGGTCGCCGCTGGAGGCGCTGCTGTACTCGATTCTGGTCGCGACCGCCAGTCAGCTGGGCGACCTGAGCGAGAGCCTGATCAAACGCGCGCTGCGCACCAAGGACAGCGGCAACAGCCTGCCGGGCCACGGCGGGTTCCTGGACCGCATCGACAGTCTGCTGTTCGCGGTGCCGGCCACGTACCTGTTCCTTCACATCAGCCTGTTTTCCCAGTAGTGGCCGGCAGGAGTGGTCGGCGGCCGGTTTCCCCCTGGCCGCTGACGTGGCCGCTCAGGCGGGGCGCGCACAGACTTCTGCGGCGGATGCTCTAGCATGCGGGGTGATGAAGCGAGAGCAGGCAGAGAGCGGCGCGGCGCAGTCCGGGCAGGCGCCATCCGGTCAGGTGCAGGCCAGTGCGGCGCAGGCCATCGCCGTGCTGGGCAGCACCGGCAGTATCGGCACCCAGGCGCTGGACGTGGCGCGGGAGCGCGGCTGGCAGGTCACGGCCCTGGCGGCCGGGCGGAACCTGGACCTGCTGGAAACGCAGGTGCGGGAATTCCGGCCCGGACTGGTCAGCGTGGAGGAAGGCGTGCTGGGCGAGGCCCGCGCGCGCCTGTCTGGGCTGGGCGCGCAGGTGATCGCGGACCCGTCCGAGGTGGCCGCGCGGCGTACGGACGTGGTCGTGAACGCCATGAGCGGCCTGATCGGGCTGGCCCCGACCCGCGCGGCGCTGGAGGCCGGGCAGGCCGTGGCGCTGGCGACCAAGGAGGCGATGGTCACGGCAGCGCACCTGATGTGGCAGGCGGCGGCCGTGGGCGGCGGGCGGGTCGTGCCGGTGGACAGCGAGCACACGGGCATGTTCCAGTGCCTGACCGGCGAGGACATGGCGGACGTGGCCGAGTTGATCCTGACGGCGTCCGGCGGGCCGTTCCGGCTGGGGCCCGACGACCTGAGCGGCGTGACGCCCGAGCAGGCGCTGCGCCACCCGTCCTGGAGCATGGGGCCGAAAGTCACGCTGGACAGCGCCACGCTGCTGAACAAGGGCCTGGAGGTCATGGAGTGCGCCAGCCTGTACGGCCTGCCGCTGTCGCAGGTGGGCGTGGTGGTGCACCCGCAGAGCATCGTTCACGCGGCCGTGCGCTTCCGGGACGGGAGCCTGAAGGCGCAGTTCGGGCCGACGGACATGCGGCTGCCGATCGCTTACGCCATCGACGCCGCGCCGACCGGGATGCAGCGTCCGGGGGACGTGCGGGGCGCGCGCCGTGGGCCGGAGGTCGCCTCGCACGGGTCGTGGCCGCTGCTGGGCGACTGGGAGTTCCGCGCGCCGGACCTGCGGCGCTTTCCGTGCCTGGAACTGGCGTACCGCGCCGGGAACGCCGGGGGACTGGCGCCGGTGGTGCTGAACGCCGCCGACGAGATCGCCGTGGACGCCTTCCTGGCCGGGCAGATCGGGTTCATGGACATTCCGCGCCTGATCGAGCGCCTGCTGGACGAGACGCCGGGCGGTGACCTGACCTGGGACTCGCTGAACGAGGCGGACGCCTGGGCGCGGGTGCGGGCGCGCGAACTGTGCGCGGGCGGCCTGGGCAGCAGCGCAGTCAGCGCCAGCACGGGTGTCGGGGGGCGGGCGTGAACGTGTTGCAGGGCATCGCGGCGGCCCTGACCCCGCTGGGCCTGCTGTGGACGGTGCTGATCATCGGCGTGGCGACCTTCCTGCACGAACTGGCGCACTACGCGCTGGCCCGCTGGCAGGGCGTGGCGGTGCAGTCGTTCAGCGTGGGCATGGGGCCGGTGCTGCTGCGGCGGCAGTGGCGCGGCACCGAGTGGCGGCTGAGCCTGCTGCCCATCGGCGGGTACGTGGAGATCGACGGCATGGCCCCCGAGGAGGACGGGCAGGGCGGCTATCGGCAACCCACGCGCGGCTTCGCGGGCCTGCCCGCCTGGGGGAAGGTGGCGATCCTGCTGGCCGGGCCGCTCACGAACCTGCTGCTGGCCATCGCCCTGATGACCGTCACGTTCACGGCGCAGGGCGTGCCCGCCCCGGACCGCGCCCGCATCGAGGAGGTCGTGGCCGGGTCCACCGCGCAGAGCCTTGGCCTGCGGACCGGGGACGTGATCACCGCCATCGACGGGCAGGACATCCCGGACACCACCCGCGTGGGCGGGCGCGAGGTGGCCGGCTGGGAGGGCGTACGGGACGTGCTGACCCGGCCCGGGCCGCACACCTTCACGGTCGTGAGCGGCGGGCAGACCCGCGACGTGCGTTTCGACTGGACGCCCACCGTGAACGGCGAGCGGCAGCTGCTGGGCATCCGCTACGGCCCGGACGTGCAGGCCACCACCGCGCCCGCCGCGTTCATCCGGGCGTGGCAGGTGACGGGCGAGGCGGTCCCGCAGGTCATCCGGAGTTTCGGGGAGCTGTTCGCGCGGTTCCTGACCCTGAACCTGTCACGGGACGAGAACGTCAGCGGCCCCATTGGCACGGCCGAGATCGTCTCGCGGGCCGCGACGGTCAGCCCCTGGGCGCTCGTGCAGGTCGCCATCCTGCTGAACCTGTCGCTGGCGTTCTTCAACCTGCTGCCCATTCCGGGCCTGGACGGCGGGCGCATCCTGCTGGTGCTGGTCGGGTCGCTGCGCGGCCGTCCACTGACGTTCAGTCAGGAGCAGGCCATCAACCTCGCGGGCTTCGCGTTCGTGATGATGCTGATGCTGTTCGTGGTCGTGCGGGACGTGAGCCGCTTCTTCTAAGCACACTGCGTTTATCTTGTAGATAAACCGCGCGGAGCGCGGAGCAGAAGAAAGTACGTTGAAGCGGGAATGGAGAGGTTCCGGCGCTTTCCCGGAATCTCGCAATGTTAGCTTCAACGTACTGAGGCGGGCGAGAGAGGTGGGCCGCAGGAGCAATCTTCCACGGCCCACCTTCCTGTCACGGGGTCTCCCCCATCTGGCGTTCCACGCGGTCGCCCACGCCGGTCAGGACCTCGTATTCCACGGTGCTTCCCCAGGCGGCCACGTCGGTGACGGTCAGCTCACGCTGGGTCCAGAGGGTGACGGGATCGCCGGGCTGCACGTTCAGGCCGGTCACGTCGATCATGAGTTGATCCATGCAGATGCGGCCCAGGACCGGGCGGCGCTGCCCGGCGACGAGCACCTCGGCGCGGCCGGTGGCGTTCCGGGGGTAGCCGTCGGCGTACCCGATGCCGACGGTGGCGACCGGCGTGTCGCGCGCGGCCCGCCACAGGCCGCCGTAACTGACGGTCTCTCCGGCCGGGACGGTGTGCAGGTGTGTGACGCTGGCCTGCACGGTCATGACCGGGGTGAGCGGGGCCTGGGCGCGCAGGTGCGCCGGAGCGAAGCCGTACGCGGCCAGTCCGGGCCGGGCGAGCGCCATGCCCGGCAGGTGGCCCAGGCTGAGGACGGCGCCGCCGTTCGCGGCGTGCGCCAGCAGCGGCCGGGGCGTGGGGGGCAGGGCGTCCAGCACCGCCTGGAAGCGGCGCAGCTGCTCATGGGCGAACGTCAGGTCGGGTTCGTCGGCGCTGGCGAAGTGGGTGTACGCGCCTTCCAGCAGGCCCCGGCGGGCCAGTTCGCGGCCCACGGCGACGGCCTCGTCGGGGCGGGCGCCCAGGCGGTTCATGCCGGTGTCGACCTTCAGGTGCGCGCGGGCGTGGGCGGGCAGCGCGGCCGCCTCGGCCAGGGACGCGACGGGCAGGCGCACGCCCAGGTCCGCCAGGACCGGCACCTCGGCGGGCGTGGGCGGCGTGAGCAGCAGCACGGGCCGGCCGGTGTTCAGGGCGGCGGCGGCCTGCGCCTCGCGGGGCGTGGCGACCGCCAGTCCCCACACGTCCGGGTGTGCGGCGGCCAGGGTCGCGATCAGGCTCAGGCCGTGCCCGTAGGCGTTCGCCTTGACCGGCAGGATCAGGGGCGTGCCGCTGCGGGCCGCCAGGGCGCTCAGGTTGCCGCGCAGGGCGTCGGGGTCGATCAGCGCGCGGGCGCGGGGGGCGAGGACGGACATCTGGGCCGCATGCTACCCCCGGCGGGCGGAACAGGCGGGCGCGGCGGCCAGACGTGCGGGCGCGTGTATGATTTTTCGCAGTCATGCCCACGTTCACGCCCGTCCGATCTGTCCGTCTCCGCCCCGCCCTGCTGACCCTGGGGCTGCTCACGCTGGGGGCCGCGCCCGCCGCCGCGCAGACCGGCGGGATCCTGCCGCTGGTGTCCGTGGGTGAAAAGTGGCCGCAGGCGCAGGAATCGTACGTGATCCGCGTGTCGGCCGCCGACGCCGGCAAACCCCTGGGGCTGGAGGTGTACTCGCCGACCTTCAACCTCGCGGATTACGTGGACGGCCGCCGGGGCGACGGGTACTTCGGGGACGAGCTGTACAAGAAGAATGAACCCTTCGAATCGACCTTCACGCTGACCGGCCCGGCCGGCACGGTCGTCGAGCGGCGCTACGGACTGAACCGCGAGCACACCTGGGACAGCCTGTTCGCGGGTGGTCTCGCCGCCGGCACGTACACCCTGAAGGTCAGCAGCCGGGGCGACGGGAAGAACTCGTTCGCGCTGCGGGTCGCCGCGCCCTTCGCGCTGGAAACCAGCGATTTCAGCGTGAACGCCCGCAGCACCGACGCCTCTCCCCTGCTGGCCGCGCGCGTGAACGTGACGGGCGACTGGGTCGGGAAGACGCTGGGCCTGCTGAACTACGACGTGGACGGCGCCCCGGAAGCGGAACTGTGGGCCGTGCAGCCCGGCGGGGCGCGCGTGAACCTGACCGCCAGCGAGAACGGCCGGACCGCCACCGACCCGTTCCGCATCACGCCGGAACTGGTGGGCGAGTGGCAGCTGTTCATCCGGGTGCTGCCCACCACCCGGCAGTACAGCAACGCCATCCGTTACTCGTTCCGGCTGGACGACAAGCCCATCACGGCCCGCGTGGGCGGCTTCACGCTGCCGGACACCGTGAAGATCGCCAACCAGCTGCTCGTGGACGTGGTGGACCCGCAGGGCCGCCCGATTCCCGGCGCGTCGTACGCGCTGGTGGGCGACGCGGTCGTGCGGCCGCAGCTGCCGCCCGGTTACGTTCCGGTCAGCGGCACGCTGCTGCAGGGCACCGGGAACGTCGTGTCGCCCACCGAGGTCCGGTACCAGCCGGGCTTCAACAAGATCCGCTTCGTGGCCCGCCCGCCCGAAGGTCAGCTGGCCGTGGACGCCGTCGCGCTGTACGGTGATCAGCGCATCCCGCTGACCGGCGTGCCCTTCGAGGTGGCGGGCCGCACCCTGACCACGCCCGCGACCGTGCCGCTCGCGCCCGGTGATTACCCGGTCACGCCGACCACCATTCCCGGCAGCACCTTCACGCGCCCCCTGCCGGGCCGGGTCGCGGACGGCGGCACCAACCGCGTCACCATCGAGTACCGCGTACGGACCGAGGTGACGCTGGTCACCGCGCCGGACATCCTGAACGCCTGCGACGTGACGCAACTCACCGCGACCGCCAGGACCGAGTTCCCGTACCGCCTGCCGGCCCGCCTGAAACTGAACCTCCCGACCGGCTGGACAAGCGACTACCCGCTGGAAGTGCCGGGCGAGTTCAGCCAGGGTCAGCCGCTGCGCCTGAAAGTCCCGGTCCGGGTGTGCCGCAGCGACACCGCCGAGGCGGTGCTGGACCCCACCGACCTGCGCACCACCGGGCAGGCCCGCGTGCGCAATCCGGGCGGCGCGAACGTGACCCGCAACGTCGAGGGCGGCGCGCGCGCCAGCCTGCAAAAAAGCGTGGAGGCCACCGCGCAGGGCTACCTCGTGACCCTGATCCTGAACGTGGACAGCACCCTGGAGAACCTGCGCCTGTTCGACGCCCTGCCCGCTGGGGGCGCGCAGCCGGCCGTGCGCGGTCCCATCCAGGTGCAGGGACCCAGCCTCGCGAACGTGAACCCGCGCGTGGAAGGCGACAGCCTGCTGCTGGGCCGCGTGATTCCCGGCACGTACACCCTGACCTACACGCTGTTCACGGACCAGCCGGCCGACCGGATCGTCACGGCCCCCGACCTGAGCTGGTGAGCGCCCGCGGCCACCCGCAGCGGCCCGGTCGGGGCGGCCCGGATCACCCCTGCAACTTTGGTCGGCTGCGCATCCGGCCCTCATGGGCTAGGCTGGAGGCATGAAGAAGTTCTGGCTGTCCGCCCTGGCCTGCGCGCTGGTGGCCTGCGGCGCGGCCGGCGGAACGCCGGACCCGCAGGCGAGCGACCTGCTGAGCGCCCCCACCACCCTGAACCGGCAGGGGCACGTCCTGAGCGCGCGGTCGACCGTCACGCTGTACGGCGGCGGGCTGGGCGTGCGCGTGCAGGTCGGCGCGACCGCGCCGGGCCGCGCGGGGGCCGCCGCGTCCCTGAGCGGCCTGACCCTGGACGGCGTGTTCGTCGTCACGGGGACCGGCGTGTGGAAGGCGCCGCTGCGCACCTCGCCTGCGGGCCAGACGTCGCTGGGAACCCTGAACGCCGCCGCCTGGAGTGGCAGCGGCGACCTGCGGCCCGGTTCGGGCGTGCAGGTCGTGGTGCGCCTGAAAGACCGCCTGGGCCACGCCTACTGGCTGCGCGACACCACCCGCGCCAGCGGCAGCCCGGTCCCCTGAACTGATCCGGACTCCGGGTCCTGCCAGACGGGGGCGCTCAGGGGCGCCGCAGTTTATCTACAGGATAGACGCAGTGTTCCGATGCGGGTTCCGTTTGTTCCGCTGACAATCCGGAACTTCACCGGATTGCCAGCTCCACGTCCGGAGGGGCGTTTCTCTCCCACTCTGCGGGGCAGCTCTACGAGTCGCATCTGCTCGGACCCAGCGGCTTTACAGGCCATTCAATCGGAGTCCGTATCAGTCCACGGGGCTGACCTCGCCGTCTTTCACGCTCAGGTGATGGTCGGCCTGGGCGGCCACGTCGCGGTCGTGGGTGATCAGGATGACGGTGCGGCCGGTCGCGGCGGCGCATTGCAGCAGGCCCAGGACCCGCTCGCCTGTGCGGCTGTCGAGGTTGCCGGTGGGTTCGTCGGCCAGCAGGATGGCCGGGTCGTGCGCCAGCGCGCGGGCGACCGCGACGCGCTGCGCCTCGCCGCCCGAGAGCTGGTTGGGCAGGTGGCCGGCGCGGCCCTCCAGGCCGACGAGGGCCAGGAGTTCGCGGGCGCGGTCCTGCCGCTCACGGTGCGGCACGCCGGCCAGCGTCAGGGGGAACTCGACGTTCTCCTGCGCGCTGAGGATGCTGACGAGGTTGTGGTTCTGGAACACGAACCCGTAGTGGCGCAGCCGGAAGTCCGCGCGGTCCGCCTCGCTCAGGCTGGTCAGGGCGGTGTCGCCGACGACGACGCGGCCGGTGGTGGGTTCGTCGAAGCCGGCCAGCAGGTTCAGCAGGGTGCTCTTGCCGCTGCCGGATGGGCCGACCACGGCGGTCAGGCCGGGCGGGAAGGTGTGCGTGAACGGCGCGAGGGCCAGCACCTGTCCGTCGCCGCTGGGGTAGGTGCGCGAGAGGGTCTCGGTGCGCAGGGCGGGCAGGGCGGGCGCGGCCTGGATGCCGGGTCGGGCGGGGTGGGTGGTCATGTCAGAGTCTCCCGAGGGCGCCCACGATGCTCATGCGCCCGGCGTTGCGGGCCGGCAGCAGGCCCGAGAGCAGGCCCAGCAGCAGGCTGATGGCCAGCGCCAGCAGCACCAGCCGGGGCGTCAGGGCGGCCGCGTCGATCCCGGCGAGCTGCTGGGTGTACAGGTTCACGCCGGCGATCCCGGCGAGGCCGAGCAGCACGCCGCCCACGCCGCCCACCAGCGACAGCAGCAGCGATTCGGTCAGGACCAGGGACCGCACGAACGATGGGCGCGCCCCGATGGCGCGCAGCGTGCCGAACTCGCGGGTGCGTTCAAACACACCCATCATGACGGTGTTCGCCACGGCCAGCCCGCCCACGATCAGGGCAATCAGCGAGATGCCGAAGCGCACGGCGTCACTGATGATCAGGGCGCGGTCGATGAAACTCAGGAAGTCGCTCTGGGTGCCGGCCTCCAGGTCCAGCCGCTCGGACAGGACGTCGGCCACGCGCCGGGCGTCGCGGGGGTTGTCGAGTTTCACGGCGACCAGCGACACGCGGCCCGCCGCGCCCTCGCTGCGTTGCAGGGTGCCCAGCGGAATGAAGATGAAGTTGTCCACCAGCCCACTTTCCGGGGCGAGCACGCCGATCACCTTCACCTGGTTGCGGCGGTTGAGGTTGAGGGTGCTGCCGACCTTCAGCCGCAGGTTCTGCGCGGCTTTCGCCCCGGCGACCGCCACGGCCGCGCCCTCGTCGGCGGGAGTCAGGGCGCGGCCCTGAGCGGCGGTGGTGGTGGGGAACACGGCCGCGATGCCCTGCGCGGCGGGCAGGCCGTACAGGACGACGCTCTGCGTGACTTCCAGGCCGCCGCGCACGGCCATGATGACCGGCGTGACCGTCTGGATGCCGAGTTCCGGCGCGAGTGCCTGGATGTCGTCGGCGGTCTTCTGCGGCAGGTTCGGTTGCAGCGCCAGTCCCTGCGAGAGCGGCGTGAGGCTGACCTGCACGTCCGGGCCGATCCCGCCGAGCTGCGAGACGAACACCTTGCGGATGCCCTCGCCGAGCGACAGGAAGATCACCATGCTGGCGACCGCGACCGTGATGCCCAGCGTGGTCAGCAGCGTGCGGACGCGGCGGCGGGTCAGGCCCCTCCAGGCGAGTTTCCAGATGTCCGTCCATCGTAGTCCTGGCGACTTCATGAGACGCAGGCTACGCCGCGCGGGCCGCCCGCGTGGGGACGCATGACTACAGTGACGCGGCGGGGTCCAGGCCCCCCGTCCAGAGCTTCCTCTGCGGGAAGGCTCACGCCGCGCCCGTACGCTCGGGGGTATGAAGTTCTCCCGTCCGGTCCTGCTGAGCACGCTGTCCTCCCTGACCCTCGCCCTGGGTGGGGCGCTCGGGGGCGCGCAGGCGCAGACGCTGCTGCCCCTGGATTCCCGCCCGGCCACGCGGGTCCTGCCGGCCCTGATCGCGGACCTGCGCGGCGGCGCGGCGCACGTCCCGCCCGCCTCGCTGCTGGGCAACGCGCAGATGGGCGCGGACCCGGCCGCCCTGACCGCGTGGCTGGAGGCGCAACCCAAGGACGGCCCGCTGATCGCCGCGCTGGACGCCCTGGCCTACGGCGGGCTGGTGCAGTCCCGCACGAGCCCCCTGAGCGCCGCAGAGGCGCTGGCGCGGCTGGAACCCCTGCGCACCTGGACGGCCCGCACCGGGCAGCCCGTGTACGCGTTCATCACGCTGCCGCGCGAACCGGACGCCACGAACCGTGGGCGCAACCTCGCCGTGACCCGCACCCTGCTGGACTGGGCGCGCGCCGGGAGTTTCGCGCAGTTGCACGTCAGCTGGGACGACGCCCTGCCCGGCAGTCCCGCTCCCGCCGAGGGCGCCGCGCTGGCCAAGGACGCCCTGGCGAACGTGCTGGTCTACCCCGGCGCGGACGAGGTGCTGTCCATGCTGACTGCCCGCGCCCTGGCCCCGCAGCCCGCCACCGTGACCTTCGAGTACAGCGATCCGGCCGCCGCGCGGCAGGTCATCCGCTACGAGGGCATTCCCCTGACGCAGAGTGCCGTGAACCACGCGCAGGCCAGCGGTTTCACCGTGCAGGAGGCCGGCCGGCCGGCGGACCTGACGGTGTTCGTATTCAACGGGGGCGACCCCCGCCGCGCCGCCGTGCGCGTCAGCCGCCTGCTGGCGGCCGGGCCGGTCGCGGTGGCCGACGTGGAGAAGGTGAACCTGGGCAACCCGCGCCTGTGGACGGACCTTCAGACGCTGCGCCGCACCGCGAACCTCAAGGCGCTGGCCGCGTGGGGCACGCCCGGCAACAACCTGGGCGCGGCCCTCGCACACGCCAAGGTGGCCCTCGCGCCGGGCACGGACCCCGTCCGGCAGGACGCCCTGCTGGCCCGCGAGTACGCCAACGACGTGATCTACAGCGCCGACCTGCGCGCCGCCCTGAGAAAGGCCATCCCGGAAGCGCAACTGACCGCCCCCGGCACGCGCGACACCCTGCTGAACCTCGCCCGCGACGCCTTCCCGCTGCGCCTGGGCGGCACGTACACCCTCCGGGACGCCACGCTGCCGTGGGGCCGCTCGTTCGAGTGGGACTTCACGCTGACGCCGCAGCCGTAAACCGGGAGTGGGGTGCGGGCGCCACTCCAACACCCACTCCCCACTCTTCCCCCCCCTGACTTCAGCCCAGTTCGGCCAGAAGGCGGTCGATGTCCTCGGTGGTGGTGTAGTGGGCGATGCTGGCGCGCACGACGCCCTGCGGGTACAGGCCCAGGTCCCGCAGGGGTTGCGCGGCGTAGAAGTGTCCGGCGGCGACGTCCACCCCGGCGCGGCTGAGGCGGTCTGCGGTCTGCTCCGGGGCCTCGCCGCTCACGCGGAAGGCGACGGTGCCCACACGGCCCCGCGTGCCCTGCGGACCGTACACGGTGACGAGGTCGTGGTCGAGCAGGCCGGTCACGAGGCGCTCCATGACCGGCTGTTCCAGCTCGTGAATGCGCCCCGAGGCGGCGGCCAGGGCGGCGCGGGTCAGGTCCGCGTGCCCGGCGAGGTCACGTAGGTAATCCAGGGTGCCGAGCCACCCGGCCAGCAACTCGAACTGCGGGGTGCCGTGCTCGATGCCCGTGATGTCGCCCACCGGGATGAATTCCAGGCGGGGCCAGGGGAGCGTGGCGCGCAGGTCCGGGCGGATCCACAGGGCGCCCAGGTGCGGCGCCCAGACCTTGTACGGGCTGAAGGTCAGGAAGTCCGCACCCCAGGTCTGCACGTCCGGGAAGGTGTGCGGCGCGGCGTGCACGGCGTCCACGATGGTCCACGCTCCGGCGGCGCGGACCTGCGCGGTGATGGCAGGAATGTCCGGCGTGACGCCCAGCGCGTTGCTGGCGGCCGTCACGGCGACCAGCCGCGTGCGGGGCGTGAGCAGCGCGGCGAGGTCGTCGGGATGCAGGGTCATGTCGGGCTGGCGGGCGTGCCAGACCTTCACCGTGACGCCCACGCGTTCCAGTTCCCGCCAGGGGCTGGCGTTGCTCTCGTGTTCCAGGCCGCTCAGGATGACCTCGTCGCCGGGACCCCACAGGCGCGCGAACGCCCCGGCGAGGCGGAAGGTCAGGGCGGTGGCGCTCTGCGCGAGGGCCACGTCTTCCGGCGCGGCGTTCAGGAACAGGGCGGTGCCCTCGCGGGCGCGGTGTTTGAGGGCCAGGATCTCGCGGCCCGGCTGGTGGCCCGGCATCGCGTTCGTGGCGCCGTAGGTCATCAGGTGCCCGGTGACAGCCTCAATGGCACGCAGGGGGAGCAGGCCCCCGGCGGCGTTGTCGAGGTACGCGCGGCCCTGCGCGAGCGGCGGGAACTGGGCGCGCAGGTCGTCGCGGGTGGGCAGCGTGTCGCGGGCCGGTGCGGGTCGGGTCATGCCCCCGAGTGTAGCGGCGGGGGTCTGCGGGGCGTCCCGCCCGCCCGACTGCACCGCCTGCCAGTGCGAGCCTACGGCCGGGTGGTCAGGCCGAATCCGGCGGGGAACAGCGGGTCGTACGGGCGGGTGTCGGCGTTCAGGGGCAGCTGATCGTCACGGCGCGGCCAGCTGACCGGGAGCCGCCCGGTGAAGGGCGCGCGGCCGTACAGCACGTCGGCCACGCCCGCGCCCTCGCTGCCGGGCAGCCACGCGGCCACCAGGGCGTTCATGGGTGTGCCGGGCAGGATCAGCGGGCGGCCCGAGACGGTCACGACCACGCACGGCCCGTCGGCGCACACCGTGCGGATGTTCGCGGTGTCCTCGGCGTTCAGGGCCAGCGAGGCGCGGTCGCCCTTGCCCTCGGCGTAGGGGGTCTCTCCGACCACGACGAGGCCCACGTCGGCGTCGCGGGCCTGTCCGGGCTGCGCGGCCCGCGCGTACGTGACCGCCCCGCCGCCCTCCTCGCTCAGCTGGCGCAGGCCGGCGAGCAGGCTGGTCCCGCCGGGTACCGGGCCGTTCTGCCCCTGCCACGTGAGGGTCCACCCGCCGGACTGACGGCCCACGTCGTCGGCGCTCTGCCCGGCCACGAACACCCGCGCGCCCGGCCGGAGCGGCAGCACACCGTCGTTACGCAGCAGGACCAGGGATTTCTGCACGGCCTCGCGGGCCAGGGCGCGGTGCCCGGCGCTGCCGAAGGTCCGCTGGAAGCTGGGGTCGGTCATGGGACGCTCGAACAGACCCAGCCGGAACTTCTGCCGCAGGATGCGCGCCACGGCGTCGTCGATACGGCTCATGGGGACGCGCCCGGCGCGCACCTCGGCGCTCAGGGTGTCCACGAAGCGCACGTAGTCGTTGGGCACCATGACCATGTCGATCCCCGCGTTGATGGCCGCGCGCACGGCGACCGGGTACCCGCCGGGAATCTGGTCCACGCCCGCCCAGTCGCTCACCACGAACCCCGTGAAGCCCAGTTCCTTTTTCAGCACGTCAGTGAGCAGGGAGCGGTGGGCGTGCAGTTTCGTGCCGTTCCAGCCGGAGAAGCTGACCATCACGCTGCCCACGTTGCGCGCCACGGCCGCCCGGAACGGCGGGAGGTGCACGCGCCGCAGTTCCGCCTCGCTCAGGCGGGTGTCCCCCTGATCCAGCAGGTACCCCTCGGTGGCGCTGCTGCCGAAAGCCGTGCCGCCGTCGCCCAGGTAGTGCTTGGCGGTCGCCAGGACCGCACCGGGCTGAGCGAGGCCGCCCGCGCCCTGGTACCCGTCGATGATGGTGCTCAGGGCCGTGGGGAGGGCC
This sequence comes from Deinococcus sp. LM3, assembly GCF_002017875.1. Taxonomy (NCBI): domain Bacteria; kingdom Thermotogati; phylum Deinococcota; class Deinococci; order Deinococcales; family Deinococcaceae; genus Deinococcus; species Deinococcus sp. LM3. Next base: position 2,480,316 of record NZ_MUFV01000001.1, on the reverse strand, counting down.
GGAGTCTCACCGAAGCTCTCATAGGTGCGGCCCCAGCGCACGTCACGCACCACGCACAGGCACGGGCTGAAATTCCAGCGGACGCCGGTGCCGGCCATCTCCTCGGCAGTGGCCCGCCCGACGCGCCGCGCGAGGTCCGGGTCGCCCGCCGCGCCCAGCCCGATGTTGTGCGGGAACAGGGTCGCGCCCGGCACGTTGTTGTGCCCATGCACGGCGTCCGTGCCGTACAGCATGGGAATGCCCAGCCGGCTGCGCAGGGCCGCCGCCTGAAAGGCGTCCACCATCGCCGCCCAGCCCTGCGGGGTGTTGTCGGCCGGGCCGCTCCCCCCACCCGACAGCACGCTTCCGATGCCGAACAAGGCCATGTCGTTCAGGTCGCGGACAGCGGCGCGTTCCGCCTGGGTCATCTGCCCGATCTTCTCGTCCAGGGTCATGTGCAGCAGCAGGTCGTTCACGCGCGCGTCGACCGGCAGGGCCGCGTTGCGGTACGGGGCGTTCGCGGCGGGCGCGCCGGTCGTGAAGGGCGTGGCAGCCAGCGCGGTACTCAGCAGCAGGGCGGCCGTTGGCAGCAGGACAGACTTTCGGATCATGCGGAACCTCCAGAAGTGGGCCGGAACAGGCAGGCGCAGATTGTGAAAAGGGTTTCAGGAAAACACTAGCAGCTTCCGCTTCCCACCGCGACCCAGATGTCTTTCCCAGCGCGCCTTCATCCGCCCAGGCCGACCTCCACGCCGCACGACCATTCTGAAAGCCCTGTCAGGGCGTGGGGTGCACGCTGACTTTCGGGTGTGCGACCTGTCCAGTCGTGCTACATGTAACCTATGAGCCGCTTCCTCCTGCCCGTGTGTGCCTTGCTGTGGGGCGGTGTGCTGGCGGCCACCTCACCCGCCGATGTTGACCGGGCAGCCAATGCCGTTGCCGTGAATCTCAACGGCGTCATCCGCCCGTGTCCTTCTCCGTTCCAGTTGCTGGGCACGGCCAACCGCCGCTGCGTGGCTGCTGACGGAAGTTCAACCCTGACCCGTCAACTGCTGAGCGTCAGCGGGTTGAACCTGTACGGTGGCTGGCGCAGCGACGACGACCCTGCCTACGTCTACAACTGGATTCAGATGCCCAGCGGGTACGTCAAAGTCATGGTCGCGCCGTTTCCCAACCGTCCGGGGTCAACCCTCGTGTTTTTGGATGTGACGGCCAGCAGCGCAGTGACCGCGCCTGCGTTCCGGCGCACACTGCGCCTCTCGACTCCTCGAATGAATGGAGCTGATGTCGTAGCGCTGCAGAATCGACTTATGGACGTATCGAAAGTAGCGCGGGGCGCGGGCGGTGACGGTTGGTTTGGACCAGTGACTGAAGCCAACGTCATTGCTTTCCAGAGTACCAACGGGTTGGCGCCGTCCGGTGTGGTAGACCGGGCGACGTGGACGAAACTGTTTTCCAGCACGGCTCGGTTCTTTGATCCCAAACTGGCCAAAGCGATTGCCGAACGCAACAAGGTTGCCAAGTAAGATCCAGCGATCTGGGGACCAACGGGATTCCCCCGAAAATGCGTTTTCAGATCACCCGGCCTCTGAAGACCAACTGGCTGGAAACAGGAATTCGGGCGCAGGATCAGAGGGATTTTCACAGGAAGTCTGAGGTATTTCTCAATCCACCCCTGAATGTCCTGATCTCTAGTCCGAGTGAACATCCTGAAAGCCCTGTCACACTGCTGGGCCGGAGCGGTGCAGGCGAGTGGCGTTAACGTCCGTTTGATCGTCCTTTGGTGGGATGTGTCCCTCATGCCTGCCCCGTATGCTCTGTCCATGAGTTTCGTGCGTAAGCCCCGGCCGTACTCGTCGGGCCTGCCTGGAACGCCTCCCCTGCCGTCCGCGGCGCCCGCTCCGGCGCGGCGGGTCCGGCCCGCCCGGCCTCCCCGCGCGCCGCGCCCGCCGCTTCCGCGTGCGGGCTGGCCGGGTGCGGTCACGGCGCTGGCGGCGCTGGGGGCGGTGCTGGTGCTGCTGGTGGGCCTGTCGGGTCTGTGGAACAGCGTGGCGCGTGACTGGCAGTTCCGGTCGGCGGCGGCCGGCGTGACGGACGTGGTCCGCTGAGCGTTCTGCGCCGGGAACACGGGGCGTGGGCATGCTGAGGGTCTGGGAGCGGTGGCGCAACCCGTGGCCGCGCTCGCCGTTCCTGCGGCGGCCCGCGCCGTGGACGCTGCGGCGCGTGCTGCGGGCGGCGCTGGCGTGGGTGGGCGCGGCGACTGTGGGCATGATCGCGCTGGGCGTGGCGGGCGCGGTGGGGACCGGGGCGCTGGGGCGGGTGTGGAATCTGCGGGCGGAACTGCGGCCCGTCGAGGTCGTGGACCGTCGCGGCGAGCCGTTGGGCGTGATCGACCACTGCCGCGCGGGGAACGCCGTGAACGCCGTTCCGTGCCGCGAGTCCCTGAGCGTGCCGCTGACCGGGGTGAGCGAGGCGTTCCTGCTGGCGTACGTGGCCAAGGAGGACGTGCGGTTCTTCTCGCACGTGGGCGTGGACCTGGGCCGCCTTCCCCGTGCCCTGCTGAGCGGCGCGGGTGGCAGCACCATCACCATGCAATTGCTGAAGAACAACGTGCTGGCCGGGCATTTCGATTACGACACGGACCGGCGCGGGCCGCTGCTGACGCTGACCCGCAAGGCCACGGAGTTCGTGCTGGCGCCGGTCGTCACGTGGCGGTACGGGCGGCGCGAGGTGCTGGCCATGAGCGTGAACAGCCTCCCGTGGATCGGGATCGGGCAGCGTAAGGGCGTGTACGACGCAGCCCGCGCGGTGTTCGGGGTGGAACCGGCGGACCTGACGCTGGCGCAGAGCGCGTTCCTGGTGGGCCTGCTGCCCGCGCCGGGCCGTTATCTAGTGACGGACACCACGCCGCCCGAGACGGCCACCGCCCGCTTCCGCTGGATGCGCAGGCAGCAGCTGGTTACGCTGGAGATCCTGCGGTCGCGTGGGCTGATCGGTCAGGGCGAGTACCTGGAGGCGGTCAGTACGCCGCTGCAACCCCGGTTGTGGCGGGCCGAGTACGCCGGGAGCGGCACGGACCTGCGCGTGGTGCAGGCCGCCCGCAATCCCGCCTACACGAACGAACCGGAGCCCGTGTGGGCCATGCAGGAACTCGTGCGGCGCGAACTGCGCGCGGCGGGCCTGGACCCGAAACGGGTGGGGCGGGTCGTGCTGACCGTCGACGCGGCCACGCAGGCCGCCCTGACGCGCCGCGTGACCGGCGAGGGTGCCACCGGCCCCCGCCCGACCGGCGTGGCCACCGGCCCCCGCCCGACCGGCGTGGCCGAGGGGGCCGCCATCGTGGACGTGCGGGGCGGTGGGATCGTGGCGCTCGCCAGTTCCACCGGCGGCAACCAGAGCAGCGACGCGGGGCGGCAGTGGGCGGTCAGTGCGCTGCGTCCGGTGGCGAGTACCGTCAAGCCGCTGCTGTACGCCGCCGCGTTCGGGGACGGCGTGACGCAGCTGAGTGCCTTCACGGATCAGGCGACCCGTTACGGTTCGCAGGCCGTGCGGAACAGCACCGGCACGTTCCTGGGACGGGCGGTCACGGTGCGCGAGGCGAACGCCCGGAGCCTGAACACCGTGGCCGTGCAGGTCGGCACGCCGCGCGAGAAGGCGCTGCGTACCGTGCTGGACGCCGCCGGGTATCAGGAGGACCGCAGCAACCGCTCCAGTCCGTCGCTGGGCACGTACCGGGCCGCGCCGCTGGACGTGGCGGCCGCGTACGCCAGTTTCGCCGGCGGGGGCCTGCTGTGCCGCCCGCACCTGCTGGCCGAGGTCACGGACACGGCCGGGCGGCCACTGCCGCTGCCCCGCCCGGACTGCCAGCCGCTCTGGGACGAGGTCGTCGCGTACGAGACCTTCGACCTGCTGACCGCCGCCGTCAGCACCGACGCCAGCCACGTGCCGTTCCTGCGGCCCACTCTGTTCCAGCGCGTGCAGGGGCGGGCCATGCCGCTGGGCGCGAAGTCCGGCACGACCGACGACGTGAACGACACCTGGTGCGCGGCCGTCACCCCGCAGTACGCCATGGCCGTGTGGATCGGCGACCCGGACGGCCGTCAGAGCGTGCCGGTCACGCTGTACCGCGAGCAGACCGCCTGCCGCGAGGTGGCCCTGCTGCGCGAGTTGCCGCACGACCGCCGCAGCCTGGAGGCGCCGCCCGGCATCACGCGCGTGGCCGGGGCGGCCGTGCCGCTACCGGGCCTGAACCCCCGCAATCCGGCCCCGGTGGCTCCATGAACGCGCGCCTCTTGCGCTGTGCCCTGTCTCCTTCTGCCCCTGTTTCCCCGGCGGCGCCGCCCGCCTGCCCCCTGGAGTGCCCATGCCCGTAACCCCTGCCCTGCTGTCCGCCCTGCTCCTGCTGTCCACCCTGTCCCTGCCGGTTCCGGCCATGAGTGCCTCGACGCTGCTGGGGCTGTCCACGCCGCCGCTGCACCTGACGGTCGCGGTGGACATGACCGGCAGCAGCAAGAACCCCGCCTTCCGGTACGCGGATCAGGCGCGGCTGCTGGCGCAGAGCGTGATGCTCAACCAGCTGCGCAGCGGCGACACCCTGACCCTGCTGCGCGTGTGCGAAGGCGTGCAGACCGTCGCGGACTTCACGTTCAGCTCGAAGAACGGGGCGCGCATGGCCCGGGCCGACATCCTGCGCTACACGACCGCGCTCACCAGACCCTGCACCGGGCGCGGCAGCGCCATCACGGCCGGACTGACCCAGGCCTCGAAACGCGCCGCGCAGACCGCGAAGGTGAACGACGTGGTGGTGCTGTTCACGGACGGCGCGCTGCTCGACGACCCCGGCCGCGCCGGACTGGGCACCGTGACCCGCAAGCTGCTGGGCGCCAGGACCACCCGGACGCTGTTCGTGGCAGGCCTCAGCCCGGAAGCCGGGGCGGGCGGCGTGTCGGTCCGCGACTCGTTCGTGAAGGCGCTGGGAGCCTCGGCCAGTGACCGGCGCGTGCTGCTGGCCGGCGCGTACGACCTGTCGAACGTGTACCCGACCTTCGCGTCGGCCGTGAAGGCGGCCCGCCGGTGACCCGCCCAGGCGACCCCACCCGACCGGACGACACCAGCCCCCCGACCCGGCCCCTGTCGCGCGTGACGCTCAGCGGGCCGGACCTGGGCACCGTGGACCTGGAATTCGAGGGGGACACTCCCCCGGACGGCGCGACGACGGCCCGCACCGAGGTAGCCAGCGCCGAGGTAGCCCGCGCCGACCTGAGCAGCACCGACGGTGGCAACACCGATGCGGGCAGCACCGACGTGCCGGACTTCGACCCGCGCCTGTACGAGGCGGCGCTGCCCCGCCCGGACCCGCTGAGTGCCGAGGCGTTCCTGCCGGTCCTGGCACCGGCGCAGTTCGCGGCGCTGCTGGACGACCTGCGCGGCGAGCTGAGCCTGGTGCCGGACGAGGCGACCCGCGCGGCCCTGCACAGCCGCGCCCGGCTGCTGGCGCTGAACGTCGAGGGGTACCGCGTGAACCACGAGCAGGCGCGCTCGGCCCTGACCCGCGTGCTGGCCGAGACGGGCGTGGGCGTGCGCAGCAGCTGGGAGCGGCAGCAGGAGCACCTGAACTTCATGAACGCCGCCAGCGGGGGCGTGGAACGCGACTACGAGGCCGCGACCGCCGCCATCGAGCAGGCGCGCGCCCACCGGTTCGAGGCGCTGGTGAGCGTGGGCGCCCGCCCGGACACGACCGGCGCCGAGGACCTGTACACCCAGCAGGCCGTCATGACCCTGGCCCGCGAGGGGCACGCCATCCGCCCCCCCGAGCAGAAGAGCGGCAGCAAACGGGTCTTCAATGCGTTCGCGGTGTTCAGCAAGTTCTTCGTGGGGATCATCAGCGGGGTCAGCATCAACCTGCTGTTCAACCCGGAGTCCCGCCTGTACCTGACCCTGATCGCCCTGACGGCCGGGGTGATGTTCAGCGTGCTGCTGCTGTGGCTGGTGGATGAACTCGCGTACCGCGCCAAACTCGCGCCCGGCACGCCCGGCATGGCCCACCCGCGCGCGTACACGGCGGGCATCCTGGCCGTCACGGCGCTGTACCTGGGCGTGGAGGGCTTCCTGAACTGGGACGGCATCCTGCGCGTCACGGCCGAGATCGCCGCGAACGCCGCGCAGCAGGGCCAGCTGACCGACCTGAGTGCCCTGCCCGAGACGGACACCGCGCCGCCGCACTGGTCGCTGCTGACCTTCACGCTGGCGCTGGTGGGCATGGCCGCCGCCGCCGCCCTGGTGCAGGGCCGCGAGCGTGCCCGCGCCGTACTGGAACGCGAACGGCTCGCGGCGCGCGTGGCGGAACTCAAGGCGCAGGGCACCCTGGAAAGCGCGGCCCGCGCGGCCGACCACGTCACGTACCTCGAACGGGCCCGTGACCGCCTCGCCCCGCCGCGCGACGTGACCAGCCCCGACCACGCCCGCCTGAACGAGCGCGTCCTGAACCACTGGGAGCAGGAACGCGACTCGCAGGTGCAGGGCATCAGCGCCCGCCTGCTGGCCGAGGCGCAGGGGCTGCAGGCCACCCTGGAAGAGTTCGCGGCGCAGGTGCAGGCCGCCCGCTTTCCCCGGCCGCGCCGGGGCCTGCGCGCCCTGCTGGGCTGAGCGGCGCGTGGCCCGGCGGGCTCCTACGGATTCCGTCTGTTTCGCTGACAGATCGGAACACCACCGATCTGCCAGCTCCACGTCCGGAACCCGTTTTCTCCTGCTCGCTCCGCTCGGATTGAACGGCTTTGCAAGCCATTCAATCGGAATCCGTATCAGCCGAGGCGGCCCAGCAGATCGTTCATGTCTGGCGGCCCGTTCGTGTCCGGCCGGTCGTCCATCCCGGCGGCCGCTGGCGGGGGCAGTTCCCGGTCAGTGGGGCGCTGCGCCGCCTGAGTGCCGACCTGCGTGAGGGTCAGCATGCGAGCCATGACGGCCCCCTCGTCCGGGCGGATGCCGTCCAGGTGGCGGCGGGTCACGGCGTACAGGTGCACGCTGACGCTCATCTGGTCGCGCGGCTGCGGCGCGAAGTGCCCGTGCGGGTCCAGCAGCACGTCCGACGCCGGGTAGAAGGTCGCCCAGCGGCGCGCGCGGGCCAGCACGGACGGGCTGAAGGTGACAGTCACCCCCTCCAGTACGGCGGCGACAGGCTGGTCGTCCGGTGAGACGGGCAGCAGGTCGGCGACGGGGGCGGCGGTCATGAAGCCCCCAGGCTAGCGAGACCCGGACAGGGCGTCTATGAGAAAATCGTGAAAGGCGGGGCGGCGGGTCTGTCTGGCGGTTACTCGCGCGCCTCTTTCAGGTCCATCGTCCCGGTGAACTTCGAGAACTCGACGATCAGCTGGTACCTGCCTTCCGGGCCGGTGGTCATGACGTTCAGCCCCCAGGTCCCTTGCGGGCAGGCCTGACCGGCCACCTGAACACCTCTGGGGTCCAGCAGGCGCACGGTGGCCGTGCCGGAACGCACGTCGCAGGAGCCGCGCACGCCGATCATCTTGCGGTCCTCGAAGACGTTCAGGCCGTAGCGGTTCTCGCCGCTGGCGTTCAGGAGGTAGGTGGGCGTCAGGGTGACATACCCGAAACGCAGGCCGAACGTGAAGTACATCAACGTCAGGACCAGGGCCAGGGCGGCGAGCAGCAGTCGCATTGCGCGCAGTCTACCGCGCAGGCCGGGGGAATGCGCGCCGGGTTGCCGCTCATGCCCCCGGCCGGGGGGCGGGCCAGCCGGTCAACGCGGATCACGCAGGGCCGCCCCGAGTCGCCGCGCGCCGTCCCGCAGCTGCTCGGGGGCAGGCCCGCGAAGGCCAGCAGCACGGCCGGTGCGTGCCCGCCCGCCGCGAGGGGCGAGACGGGACTGAGGGCCACGCCCTGCGCGGCGGCGCGCTGCAGGACCTGTTCCTCGGTCCAGGGGGGCGGCAGCGGCAGGTACAGGTGCAGGCCCGAGGCGACCGGCGTGACCGTCCAGCCGCTCAGGGCGCGGCGCAGTTCCGTGACCAGCGTCTCCTGCCGGTGCGCGACGGTGCCGCGCGCGCGGCGCAGGTGGCGGGCGTACGCGCCGGAACCCAGCACGTCGGCCAGGGCCAGGGCGTCCAGACGGCCCGGCAGGCGGTCGGTCAGGGGGCGGGTGCCGGTCAGGACGCGCAGCACGCCGGGCGGCGCGACCAGAAATCCGCTGCGGGTCACGGGGGCGAGGCTCTTGCTGAACGAGCCGAGCAGGATCACGCGGTCCGGCGCGAGCCCCTGCAGCACGGGCGGTGGCCGCGAGGTCAGGTGCAGGTCGGCGGCGTAATCGTCTTCGAGGATGAAGGCGCCGGCGGCGGCGGCCCAGGTGATCAGGGCCTGCCGGCGCGCGGCGCTCAGGCTGACGGCGGTGGGGTACTGGCAGCCGGGCGTGACGTACACCAGGGTTGCGCGGCGGGGCAGGTCGTCCGTGCGCAGGCCCCCGGCGTCGACCGGGACGCCTGTCACGTCCGCGCCGGTCGCGGCGAGCGCGGCGCGCGCCCCGGCGTAGGTGGGGTCCTCGGCGGCGGCCAGCCGGCCCGGTTCCAGGAACACGCGGGCCAGGGCGTCCAGCGCGGACTGCGTGCCGCCGGTCAGCATGACCATGTCCGGCGTGACGCGCGCGCCCCGCTCGGCACTCAGGTACGCGGCCAGCGCGCGGCGCGTCTCGAGCGGCCCCAGCGGATCGTGCGGGTGGGCGTGCGTGACCTGTGCGGCGCGGCGGGCCAGTGCCTGCGTCCACGCGGCTTCCGGGTACAGGTCCGGGACGGGCTGCCCCACCCGGAAATCCACGGCGAAGGTGTCCCCGCCGGCCTCCGGCACCTGCCCCTGCAACGCGCGGACCGCCCAGGCGCTCAGCGGCAGGGCCGGGGCAGTCACGCGGTTCGGGCCGGGCAGCGCCGGGACGCTGATCACGGTGCCGCTGCGGCCGCGCGGGCGCACGTAGCCCTCGGCGTGCAGCTGGGTCAGGGCGTCCACCAGCGTGTTGCGGGACACGCCCAGGCGCTGCGCGAGGCGGCGGTGGCCGGGCAGGCGCGTTCCCTCGGGCAGGCGGCCGTCCAGCACGGCCTCACGCAGGGTGCGGGCGGCCAGGGCGTGCCGCGTCTCGCCCGGACGGGCCGGCGCGAGCGTCAGGTCGGGCGTGACCTCCTCCGTGTCTAGAGTGGCCGTCTCCGGCGGGGTCAGCGGAACTCGCGCTCCAACCACGCGCGCTGCCCACCTTCGGCCGTCAGGGCCTGTCCGGCCAGTTCCAGGAACCGGTCGCGGGCCGCCCCGGCGTCGTCGGCGCTCAGGCCGTGCGCGGCCGGGTCGGCCAGCAGGGCGCGCAGCAGCGGGAAGACCGGCGTGTCCGGGTGCAGGGTGCCGCGGACGGTCACGTCCGCCCGCCACCGCAGCAGGTAGTCCAGCGCGTACGGGCCGGGTTCCAGCACGCACCCACCGGGGTACGGAATGCGGGCCGGGGCGGGAAAGGTCACGGCGGGGTCGCTCATGCCCCCAGCATGCGCTGCGTGAAGCGTTCCTGAACAGGGGCCGTGTGGCAATTGAGGCAACGCCCGCCCGGCGGGGCTCCTAAGCTGCGGGTATGCCTGCACTGGGACTCCCCGAACTGCTGTTCGCCCTGACCGTCCTGAGTGTCACCCTGGGCGTGGGCGCACTCGTCTACTTTCTGATCGGTCAGCTGGGCCGGGCGGGTCGCCGCGCCCGCCTGCGGGAACTGGAGCGGCGCATCCAGCAACTGGAACGCGAACGCCTGCACTGACCGGGGCAGCGGCAGGGGGCAGTCGGAAGGGGGCAGGAGGTCCAGTCTCCCCTGCCCCCTTCCGGCCGCGTGGTCCTGGCGCGGTTACCCGACGGCGGGCGAGCTTTCCAGAGCGTTCAGGACGGCGCGGGTGAAGGTCTGCGTGTCGGCCGTGCCGCCCAGGTCGCGGGTGGGCTGGGCGCGCAGGGCCAGCGCCACGGCCCGGTCGATCTGGTTGGCGGCGTCCGGGCGTTTCAGGCCGTGCCGGAGCAGCATACCGGCGCTCATGATGGCGGCGGCGGGGTTGGCCACACCCTTCCCGGCGATGTCGGGGGCGCTGCCGTGAATGGGTTCGAACAGGCCCGCGCCGTCGCCCAGGCTGGCGCTGGGCATCAGGCCCAGGCTGCCGGGAATGACGGCAGCGAGGTCGCTGAGGATGTCCCCGAACAGGTTCTCGGTGACGATCACGTCGTAGCGGCTGGGGTCCGAGACGATCAGCATGGCGACGCTGTCCACGTACTCGTGGTTCAGGTGAATGCCGCGGTAGTCGCGGTCACGCAGGGCGGTCACGTCACGGCGCCACAGTTCGCTGACTTCCAGCACGTTGGCCTTGTCCACGCTGGTGACGCGGCCCCGGCGTTGCTCGGCGGCCCAGAAGGCGACCTTCGCGACCCGCTCGACCTCGGCGGTGGTGTAGCGCATGGTGTTGTAGGCGGTGTCGCCGTCAATCTTGCGGTCGCCGTCGAAGTACACGCCGCCCAGCAGTTCGCGCACGATCAGGATGTCCACGCCGCGCGCCAGTTCGGGCTTCAGCGGAGACAGGTGTTCCAGGCCGGGCTGCACGCGCACCGGGCGCAGGTTGGCGTAGCAGCCGAGCGCCTTGCGCAGCGCCAGCAGGCCGCTCTCCGGGCGCAGGTGGCGGGGCAGCAGGTTCCAGGCGCTGTCCTGCGCGCCGCCGACCGTGCCCAGCAGCACCGCGTCGGCGTCTTTCAGGGCCTCGCGGGTGGGCTGCGGGAACGGGTCGCCGTGCGTGTCGAAGGCCACGCCGCCGATCAGGTGTTCCTCGATGGTCACGTCGGGCGCGACCTCGCGCAGCACCTGCACGGCCGCCGCCGTGACCTCCGGGCCGATGCCGTCGCCGGGCAGGGAAACGATCTTAGGCATGCTGCTCCTCCTGGCCGGGGTGGCCGTGACCGGCCTGCGTGGAGTGGGCGTCCAGGGTTTCGGCCTCCAGCGCCGCCTGGTCGTGCTCTTTCATGTATTCCAGCCAGCCGCCGGCCTTCTGCACGTCCAGCGCGAACTGCGGGACCGGCACGAAGGTCAGGCTCTGCCCGGTGCGGGTGTTGGTGATGGTGCCCGCCGTGAGGTTCAGGTCGGCGGGGTCGCCGTCCTGGAAGGCCTGCACGATGCCGTCGCATTCCAGCGCCAGGAAGCCGTTGTTGATGGAGTTGCGGTAGTAGATGCGCGCGAAGTTCGGGGCGATCACGGCCGCCACGCCCGCGCCGCGCAGCGCCCACACGGCGTGCTCGCGGCTGGAACCGCAGCCGAAGTCCGCGCCGGCCACGATGATGTCGCCCGGCTGCACCCGTTTCACGAAGTTCTTGTCGTAGTCCTCCATGGCGAACTTGGCGAGTTCGCTTTCCACGTCGGTGGTCAGGTGCCGGGCGGGGATGATCTCGTCGGTGTTGATGTGGTCACGGCCAAACACGTGCACGGTGGTCATGGGTGCTCCTTGCGGTCGGGACGCGGCGTGCGGCCCCGACGCGGGTTCGAATTCAGGTCTCGGTACGGTCAGCTGCTGGCACCGTCAGTTGTCGTCCAGGAAGGGGCGGAGTTCCTCCGGGAGAACCTCGTCGTACAGGTCGCGCCAGTTGGTGCCGTCGAAGGTGATGGCCGACTCGATGAACGACTGCGCCAGCGGGTCCGGGTCGTCCAGGGCGTCCAGGGGAATGTCCAGCAGCACCGCGACGGGCACGGGCAGCTCGGCGTCTTCCGGGACGACCAGTTCGTGTTCGAAGGTCTGCGTGATCAGTTCGCGGGTCCACTGCGCCCACTCGGCCGGGTTCCCGGCCCCGGTCTCGAGCAGCAGGTCGGCGCGCAGGCGCTCGCCGTGCTCGGCGGGCACGTCCTCATCCACCCATTCCACCCGGCCGTCGGCGAACACCTGAACGGGCACGGTCTCCACGTCCAGGAAGTCCGGGAGGTCCAGGGCGTCCTCGCGGGCCTCGCCGTCCGGGTCGGCATACGAGATCCAGGCTTCGCCGTCGAGGCTGTAGCTGCTGGCCTCGCGGTTCACGGTGACTTCCACGTTGCCCAGCGTGGCGAACGCCATGTTCAGCGGGGATTGCAGCGGCGCGGGCTGCCGCAGTTCGAAGGCCACGCGGCGCGCGACCGGCACGGGGTCGGTGTCGTCGCCGTCGGTGGCGTCCAGGTGGGTGTCCTGCCAGCCCTGCCCGGTGTCGCCGTGCCACTCGCGAGCCAGCGATTCGAGCATGTCCAGCAGTTCGGCCGGGGGTTCCGGGTCGATGTCCAGGCGACCCTCACGCCACTGCTCGGCCACGTAGGTCGCGACGACCTCGCCGCCCAGCGTGGCGGCCGGGTGTTGCAGCAGGAACTCCATGGCGCGGCGGGGGTCCATGTTCACGGGGAACGCGTCCCATTTCACGCCGTCGGCGGAGTGCTGCACCTCGCGCAGGCGGACCGCGCCGCCCTCGACCGGCAGGAACCGGCCGGTGGTCTCGCTGCCCTCGCCGACGCGGCCCAGCGCCAGTTCACCGCTCAGGCGGCGCAGCGCCGGCACGGGAATGGACTGCACGTCCTCGGCGGTTTCCAGAAAGCGGTCCACGCGGCCGTGCATGACATGCAGCGTGCGGTACTGACTGTCCCACGCGGCCCCGTACGGCTGCGAGAACCGCAGCGCGCCCGCGATCAGCTCGCGCAGCGCGGCGTCCTCGGGGGCGCGCGTGAAGGTCAGCGTGCCGTCCGCGTCCATGGTCGCGTCGAAGGGGTGCACGGTGGGCATCAGGCCCAGTTGTTTACGTCGTTTTGCTTCGCCCATAAGTTCACCCAGCTTACTCGCGCGCAGCGGGCGCACGTGAGGTCCGCGCCCCGGTCCGGGCGCCGGCGGTCTACTCGCGCGAGGCGAGCAGCAGCGTCCCGAAGCCCAGCATCAGGCTGCCTGCCACGCGGTCCACGCCCCGGCGGGCACGCAGGTACGCGCCCTGCATGGACGCGGTGGACATGCCCAGCGCGACCAGCGCGAACCAGCCCAGGCTGAGGCCCACGATGATCCCGAACGCCGCGAGTTTCACGCCGCTTCCCGCGTCGGTGCCGAGCACGCCGCTGAACACGCTGCCGAAGAACACGGCGGCCTTCGGGTTGGCGATGTTCGTCAGGAACCCGGCGCGCAGGGCGGCCAGATCACTCAGGGGCGCCTGGACGGGCGCGGCCTGCGTGTCTGTCCGGGCACTGCTGCGCCACAGGCTGTAGCCCATCCACAGCAGGTACAGGCCGCCCGCCACGCGGATCACGCCGTGCACCCACGGGAACGCCTCGAACAGCAGCCCGATGCCCAGCAGCGCCAGCGACGCCCACACGCTGATGCCCAGCACCACGCCCAGACCCGCCAGCAGCGCCGCGCGCCGCGTGCGGGCCAGCGCCGTCTGACTGACCAGCAGCACGTCCGGTCCCGGCACGATCAGCACCACGGCGTGCAGCGCCGCCACCACCAGCAGAATGTTCAGGTCCACGTTTCTCCCCTCCCCCTCACGGCCCCCGGCGACCGGCGTTCAGTCGGCGGCGTTGATGGTGTCGTTGTACTCGCGCGGATCGCTGATGAAGCCCGACACGGCGCTCGCCGCGACGGTCGCTGGGCTGGCGAGGTAGATCTGCGCGCTCGGGTCACCCATGCGGCCCACGAAGTTCCGGTTGCTGGAGCTGATGCACACGTCGTCCGGCCCCAGCACGCCCGAGTGCATGCCCAGGCACGCGCCGCAACTGGGGTAACTGACGCTCGCGCCGGCCTCCACGAAGATCTCCAGCAGACCCTCCTGCGCCGCCTGCTTCCAGATCAGCTGCGTGGCGGGCACGACGATCATCTGCACGCCGTCGGCGACCCGGCGGCCCTTCAGGATGCGGGCCACGTCCCGCAGGTCCGTGATGCGGCCGTTCGTGCAGCTGCCCACGTACGCGTGCGTCACGGCGATCCGGTCGCTGCCCGCCACGCGCCCGTTGCTGGGAATGTGCGGGTACGCCACGGTCGGCTCGACCGCCGAGGCGTCCACCTCGATGACCACCTTGAAGCGCGCGTCGGCGTCGGACTGGTACTCGGTGTACTGCCCGGGCGTCACGCCGCGCGCCGCCATGTACGCCCGCGTGGTGTCGTCGACCGCGACGATACCGGTCTTGCCGCCCGCCTCGATCGCCATGTTCGTCAGCGTGAAACGGCCCTCCATGTCCAGGTTGTCGATGTACTCGCCGACCCACTCCATGACCATGTAGTTCGCGCCGTCCGCACCGATGCGCTTGATGACCTCCAGCACGATGTCCTTGGGCGTCACGCCCGGCTGCGTCTGGCCCGTCACGCGGATCAGCATGGTCTCGGGCACCTTGAACCACACCTTCCCGGCGTAGATGGCGCCCGCGAGGTCCGTGCTGCCCACCCCGGTCGCGAAGGCCCCCAGCGCACCCGCGTTGCAGGTGTGGCTGTCGCCGCTGACCAGCGTCTGCCCCGGCTTCATCAGGCCCGTGTTCTCCAGCACCACGTGCGCGATCCCGCCCCGGCCCACGTCGTAGAAGTGCTTGATGCCCTTCTCCTGCACCCAGCTCTTGAGCTTCTGGTACATCTTCGCGGCCTTGATGTTCATGGCCGGCACGCTGTGATCCGGCACCGCCACGATCTGATCCGGGTTGAACACCCGGTCCATGCCGCGCTCCTCCAGCATCCGCAGGGCCGCCGGAGTCGTGATCTCATGACACAGCACCCAGTCGGTCGCGCACTCGATCAGCTGACCCGGCACCACCGCGTCATGCCCACTGTGAGCCGCCAGGATCTTCTCTGCAATCGTCATTCCCATACCACTGCCTCCTCAAGAAACGCGCCCCCGGCCGCTGCGAGAGCTACCGGGGGCGAACACTGAACGCTGGGCCGCGCTCAACGCCCCACACGAAGAAGAAGCCCCACCAGGGACGCTCCGACCCGCACAGAACCGCTGAACATGCCCCGAGCATACGCCACCCCCCACACGCAACGGACAGGTGGTGTAGATAGGCGCCGGACAGCCCGCTGGGACGAGCCGGCCACCCCAGGGTGCCACCGAATCTGACGAGGTCTTCATCAAGCGGGGGTGCCGTGACAGAAGCGCAAAAACCCAGCGAAACCCCGCCATCACCATTAGAATCCTGAGTGCACATGAAGACCCTGAAACTCCCCGCCGCGATGATCAGCCTGACCGCCCTGCTCACCGCCTGCCCCTCTACTACAGACACCGGCGGCGTGACACCGCCCTCACCCGGCAGCGCCGTGCAGGCCACGCGCATGACCGGCACCGTCACGGACGCCCCCGCGGCCGCGACCCGCGCCGTTCTGGTGAGCGGTGGCGATTACGACTTCGCCAACACCGGCACCGTCAAGGGTGGGGTGCTGGACCTGCCGCTGACGGCGGCTCCGGACAAGAGGAACATGTTCAACCTGACCTCGGGCGGGGGCTGCACCTTCACGGGTTCGCAGACCAGCAACCCGTCCGTGGCTCTGTTCACGGACGTGGAACTGTTGAGCGAGAAGATCGATTCCCTCGCGTTCGCCACCGAGCAGATCGTGTCGGGCGGCACCGTACCCGGCAGTCTGGTTGCCCGTCTGTACAGCGCTGCGGCCGCCACCGTGAAGGGCAACCTCCTGTGCGCTTACCCGGACGGCACAAAGATCACCGTGTCGCTCGACGTGGTCCTGAACTCCGGCTGGAACGCCCTCGAGTACGCCGGGACCAACTCCACGCTCACCCTGCGCAGTCTCGGCAGTGGCGTGCGCTCTACCCTTAAGGCCACGGCATACACGCCGTCCGTGCTCGTCAGCCTGGGCAGCGACGTGAAGATCACGTCGGACGCCGGGGTGTCGGTGCCTGCACGGCTGTACCAGGAAGGCGGGTACACCGGGCAGGTCAGCCTCAGCACCGACGTGCCCGGCCTGACCATCGAGCCGTCCACCGTGAACCTGACCGCCACGACGCTTCAGAGCGTGCAGGCCCAGGCCACCGCCGCCTACCTGAAGAACCTGGGAGTCAGCCCGCAGCGCCTGGATACGGATCTGACCTTCAAGTACAGCGGCCAGGATAACTACTCGGGTTCATTCCGAGTGATCGTCAAGGACACCACCGGCAAACAGGTGGGCGGCGGCTCGGGCAGCCTGGAAATCCGCAAGCCCGGCCTGACGATCGGCACCTGCGGAAGCAGCTACCTGGAGCTGTACCCCAGCAAGACCGCTTCCCTGAACGTGTGCGGTTACAGCGTCGGGAACTTCAGCGGGCCGGTCACGTACTCTGCCACGGGCTTGCCGGCGGGGGTGACCGTCACGCCCGTCACGCAGACCCTGAACGGCTCCTCGTACCTCAGCCTGGCCTTCAAGAGTGACGCGACCCTGAAGCCCGGCACGTACCCGATCACCCTGACCGCCGACGGGGGCACCGTGAAAGCGTCCGCCTCCGCGGAATTGAGGGTGCCTGCACCGACCGTGAACATTGCCGTTTCCAGCTCGACCTACTACGGCCAGCAGATCTACCAGGGCGGCACCGCCCAGCTGAACGTGGACGTGAGCACCCAGAACGGCTTCAACGGCCAGACGACCCTGACCGTCACGGGCCTCCCGGCCGGTGTGACGGCCGCCCCGAAAACCGTGACGGTCACGCCGGGTAGCACCACGACCACCGCCATTACCCTGACCGCCACGGCCGACGCCGCACTGGGCAACAGCACCATCAAGGTCACCAGTCCGGACCAGAGTGCCAACTCCTACGGCGCGGAGACCCAACTCTCGGTGCGTCCCGCACGCGCCGCGCTGGGAACGTCCGTCGAAGGAGCGGTCGCTGCGTCCAGCGGCCTGTGGGCCGTGACGGGCAGTCGTTACGACTCCAGCGTCTCTGCCTACCAGTACGTGGTGACCCGGTTCACGGCCGACGGGAAGGTGGCAGCCACCGGATCCGTCACGTCGCAGAACAGCCTGCGCCTGATTGAAACGGGCGGCGGCGTCATTGCCTACAAGGGATCCGGCGTGGCGCCGTCCCTGATCTCGGACGACGGCACCGTGACCAGCCTGCCTGCGGTGAACTTCTCCCTGTCGGATGGCTTCACCCGCAGAACGGACGGGCAGGGGCGCGTGTGGTTCGTGGAGACTGTCAGCACGGGCATGGGGGGCTCGGCCACTTCCCTGAAGACGTGGGTCCCGGCGACCGGCGTGGTTACCACGGTCGACAGCTCTGCCAACTACGGCTCCAGCTCCTATGACGCTCCGCTGACCATGGGCGCGGACGGGAAGACCCTGATCTACCTGGGTGGTTACTCGGGCGACGCTCTGAAAATCGATACGGCCACTGGCGCCGTCACCAAACTGGATCTGCTCAAGAGTAGCGGCGCGACCTCGGCGGCCGTCGCCGCCGACGGCACCGTCTGGTTCAGTGCGTATGGCCAGCTGGCCCGTCTGAACGCGGACAGCACCGTCACCAAATTCACATCCATCCAGGCGGGCACGCTGACCGGGTTCGACCAGAGTAGCCCGGCCGTGCTGTGGGGCAGCGACACCAGCAACGTGTACCGGATCAATACGGCGGGTACTCCCTCGGCCGTCACCGTCAGCCTGGGAAGCATCCGCAAGACACTCCTGAACGCCCAGGGCGGCGTGCAGGTGGTCACCACTGAGTACAACGGCAACGGCACGAACTACTACCTGTCGCAGCTGAAGTAAGCTCCACTGCTCAGTAAAGGCCGCACCCCAGATTCCGGGTGCGGCCTTCCTGTCTGTATGTACGGAGCGAGGTCGCGCGTTACTGCAGGTCGAAGTCGATGACGGGCGGCGCTTTGGGGGTTTCCCCGGCCGGTTTGTCTTGCGGCTGGTCGCTGGGCGGGGCGGCGCGCTGCACGTTGGGGATGGCGACGGGGGTGGTGCGGTCCATAGGCTGGTGGGGCTGGCCGGGTTTGACCCACTGGGTGCCGGGTGCGGCGGGGCCGGGGGTGCGGCGGGGTGGGGTGGGGTAGGCGGCGTGGCGGGCGGCGCGGATGATGCCGTCGACTTCGGCTTTGCTGAGCAGGCCCTTGTGTTCGAGGGTGCTGAGGATACCGAGGACGAGTTTGCGGGTGAATTCCGCTTCGGCCTGGGGGTCTTTGGGTGGGGTGGGGGTGGGGCCGGTCATGCGGTTCAGGGTAGCGCGGTAAGGTCTGTGCTTGCACCTCACGCGGTGACATCGGGTGTTCCGGTTCTCCGGCCGTGGGGTGGGTGCGCTCTGGCGGGGTGGTGTTAAACTGGGCGCTGTCTGAAAGAGTGGTGTGAATGGTCACCCACACGGCTTACCGTTCGCCCTAGTGTGTGGTGGGGTGGCGGCGCCTTGAGAACAGAAGGGTTTAGACGTCGAGGAGGACTGGGAGAATGTACCGAGGAAGAGAGGGGCAGTGGGCGTTCCTGCTTCACCGCCTGTCCGGGCTGGCAATTCTGGCTTATCTGATGCTGCATGTGTTCAGCATCGGGTCGTTCATTTTTGGTGAGCGGTTTTACATGGTGATTCACGAGACGTACGATCTGTGGCCGTTCCGGATCGGGTTGCTGTTCGTGACGGCGGGCGTGGTGTACCACGCGTTCAACGGGCTGCGGATCATCGTGATGGACTTCACGGGCTTCGGCGTGGCGTACCAGCGGCAGATGTGGTACGGGGTCCTGCTGATCAGCGTGGCGGCCTTCGTGTACGCCGCGTGGACGCTGTACCCGCGTCTGATGGGAGGCTACTGATGATTCGTGCCCGGACGTTCACGGACGCGCGGCAGCAGTCGCACAGCAACGCGGAGCTGAACTGGTGGATTTTCATGCGGATCAGCGGGTTGATCCTGGTGTTCCTGATTCTGGGTCACATCTACATGACGTTCATTCAGGTCAGCGAGTCGGACGCGACCTTCGACGCGGTGGTCGCGAAGCTGGCGAACCCGGCCTGGAAGTTCTATGACTGGCTGATCCTGGCACTGTCGCTGATGCACGGCGCGAACGGCGCGCGGTATTCCATCGAGGATTACGTGCGGTCCCGTCCGAACCGGGCGTGGGTGAAGGGTCTGTTCTATACCGTGGTGGCGCTGGTGTTTGCGTTCGGCACGGTGGGTCTGTTCTCGATCTGATCCTGCCTTTGCGGGCAGGTGGTAAAGGATAAATATGCATCATCGTTATGACGTGCTGGTGGTGGGAGCGGGGGGCGCTGGCCTGATGGCCGCGCTGTACGCTGCCAAGGGGAACGTGTCTGTGGCCTGCATCAGCAAGCTGTACCCGACGCGGTCGCATACGGGCGCGGCGCAGGGCGGGATTGGCGCGGCGCTGGGGAACGTGCAGGAAGACCACTGGGAATGGCACATGTTCGATACCGTCAAGGGCGGCGATTACCTGACCGATCAGGACGCCGCCGAGGTGTTCTCCAAGGACATCATCGACGCGGTGTACGAGCTGGAGCACATGGGTCTGCCGTTCTCGCGCACGCCGGACGGGAAGATCGCGCAGCGTAAGTTCGGTGGTCACACCCGTGATTTCGGGAAGGCGGCCGTGGAGCGAAGCTGCTACGCGAAGGACCGCACGGGTCACATGATCCTGCAGACGCTGTACCAACAGAACGTCAAGGAAGGCACGACGTTCTTCAACGAGTTCCACGTGACGGACCTGCTGATCGAGGATGGCCGTTGCCGTGGCGTGGTGGCGTACGAGCTATCGACCGGGGAACTGCACACCTTCCACGCGAAGGCCGTGATTCTGGCAGCCGGCGGGTACGGGCGCGTGTTCAAGATCACCAGTAACGCCCTGACCCTGACGGGCGACCTGATGAGCATCTACTACCGCAAGGGCCTGCCCCTGGAGGACATGGAGTTCTACCAGTTCCACCCGACGGGTCTGGCGAAGCTGGGCATCCTGGTCACGGAAGGCATCCGTGGCGAGGGCGGCATCCTGCGGAACGACAGTGGCGAGCGGTTCATGGAGCGGTACGCGCCGACCATCAAGGATCTCGCGCCGCGTGACATCGTGTCGCGCTCGATCATCACCGAGATCCGTGAGGGCCGTGGCGTGGGCCGCGACAAGGACGCCGTGAACATCGACCTGACGCACCTGCCGCGCGAGGTGATCGAGGGCAAACTGGCCGAGATCACCGACCTGGCGCGCACGTACCTGGGCATGGACCCGGTCAAGGACCTCGTGCCGATCCAGCCGACGGCGCACTACGCGATGGGCGGCATTCCCACCGACCTGAACGGCCTGTGCCTGAGTGACGGGAACGGCGGCAGCGTGGAGGGCCTGTACGCGGCCGGTGAGCAGGCCTGCGTGTCGCTGCACGGCGCGAACCGCCTGGGCACGAACAGCCTCGGGGACCTCGTGGTGTTCGGTCGCCGCGCCGGGATCTACGCCGCGCAGTACGCGCGTCAGGTGGAATTCCCGGACATGCCCGAGAACCCCCAGCGTGAGAGCGTGGACCTGTTCGACCGTCTGCGCAACAGCAGCGGCAAGGACAACGCCGCCGCGATCCGCAAGGAACTGCAGGAATCCATGATGAACAACGTCGGGATCTTCCGGAATGGCCCCGACATGGAAAAGCAGGTCGGGATCGTGCAGGAACTCAAGGCGCGTTACGCGAACGTGGGGGTCAGCGACCCCAGCCGCCGCTACAACAGCGAACTGATCGAGGCGATGGAACTGGGCTTCATGCTCGACTGCGCCGAGGCCATGACCGCCAGTGCGCTCAACCGCACCGAGTCGCGCGGCGCGCACGACCGCGAGGACTTCACGACCCGCGACGACGAGAACTGGCTGAAGCACACCATGGCGTACAAGGACCTGAACCGCGAGGGTCAGGTGCAGATCGGGTACAAGCCCGTGTCGCTCAAGGGCTTCACGCGCGCGTTCGAACCCAAGCCCCGCGTGTACTGACCCGCACCCTCACCCACTCGGGCGGCGTGCAGGACAGCGCCGCCCGGAAGGAATCTCAATGACCCAGACCCACGCACCGACCAGCGCCGCGCCCGTCTCTGCGAGCGTGCCGATGATGCAACTGAAAGTCAAGGTCCTGCGCTTCGACCCCGAAAAGGACAAGAAGGCGCACTGGACCACCTACGACGTGGAAGCCCAGGCGAGCGACCGCGTGCTGGACGTCATCAACCACATCAAGTGGTACATGGAGCCCAGCCTGACCTTCCGCCGGTCGTGCATGCACGGCATCTGCGGCAGCGACGCCATGCTGATCAACGGCCGCAACCGCCTCGCCTGCAAGACCCTGGTGCGCGACGTCGCCAAGAGCGGCGGGACCATCACGGTAGAACCCATCCGTGGCCTGAAGGTCGAGAAGGACCTGCTGGTGGACATGGAGCCGTTCTTCGACTCGTACAAGGCGATCATGCCGTACTTCATCAACGAGTCCCCGGCCCCCGCCGCCGAGCGCATCCAGTCCGAGGAAGAGGCCGAGCGCATGGCGCACTCCAGCAACTGCATCCTCTGCGCTTGCTGCACGACCTCCTGCCCGATCTTCTGGGTGAACGGTTCGTACCTCGGCCCGGCTGCGATCGTGCAGGCGCACCGCTTCATTTTCGACACCCGTGACGAGGCCACGCAGCAGCGCCTGGGCATCATGAACCAGAACACCGGCGTGTGGCGTTGCCGCACCGCGTACAACTGCACCGAGGCGTGCCCGCGCGACATTCCGATCACGCAGCTGATCGAGGAAGTCAAGCGCGCCGTCATGTACGGTCAGGCCTAAGCCGAGGCCCTCCTTCTGGACTTCAGCCCCGCCCCGCCCGACGGCAGGCGGGGCTTTCTCATGGGCAGCGCAGACGTGTACCGTGGGGCATGACGAACGCCCCGTACCCGACCTCCCCGCGCGTCATTCCCACCGTGTCCGGGCCGCCCGTGATCGGCAGCATCACGCAGCTGTACCCGCACCGGCTGCGCGCCTTCCTGACGGCCGCGTACCGCGAGCACGGCCCGGTGTTCAACGTGACGGGCCTGGGGCAGACGTACACGGTGCTGGCCGGGCCGGAAGCGAACGTGTGGACCGTGAAGGAAGGGCACCGTCACCTGCGTTCCCTGGAGGCGTGGCGGCCGAACGATCAGGCGTTCGGGGTGCAGCGGTCCATGATCAGCGTGGACGGCGACGAGCACCGCACCTTCCGCCGGACCGAGTCGCGCACGTACGCCCGCTCGTACCTGGGCGCGAACCTGCGCCGCGCGCTGTCTGTGACGGCCGAGGACCTCGTGCCGCTGCGCGCCGGGGATGACCTGCAGGTGGCGCACTGGTGCAAGGCGGTGATCACCGAGCAGCTGGCGCGGGTGGTCGTGAATGGCACGGCCCGCCCGTACCTGAACGACCTGCTGAGCTTCGTGCAGAACACCCTGATGGTCCGCGTGACCCGGCAGCGCCCGCCGCTGGTCGAGCAGTTGCCGGGCTTCCGGCGGGCGCGGGCGCGGTCCCTGGGCATGGTGGAAGCGCTGATCGAGGAGCACCGCCGCGTCCCAGCGGAGCAGGCCGGCCGGGCACCGGACCTGATCGATGACCTGCTGGCCGCGCAGGCCGCCGACCCGGCGTTCTGGTCGGACATGGACCTGCGCATGGCGACCATGGGGGCGTTCATCGCGGGGATGGACACCGCCGCGAACACCCTGGCGTTCGTGCTGTACCGCGTCGGGCGGCACCCGGAACTGGTCCCCGCTCTGGTTGCGGAAGCCGACACCGCCTTCCAGGACGGGCCGCCCAGCATGGAGACCCTGGGGGGACTGCCGCACCTGCACCGCTTCGTGATGGAGTGCCTGCGGCTGCACCCGATCGCGCCCGCCATGACCCGCACGGTCACGCAGGACTTCGAATTCGCGGGCGTCACGGTGCCGCAGGGTCGGCGGGTGATCATCGGCACGACCGTCCCGCACGGACTGGACGGGTGCTTCACGGACGCCGACCGCTTCGACCCGGAACGCTTCGCGCCGGGCCGCATGGAGCACCGCCGCCCCGGTGCGTTCGCGCCATACGGGCTGGGCACGCACATCTGCGCGGGCAGCGGCATGGCCGAGGGCCTGATCATGCTGAACCTCGCCGCGATCCTGCGCACCCTGGACCTGCGCGGCAACCCCACCTACGTGCTGCGCGAGGTGGCCCGCCCCACCGCCACGCCCGACGACCGCCTGACCCTGCGCGTGAACGCGGTACGGCACCCGGCGGTCAGTCTGCTCGCCTGACGCGCTACGCGGTCAGCGGTTCGAGGCTCTGGACTGGCTTCCCGGTCTGCCGCGCGTACGCGATCTCCCGGCGGGTAGAGTCACCCACGTACCCGCCGGGGTTGATGACGAGCGCCTCGTCCGCGAGGTCGATCTTGCGCAGGTGCAGCGCTCCGAGGCGGTCCAGCGCGGCCTCCCGCTCGGCGCTGTTCAGGTGTGCCAGGGCGTCCTCGTCCCGCTCTCTGTGGCTCCCGACACTCAGGACGATCCGGCCCGCCAGCGTTTCGGCCAGCGACGCCGCATCGAACTCGGTCAGGAAGCGCACGCTGCCGCACAGGCACACCACGCGCGGCCTCTCCCCCGCCAGTGCGCTCAAAATTGCAGGGCGTATCGGGTACCCGCGCCGTCGAAGCACTCGCCGATGCCGCGTTGCTGCGCGTCCACGGTCAGGGTGCAGGTCAGCAGGGCGGGCGGGTCGCCCTCGGCGCGGGCGATCAGGTTGCCGGTGTGGGCGGGCACCGGGCGGCCTCCCTCGACGCGGGTGCCGCCGCCCGTGACGGTGCTGCCGTCGCTGCCGTTGCTGGCACCGAACGCCACGCTGAAGCCCAGTCCGCCGGGCAGGGCGCCGCCCCCGATCAGGTACGTGCGGCCCGTGTAGGTGCGCCCACCGATGCGGATGGTGGCGTTGTCGGGCGCGAAGGGGTCGCCCACGCGCGGTGTGAGGGTGCCGCGCGTGAAGGTCACGGCGCCTTCCTCGCCCGTGCGGGCGTTCACGATCCGCCCGGTCTGTGGGGCGGTCAGGGCGGGCGCGCACGCGCCCAGGGCAGAGGCGAGCAGGGCCGCGCCAAGCAGAGCATGGAGCTTCATGCGCCCAGTGTAGCCCCGCCTGCGGGACAGGTCATACGGACTCCGATTGAATGGAATGCAAAGACCGTTCAATCCGAGCGGACTCGTAGAGCTGCGCCGCAGAGCGAGTGGGAGAAAAACGGGTTCCGGACGTGGAGCTGGCAATCCGGTGAAGTTCCGGATTGTCAGCGAAACAGACGGAATCCGTATCAGCGGGCGACGACCTCATGGATTTCCAGGACGTTCGGGCCGCTGAAGGCGTCCTTCGGGAGGGTGCCGCTGCGGGCGTGGCCCTGCCGGAAGGCGTCGCTGGTCGTCCAGGCCTCGAAGGCCTCGCGGGACTCCCAGAAGGTCAGGACCACGAAGGGTTCGCCGTCGCGGGTGGGCCGCAGGACGTGGTTGGCGATGAAGCCGGGCATGCCGTCCACCAGTCCGGCGCGGTCGCGGAAGCGTGCCTCGAAAGCGTCGTGGTACTCGGCCTTGACGTGGATGCGGTTGGCGACACTGATCATGGGTGACCTCCGTGCCCTCAGCGGGCGAAATCGTGAATGAACTGCTCCTGCTGCGGCGTTTCGATGGCGTGCGGGCTGCGGGTCTCCCGGACCAGGGCGATGGCGTCTTCGGCGTCCAGGCCCGCCTGCACGAGCAGGCACGCGGCGCTCAGGCCCGCACGGCCCAGGCCGCCCCGGCAGTGCACGACGACGCTGCGGCCGTTCAGGAGGTAGGTCATCAGTTCGTCGATGTACGCGGCGAAGTCACGCGGGTCGTGCGGGGCGTGCCCGTCCGGGATGGAGTACGGCGCGACTTCCAGGCCGAAGGTGTCGGCGGCGCCGTGGTAGTCCTCCAGGCCCAGCATGTGGAACTCGTGGTCTTCCAGCAGCGGCGCGATGACGGTCGCGCCGTCCTGCGCCAGGGTGCGCATGTCGTCGGTCAGGTCGCGGTCGTGCGTGACGCCCGGCTGGTACACGCTGCCGCCCTTCTTGCCCGGCGCGAAGGTCAGGCCCAGGCGGCCGGGCCACAGGCCGGTGGGAATCCAGTCCACGCGGATGGGGTTGGTGGCGCTGGTCACTTGCGGGCGTCCTCGGCGATCCAGCGGGCGGCGTCCATGGCGTGGTACGTGATGATGGCGTCCGCTCCGGCGCGCCTGAAGCCGGTCAGGGTTTCGAGGACGGTGCGGCGTTCGTCCATGAATCCGGCGGCGGCGGCGGCCTTGATCAGCGAGTACTCGCCGCTGACGTTGTACGCCACGACCGGCAGGTCGAACTCGCGTTTCAGGAGGCTCAGGACGTCCAGGTACGCCAGGGCGGGTTTGACCATCAGGGTGTCGGCGCCCTGCTCGGCGTCCAGGCGGGCCTCGCGCAGCGCCTCGCGGTAGCCTCCGGCGGGGTCCATCTGGTAGGTGGCGCGGTTCCCGACGCTGGGGGTGGACCCGGCGGCGTCCCGGAAGGGGCCGTAGTAGGCGCTGGCGTACTTCACGGCGTAACTCATGACCGGGACGTGCGTGAAACCGGCGGCGTCCAGTGCGGCGCGGATGGCGGCGACCTGTCCGTCCATCATGGCGCTGGGGGCCACGACGTCCGCTCCGGCGCGGGCCTGCGAGACGGCGGTGCGGGCCAGCAGGTCCAGGCTGGGGTCGTTGTCGACCGTCCAGGCGTCCGGGCCGCTGTGGCCGGGCACCTCGCACAGCGGGCCGCAGTGGCCGTGGTCGGTGTACTCGCACAGGCAGGTGTCGGTGATGACGCTGATGCCGGGCACGCTGGCCTTGATGGCGCGCGTGGCCCGCTGGATGATGCCTTCCTCGGCGTAGGCCTGGGTGCCCAGGGCGTCCTTGTGGTCGGGAATGCCGAACAGGATCACGCTGGGAATCCCGAGGGCCAGCGCGTCGCGGGCCTGGGTCACGGCACTTTCGATGCTGTGGCGCTGCACGCCGGGCATGGTGGCGATGTCGGTCACGGTGTCGCGCTCATGCACGAAGATCGGGTGGATGAACTGCTCGGGGTGCAGGTGCACTTCGCGGGTCAGGGCGCGCAGGGCGGGCGTGCGGCGCAGGCGGCGGGGACGGTCTTGCATGCGCCTACGCTAGCGCGCGGGCGCCGGGACGAATGCAACGCGCCCCGGCGTGCCCGCCGGGCGGGGGCCGGGGCGCGCGGGCCGTGGGCGCGGTCAGGCCGTGCCGAGCAGGCGGCGCACTGCGAACCGCACGCGGCCCAGGCTGGCGACCTCGTCGAAGGCGGTCAGGAGGATCTGGTCGCCGTGCGGCGTGAACAGCACGGGGCCGCCGTCGAGGTCCAGCAGCAGTTCCTGCCAGTCGCCGGTCTGCAGGTTCGCCTGCAGGCTGCCGATCACGGCGCGGCTGGCGGCGACCAGCGTGAGTTCCGCGTTCAGCTGCTCCTCGCTCAGGCCGGCGCGGGCCACGACGCGGCCGTCGCTGGCGACCAGGGCGGTGTGGCGCACGCCGCGCACGTCCATCAGGGCCTCGATCATGGGGTCTCCGGGCGGGGCAGGTGCCCGAGTTCCAGGGCCAGGCGGGCCAGGGTCTGCTGGGCGGTGCGGGTGTCGGTGCCGCGCGCCATGGCGGCGCCCAGCACGAAGTCCCCGCTGGACACGGCCACGACCTCGATGCGTTCGCTGGTGAAGGCGATGCGCGTGACCTCTCCAGCGCCCAGGCGGCGGCCGGTGCGGTCCAGGCTGGCGCGCAGGGCGCTCAGTTCGGCGGCCATGGCGTCTCCCCCGTCGCCGTGCGTTTCGATGGGCAGGCCGTCCGGGCCGACCAGGGCAGCGGCGATCACGCCGGGCAGGGTGCGCAGGGGGTCGATGATCACAGGATGGCCTCCAGTTTGCGGGCGGTGTCACGGCCGTACAGGCGGGCCTGTCCGAGGTTGCTGCGCGCGTCGACGGCCAGCAGCAGGAAGTACTCGGTCTTGATGGGATGCAGGTACACGCTCAGGCGTTCGCCGCGCAGGTACATCTCACGGGTCTGGCCGCCGTTCAGGGTCGTGGAGTAGGCGGTGCTGGCCGAGCGGTACAGGCCGGCATGCTCGGCGATCAGCAGGCTGAGGTCGGTGGCGGCAGTGGAGTGTCCCTCGATGAGCAGGCCGTCCAGGCCCCCGATGGCGGCGGCCCAGGCGCCATCCACGTCCCTGACGAGTTGCGTGAGTTGATCAAGCATGTGAAGTCATCATAAAGGCTTGGCGCGGCCGGCGGGGGGTGGTGTCTGGCAGGCCGGTGGGGGTGGGGGGCGGTCAGGCCGGCGGGACGGGCGTGTGGGGGCCAGGGGCGCGAGTTCCGCTCACCCTCCGGGTGTGTCGCGGGCCTGCATCCCGGCGCGGGAGGCCGTGCGTGGTGGGCCGCTCCACTTCCAGCTCTTTCCGGCGGCTCTTTCCGGAGGCTCTTTCCGGCTACTCGCGCTGCGCGTTTCGGGGATGCCGGGAGCCCCTCTCCGCAGGCCCGAAAACCGCTGTGGGGTAACGGCTGCGGGTCCGGCCGGGGAGGCAGGAGGGGTGGCTGGGTGCGCCGTCCGGGGCGGGTGGGGTCCGGGGTGTCGTGGAGGGCTGATTTTGCTGGTGCTGGGCGGGTTCCGGTGGTGGTCAGGGTCGCGGTGTGCGGGGGTGTTTTCAGGTACAATGGGCAGCATAGAAGGACCCGGTTCTATTACGCCCTGAGCATAATCGTGCTAGAATCGTCCCATCCCTGGCCCCGCGCCGGGACCTCCCCATCTCACCTCTGCGGCGCGGCCCCGGCCACGCCCGGACCTGCACCACTGGAGCAACATGACCGGAATTCTTCCCGTTGACATCACCAGCGAAGTCAAGACCAACTTCATCAACTACGCCATGAACGTGATCGTGGACCGCGCGCTGCCCGACGTGCGCGACGGTCTCAAGCCCGTGCAGCGCCGGATCATGTACGCCATGATGCTCGAAGGCCTTTACGCCAACCAGAAACACGCCAAGTCGGCCTCTGTGGTCGGCGAGGTCATGAAGAAGTACCACCCGCACGGCGACAGCTCCATCTACGACGCCATGGTCCGCCTGGGCCAGTGGTGGAACATGCGCTACCCCATGGTCCACCCGCAGGGGAACTTCGGCTCCATCGACGGCGACCCGCCCGCCGCGATGCGTTACACCGAAGCCCGCATGACCAAGGTCGCTGAGGAAGTCCTGGCCGACCTGGAAAAAGAAACCGTCGATCTGAAACCCAACTACGACGAGACCACCGTCGAACCCAGCGTGCTGCCCTCGGCCGTGCCGAACCTGCTGATCAACGGGGCGTCGGGCATCGCGGTGGGCATGGCGACGAACATCCCGCCGCACAACCTGACCGAGATCTGCAACGGCCTGCTGGCCCTGATCGATAACCCGCACATCGACCTCGACGGCATGATGCAGCACGTGACCGGCCCGGACTTCCCGACCGGCGGGCGCATCAGCAAGCAGGGCATCCGTGACGCGTACGCCACCGGCCACTCCGGCCTGAAGGTGCGCGGCAAGGCCCGCATCGAGGAGAAGAACGGCCGCAACCAGATCATCATCAGCGAGATCCCGTATCAGGTGAACAAGACCAACCTGATCCAGACGATCAGCGCCATGTACAAGGCCGGGAAGATCCCCGACATCAGCGCCCTGCGCGACGAGTCCGACCGCAAGGACCCGGTGCGCATCGTGGTGGAACTCAAGCGCGGCGCGATTCCCACGCTGGTCCTGAACCAGCTCTACAAGTACACGCAGCTGCAGGGCACCTTCACGGTCATCAACCTCAGCATCGTGAACGGCGAGCCGCGCGTGCTGCCGCTGATCGACACCATGCGCTACTTCCTGGAACACCGCCGGGACGTGGTCACGCGCCGCACGCAGTACGAGCTGAAGAAGGCCGAGGAACGCGCCCACATCCTCGAGGGGCTGATCCGCGCGCTCGACCACATCGACGAGGTCATCAGCCTGATCCGTTCGAGCAACACGGGCGCCGAGGCGCGCGACTCGCTGATGGCCCGCTTCGGCCTGAGCGAGGTGCAGTCGCAGGCGATCCTGGACATGCGCCTGCAGCGTCTGGTGGGCCTGGAACGCGAGAAGCTGATGGCCGAGTTCGACGAACTCCAGAAGACGATCGCGTTCCTGCGCTCGATCCTGGGCGACGAGGGCCTGCTCTGGAAGGAGATCAAGAAGGAGATCCGCGCAGTGCGCGACAACTACGGCGACGAGCGCCGCAGCACCATCACGCTGCTGGAAGAGGACATCAGCAAGGAGGACCTGATCGCCGTCGAGGACATGGTCATCACCATGACCCGCGCCGGGTACCTCAAGCGCACGAAGCTCGACGCCTACCGCGCGCAGGGCCGTGGCGGGCGCGGCGCGTCGGGCGGCAAACTGCGTGACGAGGACGTGAACACCCGCGTGTTCGTGGGAAGCACGCACGACTTCCTGCTGTTCTTCACCGACAAGGGCCGCGTGTTCCACGAGAAGATCTACGACCTGCCGGAAGCGGGCCGTGACGCCAAGGGCACGCACATCCGCAACCTGCTGCCCGGCCTGCGCGACGACGAGAACATCGCGTCCGTCCTGAGCGTCAAGGGCTTCGAGGAAGAGGGCTGCTTCATCTTCGCCACCCGCAACGGCGTGGTCAAGAAGACCCTGATCACCGATTACGGCAACATCACCTCGGCGGGCCTGATCGCCATCAACCTGCAGCAGGGCGACGAGCTGATCAGCGTGGGCATCGTGCAGGACAGCGATCACGTGATCCTGGCGACCCGCAACGGCAAGGCCATGCGCTTCCAGAGCGGCGAGGTGCGCGACACCGGCCGCGCCACGCAGGGCGTGATCGGTATCCGCCTGCGTGAAGGCGAACAGGACGCCGTGGTCAGCATGGCCCTGGTGCCCGGCGGTGACGAGGACAGCGAACTGCTGGCCGTCAGCGAGTGCGGACTGGGCAAACGCACCCCGGTCGGCGAGTACCCCGCCAAGGGGCGCGGCGGGATGGGCGTCATCACGCTGGACGTGACCGAGAAGACCGGCAAGCTGGTCACCCTGGCCCGCGTGGCCGGTGACGAGGAACTGATGGTCCTGACCGAGAAGGGCACCGTGATCCGCACCCGCGTCGAGGAGGTCCGCGTGACGGGCCGCAACGCGCAGGGCGTGAAGGTCATCAACGTGTCCGACAAGGACTCCGTGATCAGCGCCTTCCCGATCCGCCGCGAGGACGAACTCTGACCGGCTGCATCCTGACCCGCTGAGGACGGCGGGAACGGGTGGGCGGCGGGGTGAAGGCCTCGCCGCCCACTGCCGTTGCGGCCGGGTGGAAGCGCCCCTGGCCGGGCCGCGAAAGATCCGACCGAACCGATTGAATCGCTGGCCCGTACCGGGGATGAGGGGAGCGTGCGCGTCCCTCCTGTAAGGGGATCATGGACGCACCGGTCGGGGCCAGCGGTGAGCATCGGGTGAGGCGGCTCGGGCGGGGCCCAGGGACGGAAATGCTGTCCTACCGGTGGCCGGGGCGTGCCGGTCTGACCGGGTGATCTGTAACCTCAATGCTGATTAAAGAAACAAAAGTGTTTACAAAAAAGTGATGTTGGGTTACACTGTGAGCACGTCGGGAATAAGCCCCCGACACCCCGTTTCCCCCCTCTCACACCGCCCAAGGAGGCGCACACAATGACCCTTACCACCAACACCCGGACCTTCGTGGACACCGTCACCTACCGCCCCGGCGCCGTCATCCTCTACCCCGGCAAGAGCGACATGCTCTACCGCGTCGCGGCCGGTCTGGTGCGCGTACACACCATGGACGACGACGGCAACGGCCTGACCCTGCGCTACGTCAAGCCCGGCGAGTACTTCGGCGAGGAAGCCCTGGCCGGCGTGAACCGCGCCTACTTCGCCGAGGCCGTCACCGACTCCAGCATCGACGTGATCAACCCCGCCCTCATGAGCGCCGAGGACAACCTCGTGGTCACCACCCACCTGGTCCGCACGCTGGAACGCGCCTACGAGAGCATCTACCGTCTGGTGGGCAAACGCCTGCGTGCCCGCATCGCCGGGGAACTGCTGGAACTCAAGGACACCGCCCTGGCCACCCAGCTCGACAGCGGCGAGACCATGATCTACGCCACGCACGACGAACTGGCCGCCGCCGTGGGCAGCGTGCGCGAGACCGTCACCAAGGTCGTGGGCGAACTGTCCCGCGAGGGCGTGATCAGCGCCGGCTACGGCAAGATCACCCTGAAGAACGAACAGGCCCTGAGCGTCATCGCCGCCGCCTGATCCACCCACACCACTCCTCTTCCAGCAGCGCTGCCCGGTCCTCACGACGGGCAGCGTTTTCGTGTGGGACCTGCCCCGTGTTTCCGTCCACGTGACACCATCCGGGCTGGACAGCGGGCCGCGTTGCCATTCCCCCCCAAGCAGTTGACCTTTAGACTCAACCACATGAGCCTGACAGTCACCCCCGAACGTCCGTTGCGCGTCGCCGTGATCGGCAGCGGCCCCAGTGGCATCTACGCCGCCGAAGCCCTGCTGAAAAGCGACCTGAACGTCGACATCGACGTGTTCGACCGCCTGCCCACCCCCTACGGTCTGGTGCGCTACGGCGTGGCGCCCGACCACCTGACCATCAAGAGCGTCACGCGCGGCTTCGAGAAGACCCTCGGCGACCCGCGCGTGCGCTTCCTGGGCAACGTGGAATTCGGCACAGACCTGACCCACCAGGACGCCCTGACCCACTACGACGCCATTCTGTACACGGTCGGCGCCAGCAGCGACCGCCGCCTGGGCATTCCCGGCGAGGACCTGACCGGCTCCATGAGCGCCACCGAGTTCGTCGCGTGGTACAACGGCCACCCAGACGCCGCCGCCCGCGAGATGGTCCTTAGCGCCGGTGGCGTGGCCGTGGTCGGCGTGGGGAACGTGGCGCTCGACGTGAGCCGCATCCTCGCCAAGACCACGCAGGAACTGCGCAGTAGCGACATCGCCCCCCACGCCCTGGACGCCCTGGAACACAGCGCCGTGAAGGACGTGTGGATCCTGGGTCGGCGTGGCCCGGCGCAGGCGGCCTTCACGACCAAGGAACTGCGTGAATTCGGCGAACTGCACGAATCCGAACCCGTCGTGGACCCCGCCGAGATCGCCCTGACCGAGGCGGAGGAAGCCGCTGTGACCGACAACGTGAAGAAGAAGAACATCGAGGTGCTGCGCGACTTCGCCGCCCGTGAACGCGAGGGCAAACCCCGCCGCGTGCACCTGCGCTTCCTGGTCTCCCCCACCGAGATCATCGACGACGGCACCGGCCACGTGGGCGGCCTGAAAGTGGAACGCAACCGCCTGGACGAAAGCGGCAACGCGGTCGGCACCGGCGAGTACGAGGTGCTGCCCGTGCAGATGGTGCTGCGCTCGGTCGGGTACCGGGGCGTGGCGCTGCCCGGCGTTCCCTTCGACGAGCGGCGCGGCGTGATTCCCAACGAGGAAGGCCGCGTGGAGGGCCGCGTGGGCGAGTACACCGCCGGGTGGATCAAGCGCGGCCCGAGCGGCGTGGTCGGCACCAACCGCAAGGACGCCACCGACACCGTCGCGCAACTGCTGGCCGATGTGCACGGCGGGAAACTGCCCGGCGCGGCCCACCCCACCCGCGAGGCCGTGGACGCCCTGCTGGCCGGTCGGAACGTCCCCGTGTACTCCTTCGCGGACTGGCAGGCACTGGACGCGCACGAAGTGGCGACCGGGCAGGCCGAGGGCCGCCCCCGCCGCAAGATCGTGCACCGCGAGATGATGCTCGGCCACCGCCAGGGCTGATCACCCCGCGCATGCGGGGGCGGGGGGGCGTTCTGGCATACTCGCCGCATGAACGCCCCCGCACCCGCCCTTCCCGCCGAACGTGACGCCGACGTGCTGGTCATTGGTGCCGGCCCCGCCGGACTGCACGCCGCCTTCTACGCCGCGTGGCGCGGCCTGAACGTGACCGTGCTGGACGCCCGGCACGAACCCGGCGGGCAGCTGACCGCGCTGTACCCGGACCGCCGGGTGTACGACGTGCCGGGCCTGCCCGCCACGCCCGCCGCCGACGTGATCGCCGGACTGGTCCGGCAACTGGACGGCCTGCCCGTGCAGCTGCGGCCCGGCACCCTGGCCCGCACGCTGGAACCCGACGGTGACGGCTGGCGCGTCGGCACGACCGGCGCGGATGGCCCGCGAACCTTTCGGACGGGCGCCGTGATCCTGGCGGCCGGACTGGGCGCGCTGCTGCCCCGCGAGGCCCGCGTGCCCGGCACGCACCCGGACGTACGGACGGACGTGCCGGACCCGGCCAGGCTCGCGGGCCGCCGCGTGTTGATCGTGGGCGGCGTGCCGCAGGCCACCCGCGCCGCGCTGGAACTCGCGCAGGCGGGCGCGCAGGTGACCCTCACGCACCGCCGCGCCGGCTTCCGGGGCAGTCCCGCCGAACTGGACGCCCTGAATGAGGCGGGGCGCAGCGGTCAGCTGACGGTCCTGGCCCCGGCCGTGCTGCTGAACGTCACACCGACCGGCGCGGCCCTCACGGTGGACGGCCAGCCCCGCGACGTGCCGGCCGACACGGTCCTGATCCTGAACGGGTACCTGCCGGACCTGAGCCCGCTCCAGAGCTGGCCGCTGCAATGGCAGGGCGAGTACGTCCCCGACGGCCCCGATGGTCGCACCGCGCTGCCGGGCGTGTTCGTGGTGGGCGACCTCGCGGCGTCCGGGCAGGACTTCAAGCTGATCTCGGTGGGGCTGGCGCAGGCCGCCGTAGCAGCCAATCACGCCGCGCATCACGTCCGCCCGGACCTGCGCGTGCGCCCCGGTCACTCCAGCGAGAAACGCCTCAGCTGACCGGGCCCGTGAAGATACACCTCAGCTGACCGGGCCTGTGAGGACGCCCTTCAACTGATCAGGCCCGTATGCGCGCGCGGCGTCAGGCCCTGCGCGCGCACCAGTGTCCGCACTTCCTGGCAGCGGCAGCCCCGGTACGTGCACAGCAGCGCCTCCGGGTCGCGGTTCAGCAGGCGCACCGTGGCGTCCACGAGGTCCCGCACGCGGTACAGGCGCAGGGTGCACGATCCCACCTGCGCGCTACGCAGTCCCAGGTGCACCTCGGGCGCCAGATGATCGAAGTCCGCCGAGCAGTTCGGGAAGGCGGTGGGCAGCACCTGCCCGTCCAGCGGCACGTAACGCGTCAGCAGCGGCATCCCCGCGAGGTGCTCACCGTAATGCACGCTGGTGTTGCTGCCGAAATCCACCCCCATCAGCAGCGCGTACCCATTCAGGTCGTACAGCGCCCCGACCGGCTGGTACGGACTGCTCAGGGACTGCGCCTGCGTGATGCGCCCGGCCTCGCTGCCCAGCGCGATGAAACTCAGGGTCGGGTGGAAGGACCGCAGCGCGGCGGCGCGGTCCACGATCTCCTGCGACACCCGCCCGATGTCGCGGCTGACGCGGCTGTCCCGGTGAAAGCGGGCGTGCGTGGTCGAGGTCGGCCGGGACAGCAGCGTCGAGTACGTGAACGCCGGAGCCACCAGGGTCGCCGTGCGCGCGGCCAGGGCGTCCACGACCGTCCGGGCGCCGCCGTCCAGCGTTCCGAAGGACTTCAGGCTGGCGTGCACGATCACGTGCTGCGACCCGTCCAGTCCCAGCGCCCGCAGCCCCTCGTCCAGTTCGGCGGGGGTGACGGCGGGGCGGCGAAGCAGATTCAACACGCCCGCAGTTTACTCCGCGTGGCGGGGACAGGACTGAAACTGGGAAACGCAGAGTGCCCAGCAAGGAGTGACCCGCCTGCGCAGAAGCAGGACGGGTCACTGGGGTTCGCCGGGTGGTGTATCCGGGGCGGAGGGGGAAGTGGGCAGTGAGGCACTTCCTCCCCATTTCCTACTGCCTCCCCTGGCGGGACTTGTACGAACTGCCGTCTGTTTCGCTGACAGATCGGAACACCACCGATCTGCCAGCTGCACGCCCGGAGCCCGTTTTTCTCCTACTCGCTTCGCTCGGATTGAACGGGCTTTGCAGCCCATTCAATCGGAGTCCGTATTACTTGACGAAGAGCATCTGGCGGTAGGTGGGCAGCGGCCAGAGCTTGCTGCTGACGACCTTCTCGAGCTTGTCGGCGGCGGCGCGCACGTCGTTCATGGCGGGCAGGACGTGGTCGCGCATGTGGTGGGCTTTCTCGTGGACTTCCTCACCGCCGAGCGCCTCGTTCTGGGCGCGCAGGGCCTGAATGGCGTCGAACAGGTCGTCGGCGGCGGCGCTGACCTCGGTGGTCACGCCCTGGGCGGCCCGGCTGCTGCCGACCTTGCCGAGGTCCGCGAGGTAGTTCAGGGCGGCGGGCAGGATCTGCGTCTGGGCCATGTACTCGGTGGTTTCACCCTCGATGTTCACGGTCTTGAAGTAGATGTCGTACATGATTTCCTGACGGGCGGCGAGTTCGCGTTCGTTCAGGATGCCCAGCCTGCCGAACAGCCCCACGTTCTTCTCGTTGCTGAGGTGCTCGATGGCGTCGAGGGTGGTGCGCAGGTTCAGCAGGCCGCGTTCCTTCTCGGCTTCCACGTGCCAGGCGTCGCTGTAGCCGTCGCCGTTGAAGACGATGCGCTGGTACTTCTGGTAGGTGCTCTTGACGACTTCCGTGACGGCCTCGTCGAGGCTCAGGCCGGCGTCCAGTCTGGCTTTCAGGTCGGCGGTGAGTTCCGAGACGCTGTCGGCGACGATGGCGTTCAGGACCGTGATGGGGAAGCTGATGCTCTGCGAGGAGCCGACCGCGCGGAACTCGAACTTGTTGCCGGTGAAGGCGAACGGGCTGGTGCGGTTGCGGTCCCCGGCGTGCACGGGAATCTCGGGCAGGACCGAGCTGCCCAGGCCCATCAGGCCGGCGGACTTGCCGCTGCCGCCCTGGCCGCTGACGATGCGCTCGAAGATGTCGGTCAGTTCGCTGCCCAGGAAGATGGAGATGATGGCGGGCGGGGCCTCGTTCGCGCCGAGGCGGTGGTCGTTGCTGGCGCTGGCGACGCAGGCGCGCAGCAGGTCCTGGTGCGTATCGACGGCTTTCAGGACGGCGGTGCAGAAGAACAGGAACTGCATGTTCTCGTGGGGGGTGTCGCCGGGTTCCAGCAGGTTCTCGCCGGCGTTGGTGGCCATGCTCCAGTTGCAGTGCTTGCCGCTGCCGTTGACGCCCGCGAAGGGTTTCTCGTGCATCAGGCAGACCAGGCCGTACTTGCGGGCGGTGGTGCGCAGGACCTGCATGATCAGCTGCTGGTGGTCGGCGGCGATGTTGGAGTGCTCGAAGATCGGGGCGATCTCGAACTGGCCGGGCGCGACCTCGTTGTGGCGGGTCTTGACCGGGATGCCCAGGGCGTACAGCTGCATCTCGGCGTCGGTCATGAAGCTCAGGACCCGGTCGGGAATGGCGCCGAAGTAGTGGTCCTCGAGTTCCTGGCCGCGCGGGGGTTTGGCGCCGAACAGGGTGCGGCCGGTCATGACCAGGTCGGGGCGGCGGTAGTAGTACTCCTCGGCGATCAGGAAGTACTCCTGCTCGGCGCCCAGGCTGCTGCCGACGCGGGTGCCGGCGCTGGCGCCGAACAGTTCCAGGGCGGGCGTGACGGCGCTGTTCAGGGCCTCGATGGAGCGCAGCAGCGGGGTCTTGAGGTCCAGGGCCTCGCCGGTCCAGGAGGCGAACACGCTGGGGATGCACAGGGTCGCGCCGTTGGCGTGCCGGACGATGAACGCCGGGGACGAGGGGTCCCAGGCGGTGTAGCCGCGCGCCTCGAAGGTGGCGCGCAGGCCGCCGGACGGGAAGGAGCTGGCGTCGGGCTCGGCCTGGATGAGCTCCTTGCCGGAGAAGGACATGATGGCCACGCCGTCACCGGCGGGGTTCAGGAAGGAGTCGTGTTTCTCGGCGGTGGAGCCGGTCAGCGGCTGGAACCAGTGGGTGTAGTGGGTGGCGCCCTTTTCCATGGCCCAGGTCTTCATGGCCAGCGCGACGGTGTCGGCGATGCTGGCGTCGAGTTGCGCGCCGCGTTCCACGGTGCCCTGCAGGCTCTTGTAGGCGCTCTTGCTGAGGCGGGCCTTGAGCTGTTCGAGGGTCAGCACGTCACTGGCGAACAGGTCGTTCACGACTTCCAGCGGGGAGGCGGAGGGGGTGGTTTCCACGCGCCAGTTGCGTGCGGCCGAGTTGACGTCGAAGTCCTGGTTCATGTCGCTCCCTGGTGCGGGCCTGGGCCGTTGGTGCGGGCGTGGGGGCATCCCGTGATCTCACGCCGCGCCGGTCCGTATGACCCGCTCACTGCCCGCGAGTATAGGAGGGTCTTTTCATGCGGTCAACGTATTCTTCTGAACAAGATGCCGCCGCGCCCCGTTTTTATGGGGGTTTGGCGGGTCGATCCTGCAGATTGTCAGGCCAGATTCGCACGGTCACGCAGATCGAACGGAACAATCTGTGGGCAGCAGTCAGGGCCGGCCGACGCGCGGGGTGACGGACGGCTGGGAAGGTCGTACCATTTCGGGACGACCGGGTGGTGTGCCGGCAGGCGGCGCGTCTGCCGCTGAACAGGCACGGCCCGCGCTCCAACCTGTTTCCGCTGCCGTACCGCTGCATTCACTTCTTCCGGAGGTCCGTTTCAGATGCCCACCCGCTCCAGCCGCCCCGCCACACCGGTCCCTTCCGAGACACCGGACCGTTCCGCCCAGCCTGACGGCCCCACGCGCGAGAGCATCCTGGCCCGCCTGCAGGAAGCCGAGGTCAAGTTCCTGCGGCTGCAGTTCACCGATATCCTGGGAGCCACCAAGAACGTCGAGGTCCCCAAG
The DNA here is from genome assembly GCF_002017875.1 of Deinococcus sp. LM3. Taxonomy (NCBI): domain Bacteria; kingdom Thermotogati; phylum Deinococcota; class Deinococci; order Deinococcales; family Deinococcaceae; genus Deinococcus; species Deinococcus sp. LM3. The sequence continues at coordinate 2,442,518 of NZ_MUFV01000001.1, read as the reverse complement.
TCGCAGTTCCAGAAGGCCCTGAACGGCGACGTGACCTTCGACGGCAGCGCCGTGGAGGGCTTCACGCGCGTCGAGGAGTCCGACATGCTGCTGCGCCCGGACCTGCGGACCTTCCTGATCTACCCGCAGTTCTCCCGTGAGGAAGGCGAGCGCGGCCGGGTCGCCCGCCTGATCTGCGACGTGGCGCTGCCGGACGGCACGCCCTTCGAGGGCGACCCCCGGCAGGTGCTCAAGCGGCAGATCGCGCGGGCTCAGGCGCTGGGCTTCGAGATGTTCGTGGGCACCGAGCCGGAATTCTTCCTGTTCGAGCGCACACCCGCCGGGCTGGGCAGCACCGTCACGCACGACCGCGCCGGGTACTTCGATCTGGCACCCATCGACAAGGGCGAGCGCATCCGCCGCGAGATCACCAACAAACTCGTCGAGATGGGTTTCGAGATCGAGGCCGCGCACCACGAGGTCGCGCCGGGCCAGCACGAGATCGACTTCCGCTACGCCCCGGCGCTGGAGACCGCCGACCGCATCGCGACGTTCAAGTTCGTGGTCAAGCGCGTGGCGCTGGAGTACGGGCTGCTGGCGTCGTTCCTGCCCAAACCGATTCCCGGCGTGAACGGCAGCGGCATGCACTGCCACCTGAGCCTGTTCCGGGACGGCGTGAACGCCTTCGCGGACCCGGCCGGCGAGTACGGCCTGTCGCGCACGGCCGAACAGTTCATCGCGGGTCTGCTGGACCACGCGGGCGGCATGACGGCCATCACCAACCCGCTGGTCAACAGTTACAAGCGGCTGGTGCCGGGGTTCGAGGCGCCGGTGAACGTGGCCTGGAGTACCAGCAACCGCTCGGCCCTGATCCGCATTCCGGCCAAGCGCGGCAACTCCACGCGCGCCGAGCTGCGCATGCCCGACCCGAGCTGCAACCCCTACCTGGCGCTGGCCGTGATGCTGGCCGCCGGGCTGGACGGCATGGAGCAGAACCTGGAGCCCGCGCCGGCCATCCAGCGCAACATCTTCAAGATGACGGTCCGCGAGAAACGCCACCACCGTGTCAAGGAGCTGCCCACCGACCTGCGCGAGGCGGTCGAGGAACTGGAGAAGGACGAGATCATGCGCCGCGCGCTGGGCGAGCACGTCATGGATCACTTCGTGGCCGCCAAACGCGCCGAGTGGCGCGAGTACAGCGCCGCCGTGCACCAGTGGGAACTGGACCGCTACCTCGACCTGATCTGAAGCGGGCGCACCGGCCGAGCGCCGCCGGGCGGGGAGAACGGCATGGGACTGCGAACGCCCGTGCCGTTCTCCCCGCTCTGTTCTGAACCGGGGGCCGGTCGCCGGATGGTGGCGGTCCCTGCGTTGTGTCTGCGGGGTCAGCTGCCTTCATCGAATGGGGGTGGAGCCCTGAGCTGGACAGGTGCATCTTGCGTTCCACTTCATAGAATCAACCTTTCCGAATTCAGTACCGCCACACAGCGCAACACAGTTGCCATTTAGTGCCGCCGTAGAGCAATCTGCGTGTGGTATCAGGGTGGTCTTGTCAGAATCATTTCAATGGTCCTCATGAGTGACGCATTGACATGACCTAAAGCGGTCCATAGAATCTCGGCATCACTACACCGCACCCGGGCTATTCAGGCCCGACGTGTACCCATATCTGGAGGACCCATGAAGAAAACCGCCCTGAGCCTCACCGTCCTGACAGCCCTCGCCCTCGGCAGCGCGTCCGCCCAGACCACCATCAAGATCGCCAGCCTCAGCCCGCTGTCCGGCGGCCAGAGCGACCTGGGCACCCAGATCCGCAACGGCACCCAGCTGGCCGTCAACGAGTACAAGGCCCAGTTCAAGAAACTCGGCTTCGACCTCGTCCTCGTGCCCTACGACGACCAGGCCGACCCCGCCACCGGCACCGCCGCCGCCCGCAAGATCGCCGCCGACCGCCAGATCCTGGCCGTGGTCGGCACCCTGAACTCCGGCGTGGCGATCCCCGCCAGCCAGGCGCTGGTCTCCAGCAAGGTCGCCATGGTCTCCCCTGCCAACACCGCCAACGGCGTGACCGACCGCGGCCTGAGCAACATGAACCGCATCGTCGCCCGTGACGACTCGCAGGGCCCCGCCGGCGCGAACTTCATCAGCGGCACCCTGAAGGCCAAGAAGGTCTACATCCTGAACGACAAGACCGCCTACGGCGAGGGTCTGGCCAAGGAAGTCGAGAAGGCCCTGAAAGCCAAGGCCGTGACGGTCAGCGCCAACGAAGGCACCGAGGAGAAGAGCGACTTCTCCAGCATCATCGCCAAGATCAAGCTGCAGAAACCCGACGCCATCTACTTCGGCGGCATCTACAACCAGGTGGGCGTGTTCATCAAGCAGCTGCGTGAAAGCGGCGTCGCGACCCCCGTGGTCGGCGGCGACGGCCTCGACAGCGGCGAACTGCCCGTGATCGTCGGCGCGGCCAACGCGAACAACATCTACTTCACGACCGTCGCCGCGCCCATCGACGCGCTGCCCGCCGCGAAGGTGTTCGCCGCCAACTACAAGAAGACCTTCAACGACGACGCCCAGGGCTTCGGCGCCTTCGGCTACGACGCGGCCAAGGTCGTGCTGCAGGGCGTGCTGAACGCGACCCGCGCCAACGGCAACAAGGTCCCCAGCCGCGCGCAGGTGGAAAGCGCCATCCGCAAGGGCAGCTTCACGGGCCTGCTGTCCGGCAACGTGGCCTTCAACTCGGTCGGCGACCGCAAGGCCGGCACGCTGTACGTGATGAACGTCACGGCCGGCAAGTTCAAGCTCAGCACCAGCATCCCCGTCAAACCCGTCAAGCAGTAAGGCGGCTGTTCCGGGCCGCGTCTATACACGCGACCTCCTGTATGACAGTTCCCCGTACCATCCTGGGGCCGGGCCTATGTGCTCGGCCCCGCCTGCGTTCCCACTGTTGACCCGGCGCGCAGGTAGGGACGGACACGTCAGGCAAGGACCCTGTCCAGCAGAGGACGGTCACCGCCGACCGGGGAAAGCCAGGTGAAACGTGGAGTTTCCCGCTGTGCCCCGGTCGCTTCTCCCTTCGTTTCACCGCCGGCCTGCGCGGAACTGCCACCCCGGCAGGCCCGCAGACGGCGGCCCCGGACCCCAGGTCCGGATACCTGAGTTAAAGGAGTTGGTTGTTTTGGATTTTGCGACGTTGTTGACCTTCCTGGTCGGCGTGATCACAGGCGGGCTGGTGCTCGGCTTCGTGTACGCCATCATCGCGCTGGGGTACACCATGGTGTACGGCGTGCTGCAGCTCATCAATTTCGCGCACTCGGAGGTGTTCGTCACGGGCGCCGTGGTGGGCTTCGAGGTCTTCCGCGTTCTGGCCCCGGTCGAGATGAACGGCTACCTGAAGCTGGTGATCGCGCTGGTCGCGGCCATGACCATCTCGGGCCTGCTGAACGTAGTGATCGAGCGCCTCGCGTACCGGCCGCTGCGGAACTCGCCGCGCCTCGTGCCGCTGATCACCGCCATCGGCGTGTCGCTGATCCTTCAGGACGTGCTGCGGGTCATTGAGGGCTTCCAGGGCCGCTTCGACCTGACGTACACCCTGCCGAACGGGTTCTCCGCGCCGTTCTGCGGCGCCGAGAGCACCTGCGCGCCCGTCGGGAAGTTCCTGACCGGCATCGGCGTGAGCCTGCAACTCAAGGACGTGATCCTGGTCGTGGTGTCGCTGCTGAGCCTCGCGGTCCTGAACTACATCGTGAACCGCACCCGCCTGGGCAAGGCCATCCGCGCCGTCGCGCAGGACCGCGTGACCGCCGGCCTGATGGGCATCGACGCCAACCGCATGATCAGCGCCACCTTCCTGATCGGCGGGGCGCTCGGCGGCATCAGCGGCGTGCTGTTCGGCATGAAGTTCGGCACCATCAACGCCTACAGCGGCTTCATTCCCGGCGTGACCGCCTTCACGGCCGCCGTGCTGGGCGGCATCGGCTCGATTCCCGGCGCGGTGCTGGGCGGGCTGCTGCTGGGCGTGCTGGAAAAACTGATCGGCGTGACGAACGTGTTCGGTGAGGTGCTGGGCATCGCGAACCTGGGCGTCATCGACGACTCGTACAGCAAACTGGGTGCCTTCATCGCGCTGGTGCTGATCCTGATCTTCAAACCCACCGGCCTGCTCGGCAAGAGCAACGTGGAGAAAGTATGACCGCCCCCACGTCCACACCCAACCCCTTCAAGAATCTCCCGCGCAACGGTCAGCCGGACCGCACCCTGCTGCTGATGGTGTTCTTCATCATCACCAGCGGCATCCTGCTGGCCTCGCACAACGCCCCGCTGATGGAATCCATGGGCTCCCTGGGCGGCTTCCTGAAAAACCCCATCGTGGAAGCCCTGTTCGTCAGCCTGTTCCTGGCGAACGTGCTGTTCGCGTACCTGTGGAACGCCGCCCCGTGGGCGCGGGCGCTGGTGGGCGTCGGCAGTCTGCTGTTCGTGCTGCCGCTCGCCGGCCGCGAGGACACCAGCCTGCTGGACCTGAGCATCCAGATCATGATCTTCGCGGCGCTGGCCCTGGGCCTGAACATCGTGGTGGGTCTGGCGGGCCTGCTGGACCTGGGGTACATCGCGTTCTTCGCGGTGGGCGCCTACCTGTGGGGCATCTTCGCCAGCCCGCGCTTCGCGGAGGTGCTGCGCTACTACGGTGAGAATCCGGGCGCCACGAACGCCGGGACGCTCGCCATCGGGCTGTTCCTGCTGGTCGTGACGATCGCCAGTCTGGTGTACATCTCGCGCCTGACCGCCCGCACCGCCCCGACCGCCACAACCACCTGGAGTTTCCGACTGGCGAGCCTGGGCGCGGTCGCCGGCCTGACCCTGACCCTGCGCGCCATGATGGTCCTGCTGTCCGGCAGCGCCGACTCGCTGGAGGCCGGGATCAACCCCGGGTTCTTCTGGCTGTTCCTGGCCCTGAGCATCATGGCAGCCGCCATCGTGGGCGTCCTGATCGGCCTGCCGGTCCTGAAACTCAAGGGCGACTACCTGGCGATCATCACGCTGGGCCTGGGTGAAGTGATCCGCGTGCTGGCGAACAACCTGGACCTGTACTCGGCCGGGTCGCAGGGCATCACGCCCATCGGGACCGCGTCGGTTCCGTGGTTCAACGCGGCGGCGGGCGCCCTGGGCTTCGCGGAGGATCAGCACTACCTGCTGTTCCTGTACGCGCTGGTGCTGGTCGTGATCGGGGTGGTGCTGCTCGTGAACGTGCGCCTGGACCGCAGCCGCATCGGACGCGCCTGGATCGCCATCCGTGACGACGAGGTCGCCGCGCAGGCCATGGGCGTGCCGCTCATGCAGACCAAACTGATCGCCTTCGCGACCGGCGCGAGCTTCGCGGGGGTCATGGGCATGATCTTCGCCGCGAAACAGACCTTCATCAGCCCCGAGAGCTTCGTGCTGAACCAGAGCATCATGGTGCTGGCCATGGTCATCCTGGGCGGCATGGGATCGTTCCCCGGCGTGATCCTGGGCGCGGCCGTCGTGACGCTGCTGAACCTGCGCATCCTGCCGGGCCTGGGCGAGGCGACCGCCAACCTGGGCATCCCGCAGGAAGTGAACCCCGGCCAGCTGCAGCGCCTGATCTTCGGCGCGATCCTGGTCGCCATGATGCTGCTGCGCCCCGAGGGCCTGCTGCCCAACCGGAGGCGGCAACTGGAACTGCACCACGAGGACCATCAGGAAGACGACAGTGCCCAGGGCAACGCCGGCGCGCTCGGCAAGGGCGGCGGCGACGTGTACAGCGCCGGGTACGCCCCGGCCAAGGAAGACGACAAGGCAGGGGGCAGCAGGTGAGCGGCAACATCCTCGAAGTGACGGGCGTCACGAAAGTCTTCGGTGGTCTGACCGCCGTGAACGACGTGACCATGAACATCCCCGAACGCAGCATCATCAGCGTGATCGGCCCGAACGGCGCGGGCAAGACCACCTTCTTCAACATGATCACCGGCATCTACGAACCCACCAGCGGCTCCATCCGACTGGCCGGGCGTGAACTGGTGGGCCTGCGCCCGGATCAGGTGACGGAAGCCGGGATTGCCCGGACCTTCCAGAACATCCGGCTGTTCTCCAGCATGACCAGCGAGGAGAACATCATGGTGGGCCGCCACTCCCGCCTGAAAAGCACCTTCGTGGACGCCATGCTGCGCACGAAGAGATTCCATCAGTCCGAGCAGGAAGCGCGGGACGCGGCGCGCATCATGCTGGACTTCGTGGGGCTGGGCCGGTGGCGCAACGAACTCGCCACGAACCTCCCGTACGGTGACCAGCGCAAACTGGAAATCGCGCGCGCCCTGGCGACCACCCCGAAACTGATCCTGCTGGACGAACCGGCCGCCGGGATGAACCCCCGCGAGACCGAGGACCTCAAGGCCCTGATCCGCCGCATCCGCGACGAGCTGGGCGTCACCGTGTGCCTGATCGAGCACGACATGCGCCTCGTGATGACCCTGTCCGAGAGCATCACCGTGCTGGACTACGGCTCGAAGATCAGCGAGGGCCTGCCGCATCAGGTCCGCAACGACCCCCGCGTGATGGAAGCGTACCTGGGCCGCGGCGCCGCCGCCGGCGAGTACGGGAAGGAAGAGCGTCCCCATGTCTAAGGCCAAACCCATGCTGGAACTGCAGGATATCCACACGTACTACGACCACATTCACGCCCTCAAGGGCGTCTCCATGACCGTGAACGAGGGCGAGATCGTCGCCCTGATCGGCGGGAACGGCGCGGGCAAGACCACCAGCCTGCGCACCATCAGCGGCATGATGAAACCCCGCAGCGGCAGCCTGACCTTCGAGGGACAGAACATCGCCGGGATTCCCGCGCATCACATCCTGAACAAGGGCATCAGCCACGTGCCGGAGGGACGGCGGATCTTCAAGGACATGACCGTCCGCGAGAACCTCGATGTGGGTGCGTACAGCGTCACCGACCGCGCCCTGATCGAGAGCCGCATTCAGGAGGGCTTCGGGTTCTTCCCGCGCCTGAAGGAACGCGAGGGTCAGCTGGGCGGCACCATGTCCGGCGGCGAGCAGCAGATGCTGGCCATCGCCCGCGCCCTGATGGTCAACCCGCGCCTGCTGCTGCTGGACGAGCCCAGCATGGGCCTGTCGCCGCTGTTCGTGGAAGCGATCTTCGACATCATCGTGAAACTGAACCAGGAACGCGGCACGACCGTGCTGCTGGTCGAGCAGAACGCGAACATGGCCCTGCAGATCGCGCACCGCGCGTACGTGTTGCAGACCGGCGAGATCAAACTCTCCGGCAACGCGGCCGACATCGCGCAGGACGAGAGCGTCCGCAAGGCATACCTCGGCGACGAGTAACGTTCAGGCGCGACTGGGCCGACCCTCCGGGAGACTGGGGGGTCGGTTCTTGTGTGGAGAGGCGGGAGGCAGTGGGGAGTGGAGAGTGGTGCCATCCGCCATCCGCCACCCGCCATCTGCAGCCACAGGCGAACGGCCGGTCGGTTACGCTTGATGCCGATGCGTCTGAACCTGATTCCAGTGCTGGCGGCCCTTCTCCTGAGCGGGTGCGCGCCCGTGCAGACGACCGTGAATCCGGCGGTCCTGCCGGCGGCGACGGACTTCGGTGCGCACGAGAACCCGATGGAATGGTGGTACGTGAGTTCCTACCTGCCCGGCGAGGGGCTGGCGCTACACTGGGCGCAGTTCCGGGTGCGTGACCCGCGCGTGCCGTTCCCGGTGTTCATCTCGCACGTGGCGGTCACGGACCTGCGCTCGGGGCAGGTGACGTTCCTGGAGCAGTCGCCGGACACGGGCGAGGTGGCGTTCCCGCCCCTGCGCATCCGTCAGGGCGCGTGGACGCTGACTCATACGGATTCCGTTTGTTTCGTTAACAGATCGGAACACCACCGATCTGCCAACTCCACGTCCGGAACCCGTTTCTCTCCTTCTCGCTTCGCTCGGATTGAACGGTCTTTGCAGCCCATTCAATCGGAGTCCGTATCAGGCGGGGCCGCAGCCGACCGCGCCCATGACCCTGAAGGCCGGGCCGCTGGACCTGACGCTGACGCCCGTGAAGGGGCCGGTGCTGCACCCGCCGGGCTTCAGCGGCAGCGCAGACACCGGGGTGCTGTTCTACCAGGGAATCACGCGCCTGACCCTGACCGGGTCCGTGAACGGCCGGGCCGTGCAGGGCGAGGCGTGGCTGGATCATCAGTGGGGCAACCAGATTCCGGGGCAGACGGCGCTGTGGGACTGGTTCAGCGTGCAGTTGGACGGCGGGCGGGACCTGATGGTGTACCGGGTGCGGCGGCTGGACGGAACGGTCGCGCAGCTGATCGGGAGCGTGGTGGAGCCGGACGGGAGCGTGAGGGCCGTCAGAGGTCTGCGGGCCGTTCCGGGCGAGGAGTGGATCAGTCCGCAGGGCCGGAAGTACACGCTGGGCTGGCAGCTGGTCTCGGACGAGTTCGACCTGACCGTGCGGGCCGTGCGGCGCGAGCAGGAACTCCTGAGCCGCAGTACCCGCATCGCGTACTGGGAAGGGCCGATCGAGGTGTCGGGCGTGTGGGCCGGAGAGCAGGCCAGGGGAACCGGCATGATGGAGCTGGTCAGCGGAACGTGGACGCCCCGGTAGGCGGGCGGCGCCTGTAATCGCTGGACCGCACCACGTCAAGTGCAGGTGCGGCGGCGGCGGTGCGTACCACACCGTATACTCCGGCCTGACCTGAAGTCAGGTAAGAGACGGCGCATCCGGGCTGCCGTTCGACGTTCTGCTGGACACGTTCATTCCCTGAACGCGCCCTGGCCCCTGCCGTGTGGCAGGGTCGCCCACCCCTGGAGGTTGTCCATGAAGCCACTTCTGACGCTGACCATTGCACTTTCCGCCCTCTCGCTGGCCCCCGCTTCGGCCCTTCCCAGCGTGAACTGCACCCAGTCGCCCACCGACGCCCGCTGCGTGCCGGTCTCCATGCCGGCAGGAGCCGGAACGATCGGCAACGGCCCGACCTTCTACCAGGGAGGGTACGAGCAGTTGCGGGGCGGCTTCGTCACACCGGACGGCAAGTCCCTGATCGTGGCGGTCGAGACGCTGCGCAACACCGATCCGTTCGGGGCCGTGATGTCCGTGGACCTGAACACCGGCGACCGGCGCGTGGTCAGCGGTTACCTGAACACGGTCGAGCGGGTGGGCAACGGCGTCAAGGTTCAGGGGGACCGTGATCAGCTGGACCTGTACCACCTGGGGGACATTTTTGACGTCAAACCCCTGCCGGACGGCTCGCTCGTGGCGAACAACGGGCAGGTCATCCGGATCGACCCGGCCACCGGGAACCGCACCCTGCTGTGGACGCCGGTGACCAGCAGCGACACCCGCGTGCGGGACAGCGTGGAAGTTAAATTCGCCGATCCGCGCGCCGCCACTCCGGCCGCGAACCTGCCGGCCGCTCCGGCGATTCCGAACATCAAGACGCCCGTCGGGAACCTCGGCGGTCTGCTGGGGGGTCTGCTGGGCGGATCGGCACCAGCCCCCGCAGCCGCTCAGGCGAGCAGCGGACCGAACACGTCGTTCGGTAACGGGTACTTCTGCCGGCAGAACGACGCGGCGGCGGCCCGTCCGGCCGTGCCGATCAAGTACATGCACGTTGACAGTGCCGGCAGTATCTACATGTTCGGGAACAACAACCCTCTGGGGGCCGGTTTCGCCCTGTTCAAGCTGGACGCCAAGAACGATTACCGCTGCACTTCGGTGTCGCGCTTCGCCAACAACGGTGAGAACATCCAGGGCAGCGGGATTCCCTGGACGAGCAGCGAGATGGGCAGCGGCCCGCTGTTCGGGGCGTTCGCGGCGAACGGCACCACCCTGTATGCCAGCGGCGGCCCCAACCCCAACTACGTGGTCGTGAGCGTGGATACCCAGACGGGCGAGCGCCGCCTCGTTTCCGGTCAGACGCACGAGGGGGGCGCACAGGCGTTCAAGAAAGGGCAGGGGGACGCGCATATCGGCAGCATGCTCGTGTACAGCGGCGGTTCGCTGTACACCACCCAGGAGCAGGTGCTCGACGCGCCGTTCTCGCTGGTCAAGATCGACCCGGCCACCGGGAACAGGAGTGTCATCCAGGCGATGAAGGGAACGCCGCTGGAGCGTGGGCAGGCGCGCAACACCATGCTGTACGCCGTGCCGGGCAGCACCCAGTTGCTCGTGTGGTTCAACGGCGCACTGCACGTACTCGATCCCGCTACGGGCAAGAACTTCATCCTGTCGCGCTGAACTCCTCCGAATTCTGTTATCGCAGCGGTTTTCAGTGCCATTGAGGGGCGTGTTCCTGGCTCCGGGGTGGCACTGAACACCGCTGTCGCAGGCCCGGTTCCCGCCGATTACTGTCCGGCAGGGACCGGGCCTCTGCGTGCTACGGGTGTAGACGCAGATTCCGATTGATGGATTCCGTTTGTTTCGCTGACAGATCGGAACACCACCGATCTGCCAGCTCCACGTCCGGAACCCATTGTTCTCCTACTCGCTCTGCGGCACAGCTCTACGAGTCCGCTCGGATTGAATGGGCTTTGCAGCCCGTTCAATCGGAGTCCGTATGAGTGGCTTATAAACCCATCAATCCGAAACGAGACCGGTGGCTGGTCATGTGTGGTGGGTGCATCCGGGGGCTGGCAGGGGCTCGGGCAGCAGTCACCTGGGTCACCATTAATCATCCGCAATAAACTTGACACAACCCGACTCAAGTTTCAGAATGAAGGCAGTTGACCGAGCAGCCATTCCCCCACTCCCGGAGGTTCCCGACTTGAATCCCGACCGTTTCACCGAGGCCACTACCCAGGCCGTGCAGCAGGCGCAGACGCTCGCGCAGCAGAGCGGCCACCAGAACCTGACGCCCACCCATGTCCTGCGTACCCTGACCGACAACGACACCGCCGCGCGCGCCCTGACGCTGGCCGGGGGCAACCTGACGCAGATCCGCGCCGCGCTGGACGCCGAACTCTCGAAGCTTCCGCGCGTGCAGGGCGGCGGCGACAACCTGTACCTCGACCCGGCCCTGAGCCGCGCCTTCGGACGGGCTGACACCCTGGCCGGACAGCTGGGTGATTCCTTCGTGGCGGCCGACGCGCTGCTGCTGGCCCTGCGCGGCGAGTACCGGGGCCGGGGCCTGCCCAGCGAGACCGACCTGAACCGCGCCGTGAACGAGCAGCGCAAAGGAAAGACCGTGACGACCAAGACCAGTGAACAGCAGTTCGACGCCCTCGCCAAGTACGGCACCGACCTCACCCAGCGCGCCCGCGACGGCAAGTTCGACCCCGTCATCGGCCGCGACGAGGAGATCCGCCGCGCCATGCAGATCCTGCTGCGCCGCACCAAAAACAACCCGGTCCTGATCGGCGAACCCGGCGTGGGCAAGACCGCCATCGCCGAGGGCCTCGCCATCCGCATCGTGAAGGGTGACGTGCCCGACGGACTGAAGAACAAACGGATCGTCAGCCTGGAGATGGGCAGCCTGCTGGCGGGCGCGAAGTTCCGGGGGGAGTTCGAGGAACGCCTCAAGGGCGTGATCGACGAGGTGATCGCCTCGGCCGGTGAGGTCATCCTGTTCGTGGACGAGATTCACACCATCGTCGGGGCGGGCAAGACCGAGGGCAGCCCGGACGCCGGCAACATGCTCAAGCCGGCCCTGGCGCGTGGTGAACTGCACCTGATCGGCGCGACGACCCTCAGCGAGTACCGCGAGATCGAGAAGGACCCCGCGCTGGAACGCCGCTTCCAGCCGGTGTTCGTGGACGAACCCAGCGTCGAGGACACGATTTCCATCCTGCGCGGCATCAAGGAACGCTATCAGGTGCACCACAACGTGGAGATCACCGACCCGGCGCTGGTGGCCGCCGCGCAGCTCTCGCAGCGCTACATCACGGACCGGCAGTTGCCGGACAAGGCCATCGATCTGATCGACGAGTCCGCCGCGCGCCTGCGCATGGCGCTGGAAAGCAGCCCGGAGCGCATCGATCAGCTCGAGCGCCGCAAGTTGCAGCTGGAGATCGAACGCGAGGCCCTCAGGCGCGAGAAGGATCAGGACAGCCAGAACCGCCTGCTGGACATCGAGAGCACCCTGAAGAGCCTGACCGACGAGCTGGGCGACGTGCGCGCCCGCTGGGAAGCCGAGCGGCACGAGGTCGCTGCGCTGCGCGAGAAACGCGAGTCGCTGGATCAGGTGCGCACGGACATCGAGAAGGCCCGCCGCGACTACGACCTGCAACGCGCCGCCGAACTGGAATACGGGACCCTGCCGCAGCTGGAAAAAGAGGTGCAGGAACTCGAGCAGAAACTCAAGGGCGCCGAGTTCGCGCACACGCAGGTGACCGAGGAGGACATCGCGTCGGTGGTCAGCCGCTGGACCGGCATCCCGGTGAACAAACTGATGGAGGGCGAACGCGAGAAACTCCTGAAGCTCGAGGCGCAGCTGCATCACCGCGTGATCGGGCAGGACCGCGCCATCGTGAGCGTCGCGGACGCCATCCGCCGCAGCCGCGCGGGCCTCAGCGACCCGAACCGCCCGCTGGGCAGCTTCATGTTCCTCGGGCCGACCGGCGTGGGCAAGACCGAGCTGGCCAAGGCGCTGGCGGAATTCCTGTTCGACAGTCAGGACGCCCTGGTGCGCATCGACATGAGCGAGTACATGGAGAAACACACCGTCGCCCGCCTGATCGGCGCGCCTCCCGGCTACGTGGGCTTCGAGGAGGGCGGCCAGCTGACCGAGGCCGTGCGCCGCCGCCCCTACGCCGTGCTGCTGTTCGACGAGATCGAGAAGGCGCACCCGGACGTGTTCAATGTCCTGCTTCAGGTGCTGGACGACGGCCGCCTGACCGACGGGCAGGGCCGCACCGTGGACTTCCGCAACACGCTGATCATCCTGACCAGCAACATCGGCTCTCCCCTGATCCTGGAGATGCAGCACCGGGGCGACAGCGCCGACGATATCCGCGACGCCGTGATGGGCGAGTTGCAGGGCCACTTCCGCCCGGAGTTCCTGAACCGCGTGGACGACATCATCGTGTTCGACGCGCTGACCGCCGCCGACCTGCACCGCATCGTGGACATCCAGATGCGCGGCCTGATCAAACGTCTCGCCGAGCGCCGCGTGAGCCTGCACCTGACCGCCGCCGCGAAGGACCGCCTCGCGCAGATCGGGTACGACCCGGCCTTCGGGGCGCGCCCCCTCAAGCGCGCGATCAGCCGCGAGATCGAGACGCCGCTGGCCCGCGAGATCCTTCAGGGGAACGTGCCGGACAGCAGCAGCCTGAACGTCGACTACGACGGCACGAACTTCCAGTTCCAGATCGGCGCGCTGAACTGATCCGGACTCCGATTGAATGGCTTGCAAAGCCGTTCAATCCGAGCGGAGCGAGTAGGAGCCGAAGCGGGTTCCGGACGTGGAGTTGACAGGTCGGCGGTGTTCCGATCTGTTAACGAAACAAACGGAATCCGTACGATAAGGCAACGGGCAGCGGCTCCCCCGATAAAGGCGGGAAGCCGCTGCCCGTTCAGGTCAGGCGAGGTGTTCGGCCAGGCGGTCCCAGGTTTCGGTGATGCCCTGGAGCATGCCCATGTCCATGACGGCCTGCAGGTCTTCCGGGCGGACGTACGTGGAACGGCTGGTGACGCGGGTGCCGCCGGGAACGGCCTCGAAGGTCAGGTCGGCCAGCGTGGCGGGCATCTGGTCGTTGATGGCGCCGTGCTCGTCGCTGAAATGGTCGGTGTAGGTCAGGCGGGTGGGCGCCTCGATGTGCTCGTACACGCCCAGGCCCCAGCTCTGCATGCCGTGGAAGTCGCCCTGGGCGGGGTCGGTACAGGTCATGCAGTAGTGCCAGCGACCACCGGGGCGCAGGTCGACCGTGCAGTGCGTGAGCTCCCAGCCGCGCGGTCCCCACCAGTGGCGCAGGTGTTCGGCCTGCGTGAACGCTGCGAACACACGTTCGGGCGTGGCGGCGAAGGTCCGTTCCAGGACGAGGGTGCGGTCGTCTTCGATGCGGTGGTCGAGCGTGGCGTGCGTCATGGGGAACCTCCGGGTTCGTCTGATACAGAATTAAAGTGACTTGCTTCCAACTTGATCGCGTTCCGTTGTCCCCTCTCCCCTTGTGGGACTCCTAGAGCTGCGGAGCAGACAGGGAGGGACTCGCGTGGAGCGAAGCGACGGAAGGGGGAGGGGGCCATCCAGCGACTCCGAACGACGTGGAATCACTCAAATCCCGTCTGGGTCGGGTGTGGGGTCTTCGGGCGGGAGGGTGTTCAGGTAGTCGTCGAGCCGGTCGAGCCTCTCCTCCCAGAGGGGGCGGTAGCGGGTCAGCCAGTCGTCCAGATCGCGGAAGGGTGTGGGGCGCAGGTGGGCGATGCGGCGGTTGGCCTGGGGTTGCATGTGAACCAGTCCGGCGCCCACGAGGACGCGCAGGTGCTTGGAGGTCTGCGGCTGGCGCAGGCCGAGGCGGTCAGCGATCTCGCCGACGCTGTGGGGCCGTTCGCGCAGCAGTTCGACGATCTGGAAGCGGTGCGGGTCGGCCAGGGCGGTGAAGGTGTGGTGGTTCAAGCGGCGCGTGACCTCCTTCTGGTGCGTTCTGTTCTGCGCTTATTATGCCTCAAACAGAATATTCCTGTCAAGGCATATAGCGGCTACCACACCAGGGAACGCACGGTTTATCCCATCCGTCATGCGCCCGGCACCGGCCCTCACCCCAGCACGGGCACGCCCCTCGCCGTCAGCGCCTGCGCGAAGGCGTCCGGGTCGGCGGGCGTCAGGTAGTACGGCGTGCCGCCCCGCTCGACGATCAGGCCGCCGCGCGTGTTCGACGCGATGGCCTGCACGCTGCGGTAGGCGGGGCCGGTGAAAGTGTAGTTGCCGGTGTAGTAGCCGGGCAGGCCCACGCCGCCGACCCGCAAGCCCAGGCCCGCGTCGGTGCGGCGCACGCGCAGCTCGCGGTACGGCCACTCGAAGGTGCCGGAGAAGCGGCTGACGCGCAGGCCCGTGTCGGTCAGGATGTATGCCAGTCGGCGCGGAACCTGCGCGAAAAACGCCCCCAGTCCCACGCCCAGCAGCGTGAGGAACACGCTCCCCGCCACCGGCAGGGGCTTGCTGGCCCCGTCGTCCGGAATCCAGGCGGTCACGATCAGCATCAACGGGGCCACCCAGTTCAGCGCCCGGAACCAGACGGGCGAGGCGGCAGGCGCGACCGGAACGGCAGTGTTCATACCGTCCAGTACGCGCCTATCCCGCGCGGGGTTTCCGGCTGCCCGCCCCCGGACTGCCTGCCGCGCGGCCCTGCCAGACCTGCGCGACGGCCTCCTCGACGCTTTTCACGCCGTCCGGGTGGCCATCCAGGCCGGGTGGGACGATCAGGCGGGTGTACCCGGCGCGGCGGGCTTCCTCGGCGCGGCGGATCGAGCCGGTCGTGGAGCGCACCTCGCCCGCCAGTCCGACCTCGCCGAACACGGCGACGTTGCCGGGCAGGGCGCGGCCCACCACAGCGGAGTAGATCGCCAGGGCGATCGCGAGGTCCAGGCCCGGATCGGGGACCTTCAGGCCGCCCGCGAGGTTCACGTACACGTCCAGGCCGCCCAGCGTCAGGTCCAGGCGGCGTTCCAGCACGGCCAGCACCACGTCCACCCGGCGCGGGTCGAGGCCCACCACGACCCGGCGGGCGTTCGGGTACGGGGTCTTGCTGGCCAGCGCCTGCACTTCCAGCAGCATGGGCCGCTGCCCGTCGATGGTGGCGGCCACGACGCTGCCCGGCACATCCAGGGGCCGCTCGGCCAGGAACGCCGCCGACGGGTTCTCGATGGCGATCAGGCCCTCGCCGCGCATCTCGAACACGCCGAGTTCACCGGCCTGCCCGAAGCGGTTCTTGACCGAACGCAGCAGCCGGAACGACCCGACCGTCTCGAGGAACACGGTGGTGTCCACGATGTGCTCCATGACTTTCGGCCCGGCGACCGTGCCGTCCTTGGTCACGTGCCCGACCAGGACGGTGGCCGTGCCGGTTTCCTTGGCGGCGCGGGTCAGCAGGGCGGTGCCGTCGCGGACCTGCGCCACGCCGCCGGGCGCCCCCTCGCCTTCCACGGTCACGGTCTGGATGGAATCCACGATGCACAGCGCGGGCTTGTGCTCGCTCATCAGCGCGGCCACGTGCTCGGCGCGGGTGTCGCGGGTCAGTTGAATGTCCGCGCCCCCGTCCAGCGCCACGCCCAGCCGGTCGGCGCGCAGGCGGATCTGCTCCAGCGATTCCTCACCGGCCACATACAGCACGGTGCCGCCCAGTTTCGCCACGCGGTCGGCCACCTGCAGCAGCAGGGTGCTCTTGCCGATGCCCGGCTCGCCGCCGATCAGCGTGACGCCCCCGGCGACCAGACCGCCGCCCAGCACGCGGTCCAGTTCCGGAATGCCGCTGGACGCGCGCGGCTCCTCACGGCGACCCACGGTGGACAGCGCCGTGAGCTTCCCGCCCACCACGCCACCGTACGCCCCGCCGCGCGAGGAGGTCGCGGCGGCCGGAACCTCCTCCTCGAAGGAATTCCACGCCTGACAGTTCGGGCAGCGGCCCAGCGGTTTGGCGCTGGTGTACCCGCAACTGCCGCAGACGTAGTTCGTGCGGGCTCTAGCCACGCGCGCCGGGGCGACCGTCGGCACGCCAGTACGCGCCGCCCTCGGTCGCCAGGTAGTCGCTGTCGACCAGTTCGTTCAGCAGCAGGCTGGGGTCTTCCAGGGTGCTGTGGTCCGCCAGGATCTGCTCGACCTGCCCCTGGTCGTACGACACGCCCGGCTCGAACAGCCCGGTCAGGTAATCGAGAATGGCGAGCTGGTGCGCGCGGCGGCGGTCGCTGGGCCACCCGGTGATGCGGCCGTGTTCATCCTGGAAATCGGAAATGCTTTTCGTCATGACCGTCATGGTACTGGACAGGCGGCGGGCGGATGGTTCCCGGACGCCGGATTGACACGGACTCCGATTGAACGGTCTTTGCAGCCCATTCAATCGGAGTCCGTATGATCACTGGTGGCGTCCGCGCAGACGGTCAGGGCCAGGGCGGCAGGCAGGGCGAGCTTCACGAGCTTCATCTCTCTTCCCTACGCGGGCGGGCCGCTGCGGGTTGCTGCAGAAAAAGCCCCCGCCGGCGCCTGGAGCGCGGCGGGGCCAGTGGTCCGGGGGCTTACGCCAGGATCTGGCGGGAGGCGGCTTCCTCACCCTTCTCGAACTGGATGCCGCCCTCGCCCAGCACGACGCGCAGTTCCTCGCCGTGGTTGCTGGTGAGTTCCAGGGCCAGGGGGTCCTCGATCTCCTCGCGGACCAGGGTGCGCAGCTGCCGGCTGCTGCCGACCGCGTGCTTGGGACTGCGGGCCTTGAGTTTCGTGACCAGCCACGCGGCGATGGCCGGGTCGAAGGTGACGTTCAGTTCGCGGCTGGCGAGTTCCTCGGTCATCTCGCCCATGAGCTGCTGCGCGACCCGCACGAGTTCCTCCTCGCCGAGGCTCTTGAAGCGGATGACCTCGTCGAGGCGGTCCAGGAATTCCGGGGTGAAGATGTTACGCAGCGGGGCGTTGCTGTCCGGCGTGACCGGACTGAAGCCCACGGTGGGCGTCACGTTGAAGCCGGTGTTGCTGGTCATGATGATGATCGTGCGCCGGAAATCCACGGTGCGGCCCAGTCCGTCGGTCAGGCGGCCGTCGTCGAGAACCTGAAGGAAGGTGTTGTACACGTCCGGGTGGGCCTTCTCGATCTCGTCGAGCAGGATCACGCTGAACGGCTGGCGGCGCACGGCTTCCGTGAGGCGGCCGCCCTGCTCGTAGCCCACGTAGCCGGGGGGCGAGCCGATCAGTTTGCTGACCGAGTGGCTCTCCTGGAATTCGCTCATGTCCATGCGGATCAGGCTGCGTTCGCTGCCGAACAGGCTGCGGGCCAGGGCCTTGGCGAGGTGGGTCTTGCCGACCCCGCTGGGCCCCACGAACAGGAAACTCGCGGCGACGCGGGTGCGGCCGCCCAGGCCCACGCGGGCGCGGCGCAGCGCGGAGCTGAGCGCGCGGATCGCGTCGGGCTGGCCGTACACCTGATCCTGCAGGTTGCCTTCCAGATCACCGAGTTGCGCGGCCGTCTCCTCGGAGTAGATGCCGCCCATGGAGTTGATGACGCTCTCGATGTCCTCGCGGGTCACGTACGGTTCGCCGTCCTCGGTCTCCGCAACCGGCAGGCCCACGCTCATGTTCAGGCGCACGCGGCTGGCGGCCTCGTCGATCAGATCGATGGCCTTGTCCGGGAAGTTCCGGCCCGGCAGGCTCCGTTCCCCGATGCGCACGGCGAGTTCCAGCGCCGCTTCCGGGATCTGAACGCCGTGGTGTTCCTCGTACTTGGGTTTCAGGCCGCGCAGGATCTGTAGCGTCTCGGCGGGGCTGGGTTCCAGCACGATCACCGGCTGGAAGCGGCGTTCCAGCGCGGCGTCCTTCTCGATGTAACGGTGGTACTCGCCGGTGGTGGTCGCGCCGATCACCTGGATCTCGCCGCGCGACAGGGCGGGCTTGAGGATGTTCGCGGCGTCCAGCGTGCCTTCCGCGCCGCCCGCCCCGACCAGGGTGTGCAGCTCGTCGATGAAGGCCATGACCTTCGCGTTACGCAGCTCCTCGATGATCTGGCGCAGGCGTTCCTCGAACTCACCGCGGTACTTGGTGCCGGCCACGACGCCGCTCAGGTCCAGGCTGACGAGGCGGACGTTGTGCAGGTTAGGTGGGGTGCGCTTCTCGTGAATGGCGAGCGCCAGGCCTTCCACGATGGCGGTCTTACCCACGCCTGGGTCGCCGATCAGGACCGGGTTGTTCTTGGTGCGGCGCGTCAGGATCTGCGTGACGCGGCGGATCTCCTCGCTGCGCCCGATCACGGGGTCCAGTTTGCCCTCGCGCGCCCATTTGGTCAGGTCGCGGCCGTACTCGTCCAGGAAGGGCGTGGCGACCGGCTTGGCGGGTTTGCTGGCCGTGCCCTCACCCTGCGCCAGGATGCGCCAGCGGATGGTGTCCACGTCCTTGGTGAGTTCCTGCAGGATGCGGAAGGCCACGCCGTCACCCTCGCGGATGATGCCCAGCAGGATGTGTTCGGTGCTCGTGACCTGCGCACCCAGGTTGCGGGCCTCGCTGGACGCGAGTTCCATGACGCGCCGGGCGCGCGGGGTGATGCTGGGCGCGTCGTTCAGGCGGTTGCCCTCGCCGCGGCCGATGATCTCCTCGACGCGGCGGCGCAGGCCGTCCAGGGACGCGCCGAACTCTCCGAGAATGCTGGCGGCGGTGCCGCCCTCGCGCATCAGGCCCAGCAGCAGGTGTTCGGGGCCGACCATCGCGTGGCCCAGACGGTTGCCTTCCTCGCGGGCATAGTGGAACACGAGGCGGGCGCGGTCATCGTATCTGTTCATGGGTGACCCCCAGGGGCGGAAAAGCGCGACAGTCAAGTTACCGGGTCGAACGGAAGATCACAGGTCGCTGGAGCGAACGGAGTAATGCTAAGGAGAACCTGACTGCCTGCGGCAGAACGGGGACCGATGTCTGAACGCCTACGGGACAGCCTGAGTGTAGAGTATCGCCGCCCCACCCACCCAGGCAGGTGAAACCTTACGATCTGCGCACGCCGCGCCCGATCATGGCCTTCACCTGCTGCTACTGTAGCGGCGCAGTCCTGACGGGAATCTTGCCAGGACTGCGCCGCCGCCCCGACCGGCGGGCCGCGCTACCCTGCCCGCATGACCGACCCCGATTCCCCGCGCGCGCGGGACGTGATCTTCGGCACGCAGCAGGGCCGCATCCAGCAGCGCCTCGAGCAGCTGGACCCCGACCTGGGCGCGTACATCCGCGACTTCGCGTACGACACCGTGTATGACCGCCCCGGCCTGGACCTGAAAAGCAAGGAGCTGATCGCCTGCGCGCTACTGGTGTCGCTGGGCAGCCCGCCCGAACTGCGCACCCACATTCGCGGCGCCATGAACGCCGGAGCCACCGAGGACGAGGTACGCGGCGCCCTCCTGATGTGCGTGCCGTACCTGGGGTTCCCGCGTACCGTGGCGGCCTTCGAGATGCTCCGGCAGCACCTGGAACGCTAGCCCACACACAACACGAACCGGCCCCCACAGGGAGGGCCGGCCGGGTCAGGCAGGGGTGCAGATCAGAAGGTGGCTTTGATACCCACGCGGGCCTTGAAGTTGGTGCCGGGACGCACGAAGGGGGAGGTCGATTCTCTGTAGGAACCATCGTTCGTAGCGATGGTGTCGATGTTGCCACGACCGTCATCACTCGTAACGGTGGCATCGAAGAAGTGGTCCACACCCACATCGCCCACCAAGCTCAGGTTGCCAGTGAGCGCGTAGCTGACCAGTGCGCCCGCCCCGACTCCGAAAGCATTGCTGCGGTACGTCTGGCGGCCAGCAGAGCCATAGTCAGCAGTGGCACTGAACATACCGTAGCGGCCACCGGCATAGAGGGAGCTATCCACGCCGGGGGCCACTTCCCCTAACGCGTAGGTACCGTCAAGTGACACAACTGTCTGGCTCCCCGACTCAGTCGCCAGGCCCTGCTGCTTGGCATCGCCAAAAGTAGGGGTAGGGGCCACACCCAGACCGTAAGCGGAACTATCCCGAATCGCGTCGGCGGAGCGGGTGGTCGCCACGCCGACCTTCACGCCGACCGGACCGACGACGTTGGGGGTCAGGACGAAGATCTCGCCGCTGAGGCCGCTGGCGTAGCCGCCGGTCAGGCCGAGCTGCACGCCGCTGAGGGACTGCGCGCCGGCGGTGGCGGTGAGAGCGAGGAGGGTCAGGGGGATGAGCTTCTTCATGAGGACAGGTTCGGCCGTGACCATGAGAGGGTTCCTTGAGCCAGTTGACGGGAAATTTAAGGAGGCCCCGAACGTGAAGAGTCGGCTGTGGGGGGCTGAACGGGCGGTAAAGGGCAGCTGGGAGCAGCAGGAGGTGTCCGTATGCGGCTGGAGCGACGTGAAGGTGGGCCACTGGCCCACGGTCGGCCTCTCATGAGGGGGAGTGTCCCGGATGCCTGAGCGTGAGGGTCCGGCGTGCAGGTGGGAGCGGCGCCAGGTACACTGCGTTTATCTTGCAGGTAAACCGCGCGGAGCGCGGAGCAGAAAAAGGACGTTGCAGCTAACATTGCGAGCTTCCCGGAAAGCGCCGGAAGCTCTCCATTCCCGCTCCAACGTCCTTAGGGTGGGAGGGCGGCAGCGGTCCGGCGTCCGGTGGGTCTTCCCTGTTTCCGGGTCCTCTGCTAAACTTGAACCAAGTACAATTTGTCATGCTGGGCGCGTCTGCCCTCAGGTGCCCGACCTGAACCGACACGTCCCCGGACACCCCCACCGCAACCCCGATTCACTGGAGGACCCATGAACATCCTGACCCTCGTAAGACAAGTTCCCGACGCCGAGGCGCGCGTCAAGATCAGCGGCCAGACCGTCGACCTCGAAGGCGCCACCCTGGTCATCGACGGCATGGACGAGTACGGCGTCGAAGAGGCCCTGCGCCTGCGCGAGAGCGGCGCGCCCGTCGAGCAGATCATCGCGCTGGCTGTCGGCCCGAAGAAGGTCGAGGACGCCCTGCGCACCTCGCTCGCCATGGGCGTCGACCGCGCCATTCACATCGAAACCGACGAGAAATTCGACGCCGTGACCCTCAGCCGCGTCGTGGCCCAGGTCGCGCAGGCCGAGAACGTCACGCTGATCCTGGTCGGCGGGCAGGAAGCCGACTGGGACTCACAGGCCCTCGGGGCTGCCAGCGCCGAACGCCTGGGCTGGCCCCAGCTCACCTGGACGAACGAACTGAAACTCGACGGTGAGACGCTGACCGGCCGCCACGACGTGGACGACGGCAACGAGAGCTTCAGCGCGACGCTCCCGGCCGTCGTGACCACCCAGCAGGGCCTGAACGAACCCCGCTACCCTACCCTGCCGAACATCATGAAAGCCAAGAAGAAGGAACTGCGCAAGGACGACCCCGCCGCGTACCAGCTGCAGGGCAAGGTCCGCACCGTGAACGCCGAGATTCAGACCCGCGCCCGCCGCAACACCATGATCGACGGCAAGGACCCCCAGGCCGCCGCGCAACAACTGCTGGAACTGCTTCGGAACGAAGCCAAGGTGATCGCATGATTCTGATCGTCGCTGAACACACTGCCGGGAAACTGGCGAAAGCCACCCTGGAAATGGTCACTGCCGCCCGCGAGTCCGGGCGTGAAGGTCCCGTCACGCTGCTCGTGCTGGGCCAGGACGTCGCGGCCGTGGCCGCCGAGGCCGCCGCTGTGGCCGATCAGGTGCTCGTGGCCGACCTGCCCGCGCTCGCCACGTACAACGCCGAGGTCTGGGCGGCCGCTGCCACGCAGATCGCGCAGGAAGGCGAGGCGCACACCATCATCATCGGCGGCAGCCGCTCCGGGCGCGAGTACGCCCCGAGGGTCGCCGTGAAACTCGACGCACCGTACCTCGAGGACGCCACCAGACTGAGCAGCAACGGCGCGGCCCTCCAGGCGCAGCGTTACACCTACCTGGCCCGCGTGACCGAGACGGTGGAGGCCGACGGCACGGTCGTCGTGACCGTCAAGCCCGGCTCGTTCGCGCCCGCCGCGCCCGCCGCCGCCGCTGGTGAGCAGTACGACGTGGAACTCGACCTGCCCGCCCCGCGCGTGCAGGTGACGGGCCGCAGCGTCGAGAAGAGCAGCCGCGTTGCCCTGACCGAAGCCGACGTCATCGTGACCGGCGGACGCGGCGTGGGCAGCCCCGAGAACTTCACCCGCTACGTCGAGGGCCTCGCCGACTCCATCGGTGCGGGCGTCGGTGCCACGCGCGCCGTCGTGGACGCCGGCTGGCGCCCCTACGCCGAGCAGGTCGGCCAGACCGGCAAGACCGTGCAACCCAAGGCGTACATCGCCCTGGGCGTCAGCGGCGCCGTGCAGCACCTGAGCGGCATGGGCAAGAGCAAGAACATCATCGCCATCAACAAGGACGCCGAGGCACCGATCTTCAAGGTCGCTGACTACGGCATCGTGGGCGACATCAACGAGATCGTCCCCGCGCTGATCGAAGCCAGCCGCAAGTAAACGGGATGTGGGAAGTGGGCCGGTGGCCGACCTCCGCCCCAGCACCCACCTCCAACTGAAAGGCCCACCGACGCG
This sequence comes from Deinococcus sp. LM3, assembly GCF_002017875.1. Lineage (NCBI taxonomy): Bacteria > Thermotogati > Deinococcota > Deinococci > Deinococcales > Deinococcaceae > Deinococcus > Deinococcus sp. LM3. Next base: position 2,419,365 of record NZ_MUFV01000001.1, on the reverse strand, counting down.
AACGCCGTCGGCGGGCCTCCTCTTTTCTCACTTCCCACTGCCCACCCCCCTCCTTCACTTGAGCGTGTCTTATGCCTCCGCCCCAGCCGGGCGGGTGTCCGTGACACTGAGGGCATGACGGACACGAGTGGTGTGGTGGTCACCGGCGCGGCGCGCGGCATCGGGCGGGCCGTGGCGGAACTGTACGCGGAGCGGGGATGGCGGGTACTGAGCGCCGACGTGAACCTCCCGCCGGTCCTGCGGGGGCAGCGGCGCGTGAAGGCGGACGTGAGTACCGCAGCGGGCCGGGAGCGGATCGTGCGGGCGGCGCGGGAACTGGGAGGCGTGCAGGTCCTCGTGAACAACGCGGCGTACCAGGGCGCGCACGGCAGCGTGCTGGAGGTCAGCGAGCGCGGCTGGGCGCGGACGCTGGGCGTGAACCTGACGGCCCCGCTGCTGCTGACGCGGGCGCTGGTGGACCTGCTGCCACACGGAGCGGCGGTGGTGAACGTGGCGAGCGTGCAGGGTCTGTTCGCCGAGCAGGGCAACGCGGCGTACAACGCCAGCAAGGGCGGCCTGGTGAACCTGACGCGGGCCATGGCGCTGGACCTCGCGCCGCGCGGGCTGCGGGTGAACGCGGTCGCGCCCGGCGCGATCAGCACCGAGGGTGTGCTGGCAGCCATCGCAGAAAGCGAGAACCCCGAGCAGACCCGCCGGGACTACGAGGACCTGCACGCCCTGCGCCGCCTGGGCACCCCGCAGGAGGTGGCGAAGGTCGTGTACTTCCTAGGCAGTGACGAGGCGAGCTTCCTGACCGGCGCGATCGTCCCGGTCGACGGGGGCATGACCGCGTCGTTCATGATGGCGGGCCGCCCGGTCTAGGCGGGGAGGCGGGGCGCCACTCACAGGGAGCGGTGGGGAAGGGAGGACTCTCCCCTGTCCACCCTGAGTTCCGGCCGCCATGGAGCGGGGCGCAGGAGTCCTCACCGCACCCCGCGCCCCGCTTCCCGCGCGCCTCCTTCATACGGACTCCGATTGAATGGGCTGCAAAGCCCGTTCAATCCGAGCGAAGCGAGTGGGAGCAAAATGGGTTCCGGACGTGGAGCCGGCAATCCGGTGAAGTTCCGGATTGTTGGCGAAACAAACGGAATCCGTATCAGAGGCTGCGGGGGCGGCCCCAGGCGAGCAGGCCGATGATCAGGATGAACGCGGTCATGCTCAGGACCGGGATGGTCAGGACGGTGTTCAGGCCAGCCAGCGCGCCGCTGCCCCACAGTGGCCAGGGGATGTCGCAGGCGACGGTGGTGGCGTCGGCGGTGCAGGCTTTCAGGACCGGGATCAGGCCCCAGTCCTCCAGGTTCTGGATCAGGGCGATGACCGCGCCGACCACCGCGAGCGGCAGGGCGTACAGGCGGGCACCCAGGTCGCCGCGCAGCGCGCCGATGCCCAGGATGACGGCCAGCGGGTACATGGCGATGCGCTGGTACCAGCACAGCACGCAGGGTTTGAATCCCAGGATGTTACTGAAGTACAGGCTGCCCAGCGTGGCGATCAGGGCGATCACCCACGCGACGTACAGGCGGTTGTCGCGGCTCACGGCTTACTTGCTGGCGGCGTCGATGGCGGCGCTGACGTCGGCCAGCAGGTAGCTGCCCTGGCCGCTGCCGTTCAGGACCTGTTTGCCGTTCACGAACACGGTGGGCGTGGAGTTCACGCGGGCGTCCGTGACCTGTTTCTCGTCGGCGTCCACGCGGGCGGCGGTGGCGTCGGTGTCCAGGCAGGTGGCGAACTGGCCCTGGTCGATGCCCTCGACGTTCCCGGCGAGGTCCTTGAGGCGGGTCTTGGTGGCCCAGGCGGTGCTCTCGTCGCCCTGCGCGCGGAACAGGATGCTCTTGAAGCTGCCGAAGGCGTCGTTGCCGCCCTGGTCGTACACGCACTTGGCGGCCTGCGCGGCGAACTTGCTGTCGTTGACGGGCAGGCGGGCCACCTCGGACAGGAACGGCCAGACCAGCGTGTACACCTTGGCCTTGCCGGTGTCCACGTAGTTGGTCTTCAGGCCGGGCGCGACCGTCTCCTCGAAGGTCTTGCAGACGGGGCACTTGAAGTCCTCGATGACGACCACGCTGACCGGCGCGTCGGCCTTGCCGGCGAAGGGCTGCCCGGTCAGGTCGAAGTCGCCGTTCAGGCCCGCTCCGGCGGCGGGTTTGCCGCGCACGGCGACAAGGGCGAGGGCGATCAGGGCCACGGCGATCAGGGTGCCGATGACGAGGATGGTGCGGTTGGAGTTGCTGTTCATCTTGCCCCGGAGTGTAACGCGCCGCCATGAGACGGTCACGCCGGGGACGATCTGGGCGGATGGTCGGGCGGGTGGGCTGGACCGCAGCAGGCCGCCGCTTCCGGATTCGGAAAGCGGCGGCCTGGGCGGGTTGGTGGGCGGGTCAGCCGATCGTGGCTGTCGGGGCTCTCATCCGGCGGCGGCGCAGGATCAGTTCCGTGAGCTGCCGCACGGCGCTGACGCTCAGGGCGATCAGCATGGCCATGATGGCGTTGCGCTGGAATTCCGGGGTGCCGGGCAGCGTCATCTGCGGGTCCAGCACCGTTCCGAACCGACCCACGCCGATCAGGACGGCGGCGAACAGTACTCCCGCGAACGGCAGGACGAACAGGCCGCCCGAATGCTTGAGCAGCAGCGTGCCCATCAGTGTGCCGCCGACCAGCGGCAGGATGATCAGCCACTCGGCGGGCGGCTCGACGGGACTGAGGTAACCCACCCCGCCGAGCAGCAGGCCGGCGTACCCGAACCACCCGCCGAACTCGTCGGCGAGCAGGGTCAGCAGCACCCAGGTCAGCAGGCGCACGGGCCACTCGCCGGGCGTCCACTGGAAGTACGCCAGGGCCAGCAGGCACGCGGCCCCCAGCGTGAGCTTCAGCAGCGTCATGCCGGGCCGGGCGTCCGGTCCCGCCGGGGGCGGCGGCACGGGACGGCGCTCGGGCCGCCGCTCGGGCCGGGCCGGGGCAGCGGTCTGCGCCGCCTGGGCCTGGGCAGGGTCGGCTGGGGCAGCGGCGGGTTGCGCGGCGTCGGGTCGGGTGGGATCGGGCTGGGTCATGCGCTTTCTTTCTTAGCACGACTCTTGCGGGCAGGAGCCGCACCGACCAGTTCCGGCTCCCCGGACACTGCGGGTTTCTTCGCGGGCCGGCCGGGCTTTTTCGGGGCGGGCGCACTGGCGGCAGCGGGCGTGCGGGGAGTGGCGGCCACGATGCCGGGGACGCGGCGCAGGTACTCGCCGGTGTGGCTGGTCGGGTGCGCGGCCATCTCCTCGGGGGTGCCGGTACCGACCACGGTGCCGCCGCGCACGCCGCCTTCCGGGCCGAGGTCGATGATGTGGTCGGCGGTCTTCATGACGTCCAGGCTGTGCTCGATGATGACCAGGGTGTTCCCGCCCTCCACGAGGCGTTGCAGCACCTCCATCAGTTTGCGCACGTCCTCGAAGTGCAGACCCGTGGTGGGTTCGTCGAGGATGTAGATGGTCTTGCCGGTGGCCCGCTTGCTCAGTTCGCTGGCGAGCTTGATGCGTTGCGCCTCGCCGCCGGAGAGGGTGGTGCTGGGCTGCCCGATCTTCATGTAGCCCAGGCCCACGTCGCACAGCAGGGTCATCTTGCGTTCTATGGCGGGGATCGCCTCGAAGAACGTCTGGGCGTCCTCGACGGTCAGGTCGAGCACGTCGGCAATGGTCTTGCCGTTGTACTTCACTTCCAGCGTCTCGCGGTTGTAGCGCGCGCCCTTGCAGACCTCGCACGGCACGTAGATGTCCGGCAGGAAGTTCATCTCGATCTTCATGACGCCGTCGCCCTTGCAGTGCTCGCAGCGGCCACCCTTCACGTTGAACGAGAAGCGCCCGGCCTGATAGCCGCGCCGCCGCGACTCGGGGGTGCGGGTGAACAGGTCGCGGATCTCGGTGAACACGCCGGTGTACGTGGCGGGGTTGCTGCGCGGCGTGCGTCCGATGGGGCTCTGGTCGATCTCGATGACCTTGTCCAGGTGCTCCATGCCCTCAATGCGGTCGTACTTGCCGGGGGTGGTCTTCGCGCCGTTCAGTTCGCGGGCCAGGGTGGCGTGCAGGATGTCGTGGATCAGGGTGCTCTTGCCGCTGCCGGACGGGCCGGTCACGACGGTCATGGTGCCCAGCGGGATCTCGATGGAGACGTTCTGGAGGTTGTGTTCGCGCGCCCCGATGACCTTCAGCCCCTTGCCGTTGCCCCGGCGGCGGCTCTTGGGCACCTCGATCTTCAGTTCGCCGCGCAGGTACTTGCCGGTCAGGCTGTTCTTGTCCTGCTTGACCTGTTCGGGCGTGCCGACCGCGACGACCTGCCCGCCGTGAACGCCCGCGCCGGGCCCCATGTCCACGAGGTAATCGGCGTCCATCATGGTGTCCTCGTCGTGCTCGACGACGATCAGGGTGTTGCCCAGGTCGCGCAGGTGCTTGAGTGTGCCGATCAGGCGGTGGTTGTCCTTGGGGTGCAACCCAATGGACGGCTCGTCGAGGACGTACAGCACGCCGGTCAGGCCGCTGCCGACCTGCGTGGCCAGCCGGATACGCTGCGCCTCGCCGCCGGACAGGGTGTTCGCGGTGCGGTCCAGGCTCAGGTAGTCCAGGCCGACGTCCACCAGGAATTTCAGGCGGGTGCGGATGGCCCGCAGGATCGGGGCGGCCACCGCCGTGCCGAAGTCGTTCAGCACGTACTCGTAGCGGCTGGGCGCGTGCGCGCGGGCCGTGCCGCCCAGGTGGCCTTTCAGGAAGGGGTCGATGGCGTCGTGGTCCAGCGCGCCGCCCTGGAGGTCACGGAAGAAGGTGTCGGCGTCCAGCACACTCATACCGCTCGCCTGACTGATGTTCAGGCCGCCCACGCGCACGGCGAGGATCTCGGGTTTGTAGCGGGTGCCGCCGCAGGTGGGGCACGGCTGGAGTTCCATCATCTCCTCGAGTTTCTCGCGCATGAACTCGGATTCCGTGTCGGCGTAGCGGCGTTCCAGGTTGGGAATCACGCCCTCGAACTCGGTCATGAAGCGCATGGTTTCCTTGCCCGCGCGGCGGTACACGACCTCGAAGGGCGCGCCCGGCCCCTTCAGGATGGCCTCTTGCGCCTTCTTAGGCAGGTCACGCCAGGGGGTCTTCACGCTGAACTCCAGGTGCTCGGCCAGCGCCTGCAACTTGTCCCAGTAGTAGATGCCGCCGCCCGTGCCCTTCTTGCTCCAGGGGAGGATGGCGCCCTCGGCGATGGAGAGCTTGTCGTCGATGATCTGGTCCGGGCTGAACTCCTGCTTGCTGCCCAGGCCCGCGCAGTCCCCGCACGCGCCGTACGGCGAGTTGAACGAGAACGAGCGGGGTTCGAGTTCCTCCAGCACGCTGCCGTGTTCGGGGCAGGCGAACTTCTCGGAGTACAGTTCCTCGTGCGGTCCGCCGTCCTCGCCGGCGTCCGGCATCAGCACGCGCAGCAGGCTCTCGCCCCGGCGCAGGCCCAGTTCCACGCTCTCGGCGATGCGGCTGCGGTCGGCCTCGCGCAGGGTCACGCGGTCAATGACCACGTCCACGTCGTGCTTCTCGAACTTCTCGAGCTTCAGCTTCTCGGCTTCCTCCAGTTCGTACAGCGTGCCGTCCACCCGGACGCGCGCGAAGCCCTCGCGGCGCAGGTCCGCGAACAGCTTGCGGTACTCGCCCTTGCGGCCGCGCACGACGGGGGCCAGCAGGATGGCGCGCTTGCCTTCAAAGCCTGCCAGCAGGCGGTCGGTGATCTCGCTGGGGCTCTGCTTCTCGATCTTGCGGCCACAGACCGGGCAGTACGGGGTGCCCACGCGGGCGTACAGCAACCGCAGGTAGTCGTGGATCTCGGTCACGGTACCGACGGTGCTGCGGGGGTTGTGGCTGGTGGTCTTCTGGTCAATGGAGATGGCCGGGGACAGGCCCGTGATGCTCTCCACGTCCGGTTTCTCCATCAGGCCCAGGAACTGGCGCGCGTACGCACTGAGGCTCTCGACGTAGCGGCGCTGGCCCTCGGCGTAGATGGTGTCGAAGGCCAGGGTGCTCTTGCCGCTGCCGGACACGCCGGTAATCACCACGAACTGGTCGCGCGGCAGTTCCACCGTGATGTCCTTGAGGTTGTGTGCCTTGGCGCCCTTCACGATTAGATTGTTCTGCAAGGTGGATTCTCCCTGAAAAGTGCGGCCGGAACAGCAGGAATCAGACGTAGACCGGGCCGCCGGGGGTTACGTTGAACGCGTAAGGCACCGCCTCCGCTTCGGAAACGAGACAGTCTAGCAGGTCAGGGCGGCAGGCGAACATGGGGGGATTCCTCATTCGCCCCCGGGTCTCCGGCAGGGCGGGTTGACGGTTCGGCAGGCCAGTGTTACGGTCTGGGTAATCGATAACCCAGACCGGGTGGCTGCCCACAGGGGCGTCCGCGCCCTCATCGCTGCCCGGCCTCATCACCGGGCCCCGCACTCGCGCGCCCGCACGCGCCCAGGAGCCCTCATGCGCCGTACCCTGCTTCACCTGACCGCCCTAACTGCCCTGCTCAGCGCCTGCACCGTCACCCCCATCCCCACCGGCCAGCCCCTGGGCCGCGAAGCCCTCCCGGCCAACGACGGCTGGGCCGCCAGCGGCAGCGGCACCACCGGCGGCAGCCGCGCCGACGCCGCCCACACCTTCACGGTCAGCACCCACGCCGAACTGGTCAGCGCCCTCGGCAACGGCGACGGCACCCCACGCCTGATCTACGTGCGGGGCCTCATCGACGGCATGACCGCCCCAGGCGGCCGCCCCCTGACCTGCACGGACTTCCAGGAGGGGAGCTACACCCTGGACGCCTACCTGAAAGCCTACGACCCCGCCACGTACGGCCGCGCCCAGAAACCCGCCGGACCACTGGAGGACGCCCGCCGGGCCAGCGCCCAGCGACAGGCCGCGCAGATCAGACTGCGCGTCGGATCGAACACCAGCCTGATCGGCCTGGACCGCAACGCCCGCCTGAACCACCTGAGTCTGTGGATCGAGAAGGCCGACAACGTCATCATCCGCAACCTGACCATCGAGGACGCCGCCGACTGCTTTCCCGCCTGGGACCCCACCGACGGCGCGACCGGCAACTGGAACTCCGAGTACGACCTGATCAGCGTCGTGACGTCCACGCACGTCTGGGTGGACCGCGTGGACCTCAGCGACGGCCTCAATCCAGACCACGCGCAACCCACCCTGCTGGGCCGCCCCTACCAGGTGCACGACGGCGCCCTGGACATCACCAGGGGATCGGATCTCGTCACAGTGTCCTGGAGTGTGCTGCGCGACCACGACAAGGGCATGCTGATCGGCTCGACCGACCGCCCCGCCGCGCCGGACGTACCCACCTCGGACCGTGGACGGCTGCGGGTCACGCTGCACCACAATCTCTTCCGGAACCTGGGGCAGCGCGTCCCGCGCGTCCGCTTCGGGCAGGTTCACGTGTACAACAACCTGTTCGAGATCACCGACCCCGCCACGTACGGGTACAGCGTGGGCGCGGGCGTCGGCGCGCAGCTGGTCGTGCAGAACAACGCCTTCGCGCTCCCGGCAGGTGTCACGCCCGACCGGCTGCTGTACAACTGGAGCAGACCCGACCTGGAACCGCCGCAGGTCCACGCGACCGGCAACGCCCTGACCGACGGCCAGGAACTGGACCTGCTGGCTGCCTTCAATGCGGCCAACCCGGCACGCCCGCTGACCGGGAACGTCACCTGGACGCCCACCCTGACGGGCGCCCCCCTGCAGGACGCCCGCGCGGTTCCCGCCACGGTCCGCGCCGGGGCCGGACCCCGCTGAGCGACTCCCCCGGCGCTCAGGGCAGCGTCAGGACGCGCACGTTGCCGTCGCGGGCGCTGAGGTAGTTCAGCAGGCGCCCGTCGGGGCTGACGGACCAGTCCGACAGGCGCACCTGATCGCCCAGGTCGCCCAGGGTCTTCCAGGCGTTCGTGTTGACGTCGTACTGCCGCAGGGTGTGCGGGCCGCCCGCCCCGTTCAGGGGAATCAGCAGCAGGCGCGCGGCGTCCCGCCAGCGGTACGAGCCGAAGGTGCTCAGTTCGCGGGGGCTGCCGCTGGCGGTGCCCTGCACCCACAGGCCGTTACGGGCGGCGCTGTCGAAGGCGACCGTGTACGCCACCTGCCGCCCGCCGGGGCTGATGGTCACCGAACGGAAGCCCAGCGCGGTCCTGAGGGTACGGCGCGCGCCGCTGCGGGTGTCGAGGGTGAACAGATCGCGGTCGCGCGCGGCGGCGGTGGCCTTGCCGCTCAGGAGCAGGGTGGTGTCGTTCAGCCAGCCGTGAATGCTGCCGCCCGAGAGGCTCGCCACCTGCCGGGGCGCGGCGAAGGCGTCGGCGACGAATACCCGCGTGACCCGGCGGTCGAAGTTGCCGGTCGTGTCGCTGCGGGCGTAGGCCAGCCGGGTCTCGGCGGCCGTCCAGGTGACGTTCGCGCCGTAGGTGGGCAGCGTGAACCGCCGCCCGTCCGCGAGGCGTTCCAGGGTGGTGGCCTCGCCCGAGCCGGGCCGCACCGCCCACTTCAGGGCCGGGGAGAAGTACGCCACGCTGGAGAACCGCCGCGTGACGGCGCCCCCGGTCGCGGCGACCTGATAGATGCCGGTCGAGGCGCGCGCCGGGGCGCCGTCCAGGAACAGCAGGGCGCGCGAGTCGGGCGTCCAGACCACGCCGGGGCAGCACTCGCCACTCAGGACCGCGCGGGACGGGAGGGTCGCGGCGTGCGCTGTTCCCAGCATCAGGACCGCCAGGGCGGCGCGCCTCACCGGGCACCCCCGGCGGCGGGTGGCCAGGGCTGCCGGTACTCGTTCAGCAAGGGGCCGCCCCGCAGGGCCGGGGGCTGCGAGTCCGGCGTCTGCCAGCGCCGGGGCTGGGTCAGGTCGTACTCGTACCCGCGCCCGAAACTCCCGGCCAGCGCCAGGGAATTCCAGTCCGCCGCGATGTACGGCAGGGGGTTGAAGAACCGCTGGTGCGAACGGTCGCGCAGTTCCAGGTGCAGGTGCGGCGCACTGACACACGTGCCCTGCGAGTCGCCGCTCTCGCCGATCACCTGCCCGCGCGCGACCCGCTGCCCCACCCGCAGGCTGGAGCGCACCCGCAGATGCCCGTACAGGCTGGAAAGGTTGCCCGCGTGATCCACGACCACGTTGTGCGGCGGGCTGCCGTGCGGGCCGTCCACCTCGGCCACCACGCCGTCCCCGATGGCCCGCACGGGCGTGCCGCACGGCGCGCTGAAGTCCAGGCCCGCGTGGATGCCCTGCAGGGCCCCGTACGTGCTCTGGCGTTGCCGGTACGCGCCGGTGGTGTTCCCGTACCCCTGCCCCAGCATCCAGGTGTCCGGGCCGGGCGGTCCCGCGAACGGCAGGCCGAACTGCGCCTTTGCGGGCGCGACGGCACTCAGGGGCAGCGGCGCGGCGTAGTGGGCCAGCGCCACGCCGGACAGGGGGACGCCCAGCAGCAGGAATCGGCGGACAGACATACCCGATGCTGCCCGCCGAACGCGCCCGTCAGAGTACGCACGCCCACCTTCTCAAGCGTCGCTTCAGGCCTTGCGCAGCAGGATGCTCTTCAGGTACAGGCTCTCGGGCACGCTGAGGAGGTGCGGGTGGTCGGCGGGCTGGTAGGTCACGTCGAGCACCTCGGCGTCGGTGTTCGCCTCGGCGGCGGCGACGCGGGCGGCGTCCAGCAGATCGTCCACGCGGATGTAGTGGGCGCAGGTGCTGATCATCAGGTGCCCGCCGCTTTCCAGCATCCGCAGGGCGCTGGCGGCCCCGTCCGTGAAGATGCGTTTGGCGCGGGGGACGTCATCGCGCCTCTTGGCGAGGGTGGGCGGGTCGAGCACGATGGCCGAGAAGGTCCGTCTGTCTTTTTCCAGCGCGGCGAGGGCTTCCAGGGCGTCGCCCCAGCGCACGCCGACGCTGACGCCGTTACTGCGCGCCGCCTGTTCCAGCGCGGCCAGGGCGACGTTGTCCTTGTCGATGGCGGTGGCTTTCGCGCCGGCCTTCGCGGCGTGCAGGCTGAAGCCGCCGGTGTACGAGTACACGTCCAGGAAGCCCGCGCCGGGCCGGACCAGCGAGGCCATCAGGCGGCGGTTGTCGCGCTGGTCGAGGAAGAACCCGGTCTTCTGGGCGTCCATGGGCGCGAAGTGCAGCCGCAGGTCGTCCTCGAAGAATTCCACGCGTTCCGGCACGTCGCCCCAGAGGGTGCCGGTCACGAGGTCCAGACCCTCGCGGCGGCGCTCGCCGGTGTCGCTGCGCTCGAAGGCACTCGCGGCGCGCGTCTCGTCCTTCAGGGCCTTCACGATCAGGTCGCGGTGGCGTTCCACGCCGGCGTTGCGCAGTTGCACGCTCAGCACGGACCCGAACTGGTCGGCGATCACGCCGGGCATCCCGTCGGCCTCGGCGTGCAGGACGCGCATGGCGTCGGTGTTCAGGATGCGGCCCTCGCGGCGGGCCAGGGCGGCCTTCACGCGGGCGCGGTAGAACTTCAGGTCGATATCCTCGTCCTGCCAGGTCAGCAATCTCAGCGGCGTGGCGCCCTGCGGGTTGAAGTACCCGCGTGCGATCAGGCGGGTGCTGCCCTCGGCGCGGACGTTCACGACCTCGCCCGGCTGGATGCCCTCGTCGGCGCGGGCGATGTCGCCGCTGTGCCCGAAGGGGTAGCGGCCCGCGATGCGGCGCACCGCCTGGGCTTGGAGGGTGACGGTCGGGGACTTCTTCACCGCAGCAGCGTACCAGAGGGGGCCGCCCGGCCGGAATGACGGGGGCCGGAGTGAGGGGGCCGGGGCAACTGCCCGCCCCGGCGGCTGCTACCCTCGGTCAGATGATGCGTTCCGTTGCCCTGACCCTCACCGCCGCCTTCCTCCTGGCCGGGTGCGGCCTGATTCCCACCCCCAGCGTCGACATTCAGGACAGCGTTCAGGAACTGCCGGACAGCAGCGCGCTGGGCGGCAAGGTCGTGTACCTGGATCAGGACGCCCTGAAGGACAACCGCGTGCCGTCCGTGCTGCAGCAGGTGACGGTGCGCGGCGACGCCACGTACCTGTCCACGTCCGGCGGGACGCTGGCGAAGGTCGAGATGTTCGTCCGGCCGGACCTGACCAGCCTGCCCGGCACCTGCCGCGAGTACCCGGCGTCCCTGGTCGCCCCGCGCATGTTCGTCTGCGACGCGGACGGCGAGAAGGCGCAGAGCATCGGCACGCTGAACCTCACGCGGGGGCAGGGTGTGGCGTTCACGCTGGGCGGCGCGGCGCTCGACACGGCCGCGAAGGCCGGGCGCGGGTACTTCGGGCTGCGCTTCACGGAGGGCCGCAGCCTGTCGTTCGACACCCTGAAACTGACGAACATGAAGGCCAGCGCCCGCCTGTAACGGCGGCTGGCCGGACTGAACCGGAACCGGCGACGGGGGTACCCCCGGACACTGAACGCGGCGCGGGCCTCACAAGGTGCGCGCCGTTCCGTTGTGGGAGCGGCGGCGTGCTCTAGCCTGGGCGGGTGCCCCTCCTGTCTGCTTCCGGCCTGCGCCGCGCGGCCCTGCCCTTCCTCCTGAGCGCCGCCCTGGGGGTCGTCCCGGCGTGGGCCAGTCCCGCCACCGACCTGTACCAGCACGCGACCGCCTCGGTGCTGCGCGACTACTACGGGTGGTCCACCGCGGACCTGCGCGCCCTGAGCGAGCAGTACGCCCGCACGCTGGAGGAACGCTGCGCGCCTGCCGGTGACGCCTGCTCCTTCGACACGGGCCGCGCGGTCCTGACCGAACTGCTGCGCGAGGTCGGGGACGCGCACACCAGCGTCCGTGACCCGGAAGGCGCGCTGCGACTGCGGGAGGTGCAGGAGAACCGGCCGGTGCTGCGCACGGGCGCGCGGGTCGTGCGGGTCGAGGGGGGCCTGCTGGTCGCGTCGGTCATGCCGGGCAGTCCCGCCGACCGGGCCGGGCTGCGCGCCATGGATCTGCTGCCGCGCGTGAACGACCAGGAGGCCGGCAAACGCAGTGGTGAGAACGCCCCGGTCGGGCCGACCGAGTTCACGCGACTGGAACGCACGGGCGAGGCGTTCAACGTGGAGGTCCGGCGCGCCGGGCAACTGCCGCAGACCCTCACGCTGACCAGCGACCTGCTGGTCGCGCGGGACGAACCGACCCTGCACTGGGCCGGACCGGACGGGCGGACGGCGGTCGTGACGGTCGCGTCGTTCCTGCCGCAGGACACCGCCGAGCAGTTCCTGGCGCGGGTGCAGGAGGCCCGGCAGGGCGGCGCGCGGGCGCTCGTCGTGGACCTGCGCTTCAATGGCGGGGGCAGCCTCGTGCAGTGCGTGGCGGCCGCCAGCGTGTTCGCGCCGGTCGAGTACCGCACGCGCTCCCTGGGGGGCAGCTCGGTGTACGCGGGCGTGGGGGGCCGCCCGACCCGGCCGCCGGACACCCAGAAGCCCCCGCCTCCGCCGGTGTGGCG